>NZ_JAMXWS010000002.1:0-481187 GCF_051043335.1 Leucobacter sp. gxy201
GGGGGCCCCCCCCCGCCGCGCGCCCCCCCCCACTGCCGTTCCGGCCGGTGCCGGGAAGGCTCTTCCGAGGCTGCTCGGGGAGGCTATTCGCCCGCCTGCGAGCGCTTGTCGGCCTGGGCCTGCAGCTTGAGCGCTTCGAGCTCGGCCTTGGCGGCTTCGGCCTCGGCGCGGGCCCGTGCGATCTCGGCGTCGGCATCGGCGACCGGAGCCGCCGGAGTCGCCGGTGCGGTCGGAGCGACCGGTGCAGCCGGAGCGGCGGCCGCGGGAGCGGTGCCGGCGGTCTCGACGTCGGCGTCGGCCGAGTTCTCGGCCTTGCCGTCCTCGTCGTTACGCACTTCCTTCTTCAGAATCTTCATCGACTGCCCGAGGCTCTTCGCGAGCCCCGGAAGCTTCGGGGCTCCGAACAACAGCAGAATGATGAACAGGATGACGATGAGGTGCCATCCGGTGAGGCCTTGCAGCATGCTGAGTTCTCTCCAGTTTCGTCGAAGTCGGCTAATTATCGCACGTCAGTCTGGATCGCGACCCCGGAGCCGTGCCCCCGTTTGGCCACCGCGGTGAGCACGACCGACAGGATCGCGCCGACACCCAGGCCGACGGCCGCGCCGATCAGCGCCATGAAGCCGACGATCTGCGCCATCGAGTACTCGCTCTCGGGGTCGAGCGGCATGACGAGGCTCGCGAGCGAGAGGATCAGCGCGCCGAGCACGGCGGCGCCGATGAGCACGCGGCCGTAGCGCACCGACCGCTGCAGTTCGACCGTCTGCTCGCTCGTGACGATGACTGGCTCGTGCGGGGCCGGCGAGGCGTCTGCGGCGTCCGCGGCGTCCGCGGCGGTTCTGGCGCTCTCGACGGTGTCGGCATCCACCGCCGGAGTCGGGGTGTTCGTCGGGTTCTCCGCGGCTGCGGCGCTCTCGCCGGCTGCGGTGCTCGCTGCGCCCTCGGGGCGCGCGGCGGGGTCGGAATTGCTCATGCCTCTATTGTCTCAGCCCGCACCTGAGTGCCGGGCCGCGTCCGCGCACATCACGCCGCGGGTTCGTCACGCACCGGGATGGGTTTGGTGCACTATCGCCGCCGAATAGTGCACCGAACTCATCCCGCTGTCTCAGGGCGGTGCGGCACGGGGCGCACGAGGGGCAGCAGGCCGTCAAGGCTCGCCCGCGACCCCGACGCGGTCGCCCGCGCTTCGGCGAGGGCGTCGCTCCAGGCGAGCTGCCCTGCGGCGAGCGCGATCCACGTGGCGGGGTCGGTCTCGACGACGTTCGGCGGGGTGCCGCGGGTGTGCCGCGGCCCGGTGACGCACTGGGTCGCTCCGAACGGCGGCACCCGCACTTCGAGGGTGTTGCCCGGCGCGCGCTCGGCGAGTTCTTCGAGCAGGTAGCGCACGGCGGTCGCGAGCTCGGGGCGCGCCGCATGCTCTGCGCCGACGGCGAGCACGGCCTGCAGCGCTTCGCGCCCGGCATCGACAGGGATCCTCCGCTTCGCCATGCCCCCACCCTATCGAGCGCCCCGCTCCTCTTCCCCTTCCTCGCCAGCAGGCATCCGCGCCCAGCACGAGAACCCGCACCGTCCGACCGACGCGAGCGGCACGTCAGCGGTCCGGAGGCGGGTTCCGTCCGATTTGCGGCCGAGAGATGTGCAATAAGCGAAGCGGCACATCTCGAGAACGCAATTACCGGACGGAATCTCGCCTCCGGACCGCTGCCGTGCCGCGTCCCCGACTATCCTGAAACGGTGAAGATTCTCGTACTGGGCCCGGGCGCCCGCGAACACGCTATTGTCCTCGCGCTCCTCGAAGAGGGCGCCGATCACGAGATCGTCTGCGCTCCCGGTAACGCCGGTATCGCGGCGAGCGGCGTCGAGACGCCGGCGCTCGACTACACCGATCCGGTCGCGGTCGCGGAGTTCGTGAACGCGCGCGACGGGTTCGATCTCGTCGTCATCGGGCCCGAAGCGCCGCTGGTCGCGGGGGTCGCCGATCCGCTGCGGGCGGCGGGCGTGCCGGTGTTCGGTCCGGATCGGGCTGCGGCGCAGCTCGAGGGGTCCAAGGCGTTCGCGAAGCGCATCATGGATGAGGCGCAGGTGCCGACGGGCCGTGCCGTGCGGGTCGAGTCGGCCGCGGATGCGGGTGCGGTGCTCGACGAGTTCGGGGCGCCGTACGTGGTGAAGGCCGATGGGCTGGCTGCGGGCAAGGGCGTGCTCGTGACCGAGGATCGCGATGCGGCGCTCGAGCATGTCGCGACGTGGGCTCCGCACGGCGATGTGCTCGTCGAGGAGTTCCTCGACGGCCAGGAGGTGTCGCTGTTCTTCTTCGCCGACGGGCACGATGTCGTGGCGCTGACGCCGGCGCAGGATTACAAGCGCATCTTCGACGGCGATGAGGGCCCGAACACGGGCGGCATGGGCGCGTATTCGCCGCTGCCGTGGCTGCCGGGCGGTGTCGATGCGTTCGTGCAGGAGGTCGCCGAGACCGTGGCGCTGCCGACGGTGCGCCGGTTGGAGGCCGAGGGCACTCCGTTCGTGGGGCTGCTCTACTGCGGTCTGATCGTCACGTCGAAGGGGCTGCGCGTCATCGAGTTCAACGCCCGGTTCGGCGACCCCGAGACGCAGGTGGTCCTGGCGCGGCTCGAGTCGCCGGTCAGCGCGTATCTGCTGGCGGCGGCCCAGGGATCGCTGGCCGAGCTGCCCGCTCCCGTGTTCTCGGAGGAGCCCGCGGTGATCGTGGTCGTCGCGAGCGAGGGCTACCCGGGCGATGTGGTCACGGGCCGTCAGATCACGGGGCTCGAGGCCGCGGCCGAGGTGCCGGGCGTGCACCTGGTGCATGCGGCGACGCGGCGCGATGCCGACGGCGGCTGGGTCGCGACGGGCGGGCGCGTGCTCGGCGTGGTCGCGCGCGGGGCCGATTTCTCGCAGGCGCGCGCACGCGCCTATGAGGCGGTCGCGCAGATCGATCTCGAGGGGTCGCAGAACCGCACCGATATCGCGGCGCGCGTCGCCTGACGCTGCCGCCGCAAACGGCACGGGCCCGCAGAACTTTCGCGTTCTGCGGGCCCGTGCCGTTTGCGGGCTCCGAGTCGGGGCGCCGGCCTATTCGAGCGAGTCGCCGCGGATGAGGGCGTCGAAGTCGGGGTCGCCCGTGAGCGATTCCTCGGCGTCCCCCTCGTTCAGCTCGTCGGCGTCGTCGGCATTCTGCTGCACGCCCGGCGGGCCGGGCAGCACGAGCGGCACGATGCCGGCGTCCGGGTCCTCCTCTGCGGCGACCGGCTCTGCGGCGTCCGCCGCATTCGACGCCTCGGCGCGAGCAGGCTCCGCACTCGCGGACTCGGCGTCCTCGGGCTCGGCCGGCATCGTCGCCACTTCGATCACGACGGTGTCCGCGGAGGCGTCGTCGGTCTCCGGTTCGGAGTCGGTCTCCTGGCCGCCCGCGTCAGATTCGGCTCCGCCGTCCGCGCCGCCGCGCGTCTCCGCGGCCGATCCCGGCTCCGGAGCCGGGACCGGATCCGACTCCGGGCCGGAAGACTCGACCTCGGCGCTGCCGGCAGTGGCCACGGCGCCCCCGGCGACGCCGGCGGCCGCGGCCGCGGCGGGCGAACCGGCGTCGGCGATCCCTGGCTCGAATGCATCGACGGCCGCGACGAGCGCGGCGAGCAGCCCCTGCCAGCGCTCGGTCGCCGCCGCAGCGCGCTCGGCGGACTGCGGCAGCGCGTCGAAGCCCGTCTCGGTGACCGTCACGCCGGTGTCGACGCCCTGGGCGCGCAGCGTGAACAGCACGGCCGTCGGCCGGGAGCGCGACCCGTCAGCCGAGCCGTCGGTCGAGCCGTCGGTGCCGTCCGCTGCGGAATCGGCAGCGGCCACGGGAAGCGCCGCCCATCGGAACCCCAGAGCATGCCCCTCGACGAATACGTCGACGTCGCCCGCTGCGGAGCCGTCTCCGACGCTGCCGCCGAGCACGGCATCGAGTGCGGCAGTCGGCCACCAGCGCTCCCGAAGCGCGGGGTCGACCAAGTGTTTCCAGACGACCGCCCGTTGCGCGCGCACCCGTGCGCGTGCGACTACTGGCCCTAGCGGAATCATAGAATCTCCTCAGCCTTCGACTGGCCGGCGGAGCAGCACCACATACGCTCGCTCCCCCTCATCATGACTGTACTCGGTCTCCCATGTGCAGATGCATCGACTTCGCAGCATGTCGGCAGGCCGTGGAAGAATGGTCGCGTGACCTCTCATTCTGCTCCCGCTCAGCTCGCCGGTTGGCGCCACATCTACTCGGGCAAGGTGCGCGACCTGTACGCGCCCGAGAGCGGCTCCGACGACTACCTGCTCGTCGTCGCCTCGAACCGGGTGAGCGCGTTCGATTTCGTGCTCGACCCCGAGATTCCGGGCAAGGGCGCCATGCTGACGAAGCTGTCTCGCTGGTGGTTCGAGCGCATCGATCTGGCGAATCATCTGGCCGACGGCGCGAGCGACGCCCCGGCCGTGCCGGCCGAGGTCGCCGACCGCTCGATGCTGACCCGCAAGCTCGAGATGTACCCGATCGAATGCGTGGTGCGCGGCGCCATCACCGGCTCGGGCCTCATCGAGTACCGCGAGACGGGCGCGGTATGCGGCATCGAGCTGCCCGCGGGCCTCGAAGACGGCGATCTGCTCGACGCGCCGATCTACACGCCGGCCTACAAGGCGCCGCTCGGCGAGCACGACGAGAACATCACCTTCGAGCGCTCGGCCGAGATCGTGGGCGGCGAGGTCGCCGAGGCCCTGCGCGAGGCCTCGCTGCGCATCTTCACGCAGGCCAGGGATCTCGCGGCGGCCCGCGGCGTCGTACTCGCCGACACGAAGTTCGAATTCGGGCGCGACCCGCGCACCGGCGAGCTCGTGCTCGCCGACGAGGTGCTGACGAGCGACTCCGCCCGCTACTGGGATGCCGCGCTCTACGGCGACGAGTCGCTGCCGCGCACGGAGCGCCTCGCCTCGTTCGACAAGCAGATCGTGCGCAACTGGCTCGCCGCGCACTGGGACAAGCAGGGCACCCCGCCCCGCCTGCCCGACGAGATCGTCGCGCAGACCTACGCCCGCTACGCGGAGCTCTTCGACCGCCTCGCCGGCTGACGGGCCGCGCGCCTTGCGCGGCCCGCGGTTCGCGCGCATGCTGGGGTGATGGACCAGCGCGTCAGCTTCATCACGCTCGCGGTCGACGACGTCGCCCGCAGCCGCCGCTTCTACGTCGACGGGCTCGGCTGGGCGCCCATGTTCGAGGCGGATGACGTCGTCATGCTGCCGGTCGGCGAGCACCTGATGCTCTCGCTGTGGAGCATCGACGGCTTCACCTCCGAGATCGGGGCGCCGCCGGCGCGCGGTCTCGCACCGATCACGCTCGCCCACAACGTGCCGACGGAGCCCGAGGTCGACGCCGTGCTCGAGCTCGCCGCCTCGCTCGGCTCCGCCGTGCACCGGGCCGAGCACCGCGAATGGGGCGGCTACTCCGGCTACTTCGCCGACCCCGACGGCTTCCGGTGGGAGGTCGCGGTGAACCCCGGGCCCACCGGCGCGTACGTGCTCCCCTGATCGGAGCGCGCCACGGCCGCCGGTACCCGGCAGCTCAGCGACAGACAGGAATAGCGGTGCGACCCCGCGCGTTCTCCCGAGCATGCAGCACCTCGACGACCTCCTGCCCGATGCGACCGGCATGGGCGCCGTGACCCTCGCGGTCGCCGACCTCGACCGCATGCTCGCCTTCTACCACGGCGCCCTCGGGCTGCAGGTGCTCGCGCAGCGCCGGGGCGGCGCGGTGCTCGGCCGGGGCGGCGTACCGCTGCTCGTGCTCGATCAGGACGGCGCGCTCGCGCATGCCCCCGCGGCGGCGGCCGGGCTCTACCACACGGCGTTCCTCTTCGACACGGCCGAGCACCTCGCCTCGGCTGTCGCCTCCGTCGCCCGCGGCTACGGCGACCGCTACCAGGGCGCGAGCGACCACGTCGTCTCCGAGGCGTTCTACTTCGCCGACCCCGAGGGCAACGGCGTCGAGCTGTACGTCGACCGCCCGCGCGAGACGTGGACGGTCGCCGATGGCGGCGAGATCACGATGGGAACGCTGGCCCTCGACCCGAACCGCTACCTGCGCGAGCACCTCACCGACGCCGGCGCGACCGCCGTCGCGGACACCCCGGCGGTGGTCGGCCACGTGCACCTCAAGGTCGGCGACATCGCCACGGCGCGCGGCTTCTACGTCGACGCGCTCGGCTTCGGCGTCACCGCCACGTTCCGCGATCAGGCGCTCTTCGTCTCGGCCGGCGGCTACCATCACCACGTCGGCATGAATACGTGGGAGTCGCGCGGCGCCGGCGCGCGCACCCCCGCGCTCGGCCTCGGCGAGGTGACGATCGCGCTGCCCGATACCGACGCGCTCGGCGCCCTCGACGAGCGCCTCGCGCACCGGGGCATCGCCCGCGAGTTCGACGGGCGCGAGATCACGGTGCTCGACCCGTGGCGCAACCGGGTGAAGGTCGGCGTCGCGAGCGACCGCGCCGCTGCCGCGATCTGAGCACCCGATTCGGCGCCTGAGCCCGCCTCGCCAGGAGGTAGACTTGAACGAGGAGCGCGCGAGCCGCGCCCGCCTCACACTTCAGCCGCACTGAAACCGGAGTCACCTGTGCCCACGATTGTTGTTGATGTCATGCCCAAGGCCGAACTGCTCGACCCCCAGGGCAAGGCGACCACGGGCGCCCTCGCCCGCCTCGGTCACGGCAAGTTCGAGAACGTGCGCGTCGGCAAGCGCTTCGAGTTCACCGTCGAGGGCGATGTCACCGATGAGGTGCTCGCAGAGGTGCGCACGGTCGCCGACGAGATCCTCTCGAACTCGGTGATCGAAGACGTCGTGGCGATCAGCGTCGACGGCGAGGCCCGCTGATGGCGACCCGCATCGGCGTCGTCACCTTCCCCGGCTCCCTCGACGACCGCGACGCGCAGCGCGCGATCCGCATCGCCGGCGCCGAACCGGTCGCGCTCTGGCACGCCGACCACGACCTGCAGGGCGTCGACGCGATCGTGCTGCCCGGCGGCTTCAGCTACGGCGACTACCTGCGCCCCGGCGCGATCGCCGCGGTCTCGCCCATCATGAGCGAGGTCGTCGACGCTGCGAACAAGGGCATGCCCGTGCTCGGCATCTGCAACGGCTTCCAGGTGCTCGTCGAATCGCACCTGCTACCCGGCGGCCTGATCCGCAACGCGCACCAGCAGTTCATCCGCCGCGACCAGAAGCTCGTCGTCGAGAACGCCGACACCGCCTGGACGCACCTGTTCGAACCGGGCGAAGAGATCGTCATCCCGCTGAAGAACGGCGACGGCGGGTTCATCGCGAGCGTTGAAGACCTGAAGCGCCTCGAGGGCGAGGGCCTCGTCGCCTTCCGCTACCGCGGAGTGAACCCGAACGGCTCGCTCGACGACATCGCCGGCCTCACCAACGAGCGCGGCAACGTGGTCGGTCTCATGCCGCACCCCGAGCACGCGGTCGAGCCCGGCTTCGGCCCCGACATGCCCGCAGCCATGCGCTCAGGGGTAGACGGCCTGCGCTTCTTCGAGAGCGCCGTCGCAGCGCTCGCCGCACGGGTGTAACCCGCGCGCCGCGGCCGACGTCGACGAACGGGGGCCTGCAGGGATCATCGATCTCCGCAGGCCCCCGTTCCATTTCCCGGCGCACGGGCCGCGGAGTCACGGCCGGTAGTAGATCGCGACCCGCCGGCCCGCGTGCTCGACCACGTCGACCGGGGTCTCGAAGACCCGCTCGAGCACTTCCGAGGTGATGATCTCCTCGGGCGTCCCCGAAGCCACTACGCGCCCTTCCGCGAGCGCGACGATGCGGTCGGCGTAGGCCGCGGCGAAGTTGACGTCGTGGATGACGAGCACGACGGTCTTGCCGAGCGCGTCGGCGGCGGCGCGCACCTGCCCCATCATGGCGACTCCGTGGCGCATATCGAGACCGGTGAGAGGCTCGTCGAGCAGCACGTAGTCGGTGTCCTGCGCGAGCACCATCGCCACGAAGGCGCGCTGCCGCTGCCCGCCCGAGAGCTCGTCGATGAAGCGGTGCTCGAGGCCCGCGAGGTCGAGGAAGGCGATGGCCGCATGGATGGCGCGCTCG
This sequence comes from Leucobacter sp. gxy201, assembly GCF_051043335.1. Classification (NCBI taxonomy): domain Bacteria; kingdom Bacillati; phylum Actinomycetota; class Actinomycetes; order Micrococcales; family Microbacteriaceae; genus Leucobacter; species Leucobacter sp. gxy201. The sequence continues at coordinate 8,129 of NZ_JAMXWS010000002.1, forward strand.
TCGGTCTCGGTGAGACGACCGGCGGAGTGCGGGAAGCGGCCGAAGGCGACGAGCTGGCGCACCGTGAGGCGTGCCATGAAGTGGTTCTCCTGCTTCAAGATCGATACGACCCTCGCGAGATCCTTCGACTTCGCCGACCGCACATCGAGGCCGCCGACCGTGACCCTGCCGCTGTCGGGTTCGAGCAGTCGGCCGATGATCGTGAGCATGGTCGACTTCCCGGCCCCGTTGGGGCCGATGAGCGCCGTCACTCCCCCGCGTTCGATCGTGAGGTCGACCGGCCCGAGCACGGGCCGTCCCGAGTAGACCTTCTCGACGCCCGCGAGGGCGATGCCCGGAGCAGCATCTGCGCGAGGCGCGGCGGCCGCAGCGGCTCCGACGACGGGCTCGGCGGATAGTTCGGAAGCGGTGCTCATCGGAGCCCCTTTCTCAGCAGGACGATCAGGAACAGCAGTCCGCCGGCGAACTCGATGATCACGGTGACGAGGCCCGCGGCGGCGAAGACGTGCTTGAGCACGAGGGTCGCACCGAGCAGGGTGACGAGGCCGATGCCGATCGCGAGCGGCACGATCTCGGAGTGCGCATCGCCTCGCGCGAACTGGTAGGCGAGGGTCGCCACGAGGAAGCCGTAGAACGTCATCGGGCCGACCATCGTGGCCGAGACGGAGACGAGAACCGAGACGAGCACGAGCACGATGACGACCTCGCGCCGGTAGTTCACCCCGAGGCTCACGGCGACGTCGCGACCGAGCGCGACCACATCGTAGCGACGGCGGCGCAGCCAGACGAACATCAGAATGGCGAGCACGATGACTGCGGCGATCGGCAGATAGCCGGGATTGGCCTTGCCGATGCTGCCGAAGAGCCTGGCGCTGAGCACGTCGAACTCGCTCGGTGTCAGCGTGCGCTGCATGAACGCCGAGATCGACCCGAAGCCGATGCCGAGCACCACCCCGACGAGCAGCAGCAGGTGCAGGTTCGCTCGCCTACCCGAGAACAGCCAGCCGTAGAGCAGCGAGGCGAACATCACCATGATGATGCTTTGCGCGATGATCTTCGGGATGCCCTCCATGCAGGCCGCGGCAGTGCCGAATACGAACACGAGCGCGGTCTGGATCAGCACGTAGAGCGCGTCGAAGCCGAGGATCGACGGCGTGAGGATGCGGTTCGAGGTCGCGGTGTGGAAGAGTACCGTCGCGAGCGACTGAGCGACCGCGACGAACGCGATCGTGCCGAGTGAGACGAGGCGGGTCCCGACGATGATCCAGAACCCGGGGCTGCCGGCGGGCGCAGGGTTGTCGATGACGAGGATCGCGACCGCGAGTGCGAGCGCGACCGCGTACACGATGATGATCGGCAGGGCTCTGCGCGAGCGACCGCACTGCGCTGCTGCAGGCGTCGGCGGGGCGCCCGTGCTGCTGAGATTGAGAATGCTGCTCATGGGCGTCACCCCAGGGTCTTCCGCTGGCGCAGCAGCAGTGCGATGAAGACGACCGAGCCGACGAGCCCGAGCACCATCGATACCGGGATCTCGAAGGGCATGATGACAGTGCGGCCAAGGAGGTCGCACGCGACGACGAGCGCGATGCCGCCGAGGCACACCCACGGCAGATTGCTGCGTACGTTGTCGCCACGGGCGAGCGAGACGATGTTCGGCACGACGAGGCCGATCAACGGCAGGAAGCCGACGACCACGGTGGTGACTCCGGCTGCGACCGCGACGAGCGCCGTGCCGCCGATGAGGATCGCTTCGTAGCGCACGCCCACGCTCGTGGCGACGTCCTTGCCCAGGCCGGCGACCGTGATGCGGTCGGCCATGACGAACACGAGCAGGGTGACGATCGCGACGACCCACAGCACCTCGTAGCGGCCGCGCACAACAGCGGTGAAGCTGCCCATGAACCAGGTACCGAGCATCTGCAGGAGGTTGAACTGCGCCGCGATGAAGGTCGTCAGCGAACTCACGACGGCGCCGAGCATGATGCCGATGAGCGGCACCACGAGCGTCGTACGGATCACGATGCGGCGCAGGATCAGCAGGAACGTCATCGCTCCGACGAAAGCGAAGACGCTCGCCACGATCATCTTGCCGGTCAGGCCGAGCCCGGGCACGACCAGTGTCGCGACGAGCAGGCCGAGCGCCGCCCATTCGGTGGTGCCCGAGGTCGTCGCATCGACGAAGCGGTTCTGCGTGAGCATCTGCATGACGAGACCGCTCGTCGCCATCGCGGCGCCGGAGAGCAGCAGGGCGATGGTGCGGGGCACGCGGGTGATCCAGAACATCTCGGAGCCGAAGTCGCTGCCGGCGACGTCGTAGACGCCGACCGCCAGCGACACCGCGAGCAGCGCCGCGACGAGCACGACGGCCGTCGCGAGCGCCCAGGGGCGGCGTCGCGGCGGCCGGGCTTCGGGGGCGATCGCCCGCCCCCGAAGCGTCATCGAGGTTTCCGAGGTCATGCGTCGGCGAACGCCGCCTGCAGCTGGTCGAACATCTCGATATAGGCCTGGATCCCTTCGGTGAGATAGAAGTTCGGGTCGAGGATCACGATCTGGTCCTGCTGCACTGCGGTGACGTTCTGCAGCGCTTCGCTGTGCTTGAGCAGTTCATCGGCCGGCTGGGAGCCCGCTTCGCGATCGGCCGGTGCGAAGGCCGCGTCCCGATCGAGCGCGACGATCCAGTCGGGGTTCGACTGCGCGATCGCTTCGACGCTGACCTCGTCGCCCTGGTGGTCGTCGGTCGCGCCTTCCACCTCGAGCGCCGGCTGCCAGCCGAGTGCCGGGAAGACGGGCCCGAGCGAGCGCCCCACCACGGGCGCGAGGTAGCCGATCTTGCCGGCGGAGGTATTGACCGCCATCACGGTCCCGTTGTCGCCGTACGCCTGCTTGGCGTCGGCGATCGAGGCGTCGAGGGCGTCGTTGAGGGCGGCGGCTTCTTCTTCATGGGCGAAGATCTCGCCCAGGATCTCGGTCTGCCGCTGCAGCTCCGAGAAACGGTCCTCGCCATCGCGCGGGTTGATCTCGATGACGGCCGCCTGCGGGTTCTGCTCTCTGATCTGCTCGTAGTAGTCGGCGAAACGGTAACCGGCGATGATGAGGTCGGGCTGCTCGGCGACGATGGTCTCGAGATCCGGCTCGCGATGGTTGCCGACGTTCGCGACCGCCTCGTCGTCGGTGTATTCGGGCCACACGTCGCCCATGACGTCCTTGGGCACGGCGGCGAGCTCGACCCCCCACTCGCTGAGCGTGTCGAAGGCGGTGTTGTCGAGGGCGACCACGGTCGCGGGGTTCACCGGGACGTCGATCTCGCCGTGGTTGTCGGTGATGGTGACGGTGCCGGCCTCGGCCGGCTCGGAGTTCTCGCTCGGTGCGCTGCCGGAACAGGAGGCGAGCAGCAGAGCCGCGCCCACGGCGAGCGCCGCCGCGGGAACGATGCGACGCGAACGACGGCTCGTCGGGTCGGCGCCGCTGCGGCTGGTGAACGGGCTGAGGGTCGGGCGAAGGCTCACTGTGGTTCCTCACGGGATCGGCTGACACGGAACAGCGTCGGCGGGGCGACCCGTATCGACGCTCCAATTAGCCTAGACTTACCTTCATCTGATGTTCAAATGATGAACGAAGAACCCCTGATGGTGTCGGAGTTTCGACCCCACGCAGCACCGCCCGCTCGCCTGGAGTGGACGAGCGGGCGGTGCGGTCGCGTTGACCGTTACCGCTGGGTCGCCGAGAAGTCGGGCTGCCCGTCGGGGCCCGCCGGCAGCGGGGTGCCGTCTGCGAACGTCGGCCACGGCAGCAGCGGCTGCGCGGCCTGGGCCTGGGCCTGGAACTGCGCGGCCTGCGCTTGAGCGATCTGCGCCTGCTGCACGCGGGCCTGCTCGGCCGCCGCCTGCTGCTGCAGGTGCTGGGCGGCGCGCGCCTCGCGCGCGGCGTCTCGGCGGTCGGCGCCGTAGAACCAGCGCAGCAGCAGCGTGATCGACAGCGCGAGCGCCGTGAGGATCAGCAGGGAGGTCGCGATGCGCCAGTACAGGTCGGGGATGGTGAGGTCGAACGCCTCGACGCCGACCGGTGCGGTGAAGAGAATGCCGCACAGCACCGCGAGCACGCTCGTGATGAAGGCGAAGCGGGTGACCGCCACCGGCTGCTCGTCGCTCGAACGCAAGAGCAGCTGGCAGCACAGAATCACGAGGCGGGTCGAGACGATGACGAACAGCGACTTCCAGAAGATCTCGAACATGAGCCCGAAGGGCGTGAAGCTCGTCATCCAGATGACGATGAGCAGCAGCGCCAGGATGTACGAGTTGGCGATGAGCGCGACCGGGGCGTACCACTCCGACTTCTGCTCGCGGCGCGTATCGAGCGCGGTGAACAGCACGAAGACGGCGAAGAGCGCGAAGGTCGAGAAGACGCGCTCGAACTTGCCCTCGAAGTCGCCGATGAACAGCAGCGAGATCGAGGCCACCGTGAGGCCCGCGAGCAGGATGATGCTGACCTTCAGGAAGGTCGAGAGCCTGCGCACCCCGGGCTGCTGCGCGCCGGGGTGCGTGCCGGGCTGCCCGACGGCGTGCGGGCCGGGCTGGGGGCCGGGCACCGGCTGACCGGTCGGCGCCTGCATGACGGGAGGATTCTGGTCGCTCATGCTGCAAGTCTTCCGTGTCTGCCTGTGAATCGCCACCCGCGGCGCGGCTCGCGGCACCTCCGCCGCGCGGCGACCGCCCTCCCGCGCAGCGAGCGGCGACCCGCCGCAGAACGGCGTAGACTGAAGCCTGCATGTTCTCGGCCGATTCGGCCGAACCCGATCCCTCACCAACGGAGCACATCGAGCGTGACTGACATCGCCGCAACCGGCCCCCGCCCCGATACCGTCGCCGACGCGATTGCGACGCCCGAGAAGGAGCAGCCGTACGGCGCGCTCGGCCTCAAGCCCGACGAGTACGAGCAGATCCGCGAGATCCTCGGCCGCCGCCCGACCTCGGGCGAGCTCGCCATGTACTCGGTCATGTGGTCCGAGCACTGCTCGTACAAGTCGTCGAAGACCTACCTGCGCCAGTTCGGGGGGAAGGTCAACGACAAGATGCGCGAGCGCCTGCTGGTCGGCATGGGACAGAACGCCGGCGTCGTCGACGTGGGCGAGGGCTGGGCGGTGACCTTCAAGGTCGAGAGCCACAACCATCCGTCGTACATCGAGCCGTTCCAGGGCGCTGCGACCGGCGTCGGCGGCATCATCCGCGACATCATCTCGATGGGCGCGCGCCCCGTCGCCGTGATGGATCAGCTGCGCTTCGGCGCCATCGACCACGCCGACACCGCCCGCGTGGTGCACGGCGTCGTCTCGGGCATCTCGTCGTACGCGAACTGCCTCGGCCTCCCGAACCTCGGCGGCGAGACCGTGTTCGACGGCGTCTACCAGGCGAACCCGCTCGTCAACGCCCTCGGCGTCGGCGTGCTGCGCCACGAGGACATCCACCTGGCGAACGCTTCGGGCCCCGGCAACAAGGTCGTGCTCTTCGGCGCGCGCACCGGCGGCGACGGCATCGGCGGCGCGTCGATCCTCGCATCTGACAGCTTCAGCGAGGGCGGCCCCACGAAGCGCCCCGCAGTGCAGGTCGGCGACCCGTTCGCCGAGAAGGTGCTCATCGAGTGCTGCCTCGAGCTCTACTCGGGCGGCCTCGTCGAGGCGATCCAGGATCTCGGCGCTGCCGGCATCTCCTGCGCGACGAGCGAGCTCGCCGCGAACGGCGACGGCGGCATGTTCATCGAGCTCGACAGCGTGCTGCTGCGCGACCCCTCGCTCACCGCCGAAGAGATTCTGATGTCGGAGAGCCAGGAGCGCATGATGGCCATCGTGCGCCCCGAGAAGCTTGACGAGTTCCTCGCCGTCACGGCGAAGTGGGAGGTCGAGACGAGCGTGCTCGGCGAGGTCACCGACACCGATCGCCTCGTCATCAACTGGCGCGGCGAGGAGATCGTGAACGTCGACCCGTCGACCGTCGCGGTCGACGGGCCCGTCTACGAGCGCCCCGTCGCCTGCCCGAGCTGGATCGACGCTCTGCAGGCCGACAGCGTGAACGCCGCCGGCCTCGCCCGCGCCGCGTCGGGCGAGGAGCTGCGCGACCAGCTCGTCGCCATCGCCGCTTCGCCGAACCAGGCCTCGGTCGACTGGGTGACCAACCAGTACGACAAGTATGTGCAGGGCAACACGGCGCTCGCGTTCCCCGACGGCGCCGGCATGATCCGCGTGAACGAGGAGTCGGGGCTCGGCATCGCGATCGCGACCGACGCCAACGGACGCTACTGCCAGCTCGACCCCTTCGTGGGCGCGCAGCTCGCCCTCGCCGAGGCGTACCGCAACGTCGCCACCTCGGGCGCCGTGCCCACGGCCGTCACCGACTGCCTGAACTTCGGCAGCCCCGAGAACCCCGAGGTCATGTGGCAGTTCTCGCAGGCCGTCGAGGGCCTGTCCGACGCGTGCCTCGCGCTCGAGGTGCCCGTCACCGGCGGCAACGTCTCGCTCTACAATCAGACCGGCGACACCCCGATCCACCCGACGCCCGTCGTCGGCGTGCTCGGCATCATCGACGACGTCGCACGCCGCATCCCGTCGGGCTGGCAGGATCAGGGCGAGCACCTGTACCTGCTGGGCGTCACCCGCGACGAGCTCGACGGCTCGGCATGGGCCGAGACGGTGCACGAGCACCTCGGCGGTCGCCCGCCCGTGGCGGACCTCGCTGCGGAGCGCTCGCTCGCCGAGCTGCTGCACGCGGCATCGCAGGGCGGCATCCTCTCGGGCGCGGTCGATCTGTCGGAGGGCGGCCTGGCCCAGGCGCTCACCGACGGCGCGCTGCGCTTCGGCGTCGGCGCCCGCGTGTGGATCGACGAGATCATGTCGCGCGACGGCGTCGACGCGACGGCGGCGCTCTTCTCGGAGTCGCAGGCGCGCGTGCTCGTCGCCGTGCCGCACGAGGAGGACGTGAAGTTCCGCGGTCTCTGCTCGGGCCGCGAGTTCCCGGTGCTGAAGATCGGCGTGACCGACGGCGCGGGCGAGAACGCCGCGATCGAGGTGCAGGATCGCTTCACGCTGCCCCTCGCCGAGCTGCGCGCCGCCTCGCAGGCGACGCTGCCCTCGTACTTCGGCAAGGTGGTCAGCGAAGAGGCGTAGCCTCTGCGCACTCCCCTTTCGACGTGCTGGGGGCCGGGGATCGGCGATCCCTGGCCCCCATCACGCATTTCGGGCCCGGTCGCACCCCGCCGCACCGCAGCTGGTCAGCAGATGCTCCCGGAACGCGAACGGCGAGCATCTACTGACGAGCTGCGCAGGGAACTGCGTGAAGAGCCTCGCGTCGGAGATCAGGTGCGCGGCGACGAGCACCCCGGCCCGGAGATTATTAGGCCGGGCGCTTCCCTCGTGGTGGTGGTGTTCGGCGGGAAGCGGCCCGGCCTAAGTCTGTGTGCGGAGCGTCAGCCGATGAGCGCCGGCTCCTCGGCATCGGCGCCGGCGGCGGTCGTCGCCGATCCCTCGCCCTCGACCTCGCCGTCGGCACCGGTAGCACCGCGGGCGATGCTGCCGCGGCTGAGCACCGTGTAGATGACCGCGCCGAGCACGGCGCCGATCAGCCAGGTGAAGGGCACGAGCGAGCTGAACACGGGGGCGAAGCTCACGATGATGGTGATGAGGCCCGTGATCGCGAGCGACCAGATCGCCTTGGGGTTATAGCCCTTGCGGTAGTGGTAGCGGCCGCGCGGGTCTTCGGTGAAGAGGTCGTCGGTGGTGAGGCGGCGGCGCTGGATCAGGTAGTAGTCGGCGACGATGATGCCGAACAGCGGGCCGATGAGCGCGCCGATCGAGCCGATGAGCTGGTTCACGATGACGGGGTTCGAGAACAGGTTCCACGGGGTGATGACGATCGACAGGATGCCGACGAGCGCGCCGGCCTTGCGGAAGGTGAAGAGCTTCGGCCACACGTTCATGAGGTCGTAGACGGGCGCGACGTAGTTGCAGATGATGTTGACGCCCGCGGTCGAGATGCTGATCGCGATGATCGCGACGAGCAGCAGGGTGATGCTGTCGATGTCGGCGAGCAGGGCGATGGGGTCGTGGATGGCCTCGCCGTAGACCTCGACCGAGGCGAGCGCGATGACGACCGAGACGATGCCGAACGCCGAGGCGTTGAGCAGCAGGCCGTAGGCGTTGCCCGTGCGCACCGACTTCTCACTGGGGGCGTTGCGGGTGAAGTCCGAGAAGTTGAGCGAGGGGCCCGCGAAGTACGAGACGACGATGAACGCGGAGGCGAGGATGCCGTAGATCTGCATGCCGGCGCTGGGCGTGAAGTCGGTGAGCGAGACGCCGAGGTCGATGTTCCAGTCGGCGCGGGCGAGCATCCAGATCGCGAGGGCGAGCAGGGCGACCCAGATGGTGGGGCCGGCGAAGTCGGAGAGCTTGCGCACCGATTCCATGCCCATCATGAGCACGAGCAGTTGGAGGCCCGAGAGCGCGACGAAGCAGATCCAGCCGAGGGCCGAGAGCCCGAGGAACGAGGTCTCGGCGAGCGGTGCGGTGGCGGGCACGACCTTCATGAGCAGCAGCATGATCGCGGCTGAGGCGAGGTAGGTCTGGATGCCGTACCAGAAGACCGCCACGATGGCGCGGATGATGGCGGGGATATTCGCACCGAAGACGCCGAACGCTCCGCGCGCGAACACGGGGAAGGGCACCTTCTCGCGCTGGCCGGCGACGCCGGTGAGGTTGTTCACGAGGTAGAGCACCGCGACGCCGATGACGAACGCGAAGATGAGCTGCCAGCCGGTGATGCCGAACATGAACAGGCCGATGGCCATGGTGTAGCCGCCGAGGCTGTGCCAGCCCGACATCCACCAGTTGAAGAGGTTGCGCGCCTTCCAGCTGCCGGTCGCCGATTCGGGCGCCAGGTCTTTGTTGTACAGCCGCTCCGAGCGCTGCTTCGGCGCCTGCGTTGCTGTCTGCTCCACTGCGGACAAGAGATCTCCTCGGGACTCGCCCGCGCCCACCTTCGGACGCGCCGGGGTACGGTTCGCCGCGAGTCGCACGTGGTGACCGCGTCGTCATCGGAACCCATATTGAAAATTCTGAAATTGCCTACCGAGGTCATCTTCTTCCTCGATGACGGCCTCGGTGACATCGTATGGGCGCTCGTGCCCCGTGCGCCAACGGAAATAACTGAAATGGCTCATCGAGAGAATCGATGAGCAGTGATTACAGCAACGCTTTTCGGGTTGAGCAGTGCGTGAGGGATCACCGACCGCCCGCATTCGCGATCACGGCGCCCCGCCGGCCCCCTGCTGCCGCTGACGATACAGCCCCTCGCAGACCTCGGCGAACGCCCGAGCGCGACGCGTCAGGCGCATCTGCCCGGGCCAGGCGAGCACGACCTCGATCGGCGGAAAGTCGTCGGTGAGGGGCAGCGAGGCGGTGAGCGCGCCGGCGTAGGTCTGCGGCACGTGCCACTGGTTCAGCAGGGTATAGCCGTGCCCCATGCCGACGAACGAGCGCACCGTCTCATAGCCGGTGAACGAGTGCCGCAGCTTCGGCCGCACCCCGGCGATGCCGAACAGGTCTTCGTAGTACTTGCGGGAATGCGGCAGGTCGAGCCTGATGTAGGGCTCATCGGCGAAGTCGGCGAGACTCACCGATCTGCCGCGCCGTGCGGCCGCGTGTTCGGCCGAGACGAGCACGTGCGGGGGCACCTGATCGAGCAGACGCGCCTCGAACTCGGGGCCGAGCCCGTGCGCGTACATGAGCGCGATCTCGCACTCGCCGCTGAGCAGCGCCGTCTGCAGAGTGGCGAGGTCGGCCTCGAAGAAGTCGACCTGCACCTCGGGGTACTGCTGTTCGAATTCGACGAGGATGCCGGGCAGGCGGAACGGGGCGATCGGCGCGTAGATGCCGACCCGCACCGACCCGGTCAGCGCATTGCTCACGCCCTGCGCCGAAGCGTAGAGCGCGTCGGCGTGGTCGAGGAACGCGCTGTTCTCGGCGGCGAGGCGCCGACCGGCCGACGAGAGCACGAGCGTGCGATTGGGCTGCCTGATGAAGAGCTGCACCCCGAGCGACTCCTCGAGCAGCCCGAGGGCAGTCGAGACGGTCGACTGCGCCACGTTCAGGCGCGCCGCGGCCTCGGTGATGCTCTCGCAGTCGGCAACGGCCTCGAAGTAGCGCAGCTGCGCGAGGGTGAATGCGCGGGTCATGCTGCACATTCTGGCACGGGTCGTGCAGCGCAGGGCGCCCTGCGGCCGCGGTTACCCGCCGAGGCGGTCGAGCAGCAGCACCGATGAGAGGATCGTCAGCCGCTCCCCCATGAGCGGCCCGCCGATCGCGGCCTCGCAGCGCTGGATGCGGCTGTAGAGCGTCGGCCGGCTGATGTTCAGGTAGCGCGCGAGCTCGGTCTTGTTCTCGCCCACGGCGACGTACGCCTCGACGAGGTCGCGCATCTCGGGCCCGTCTTCACCGCGGAAGAGGGCCAGGTGGTGGTCGAGGTACCAGTCAGCGCGGCCCGGCGCCGCGGTGGGCGGCAGCAGCTGCACGAGCAGACCGGCGAGCCCGAGGTCGGCGACGCGCCAGAACCCCTTCTCGCGCACGGACTCCGCGGGCGCGTAGCGGGCGCCCGAGGAGCCTCGGCGCACGCTCAGCCGCGCACCGGCCTCGGCGACCGCGGCGGCGCTCTCGAGGGCGGCGGGAATGTCTCGCCAGAGCACGCGGTCGCGCCCGTTCACCGTGCCGACGCCGACGGTGTAGCTCGGCACGATCTCGTAGCTGCGACGTCTCGCCGCCTCGTCGCGCACGGCCGCGCAGAACCGCTCGGGCGCGTTCTGCGGCAGGATGACGGCGAGCTCGGTGCCCGTGTGGTTGCCGATGAGCGCCGGTAGCCGCAGGCTGTGGCTCGCCGCGCGGATGAGCGCCGAGAGCACCTGGGGGTGCTGGTTGGTGACGTGCTTGGCCGCATCGACGCGGAACACCATGGCGGTGAGGAAGCCCGCGCCGGTGCCCGCCTCGGGGAGGCCTGCGGTCGAGGGCAGACCGAGCGCTGCGGCGCGCTCGATCGTCTCGTCGTCGCTCAGCCCGCTCGACGATGAGAGGTCTTCGAGCAGGTTGGTCGTCGCCCGCCCGAGCGGGTCGCGCAGACGCAGCGTCTCGCTGTGGATCTCGATGTCGTTGACCATCAGGTCGCGCTGCACCGACTCGGTGATGCGCACGAAGCGCACCTCGCGCCGGAACAGGAAGATGGGGAGCTTGCCGGCCTGGAACTTCTCGCGCTCGGTGGCGACCTCTCGGATCGCGGAGATGAGGTGGCGGCGATTCGAGAACACCTCGACCATGAGCGCGGCGGCGCCGACGTAGTCGAGGTCGTTCAGGAACTCGTGGAGCGCACCGGCCGGGTCGGGGTGGTTCTCGTCGATGCCGCCGAGCGTCGACAGCACGAGCTCGCCGCCGTAGAGCATGTTGCCCGGGTGCGGGATGCCGATGACGTGCGCCCAGCGCACGGGCACGTCGAGGGGCGTCGAGGGGGTCAGCAGTTCGGGCTCCCCCGCGGCGATGGCCGACATGTCGAGCACATCCTCGAGGGTGAAGCTCGCCGAGGCTGACGAGTTGGCGTTCACAGGGCGAGCCTATCGGCCGCTTTACAAATTGCAAAGCGGCGCGATCAAGGCCCGACAGGGATCACGCAGCCGGGCTATGCCCGGGGCTGCCATCGCAACAACAGCAAAGTTGCCTCAATGTCGTTTTGAAGCAACTTTACGGCGAGAAAGTTTCATCAATAACAGCGGGGCACCCCGAACGAGGAAAGCGCCTGCAGACTGGCGCTACCGCTAGCACAGCCTGTGACAGATGAGTCAGTGCGAGAGGAGCGACGATACCCGCGCGATGATCTGCGCGTTCAGCTCGTCGGCCGGACGCGCCGCGTCGAGCACGAGGAAGCGGTCGGGCTCGGCCTGCGCGAGGCTTCTGAACCCCGCGCGCACGGCGGCGTGGAATTCGGCCGCCTCGGCCTCGAGCCGATCCGCTTCGCCGCCCCGAGCCCTGCGGCGCTCGGCCGCCGTCTCGGGGTCGATGTCGAGCAGCACCGTCAGATCGGGAGAGAGCCCCTCGGTCGCCCATTCGCTCAACCGGCGCACGTCGTCGACGTCGAGCACACGACCGGCGCCCTGGTAGGCGAGCGACGAGTCGATGTAGCGATCCTGCACCACGACCGCGCCGCGCTCGAGCCCGGGCCGCACGACCTTGGCGACGTGCTGGGCGCGATCGGCGGCGTAGAGCAGGGCCTCGGCGCGGGCGTCGACCGCGCCGATCTCATCGCCGCCGTGCAGCAGCAGGCGCCGCACTTCGACGCCGAGGCGGGTGCCGCCCGGCTCGCGGGTGCGTACCACCTCATGGCCGCGCTCTGCGAGCCAGACCTCGAGCAGCTCGGCCTGGGTGGTCTTGCCCGCGCCGTCGCCGCCCTCGAGCGTGATGAAGAGACCGGTCATGCGTCGGCGGCTCCGGCGGCCGCCTCGGCGGCCTTCTTCGCGGCATTCGCCTTGCGGGTCTCGGCCGCCTTCTTCGCCGCAGCCGAGCGCGCCGGATCGACGGCTTTTTTCGCCGCGGTCTTCTTCGCCGCGGGCTTCTTGGCCGCAGGCTTCTTCGCGGCCGCCTTGCGGGCCGGCGCCTTCTTCTTCGCGGGGCCCTTCGCCCGCTTGATGGCCAGCAGCTCGACGGCGCGCTCGAAGGTGATGTCTTCGACGCTGTCGCCGCGGGGAATGGTCGCGTTCGTCTCGCCGTCGGTCACGTACGGGCCGAAGCGGCCGTCGCGTACCTTGATCGGCTTGCCGCTCACGGGGTCGGCGTCGAACTCCTTGAGGGCGCTCGAGGCGCGACGGGCGCCGTACTTCGGCTGCGCGAAGAGCTCGAGCGCGCCGGCGAGATCGATCGAGAAGATCGCGTCCTCGCCGGGCAGCGACCGGGTGTCGGTGCCCTTCTTCAGGTAGGCGCCGTAGCGGCCGTTCTGCGCGGTGATCTCGGCGTTCGATTCGGGGTCGACGCCGACGATGCGGGGCAGCTCGAGCAGCGCGACGGCGGTGTCGAGGTCGACGGTCGCCGGGTCCATGCTCTTGAAGAGCGACGCTGTGCGGGCCTTCACGCCCTTCGGCAGCTCTTCGCCCTCGTCGGGCAGCTCGGTCACGTAAGGGCCGAAGCGGCCGTTCTTCGCGACGATGCGCTTGCCCGTGCTCGGGTGCAGGCCCACGACGCGGTCCTCTGCCGGCTCGGCGTCGGCCAGCTCGTGCGCCTTTTCGGGGGTGAGCTCGTCGGGCGCGAGGCCGTCGGGGATGTTGACGCTGCGCGGCTTCAGCGCGCCGTCTTCGCCGACCTCGGACTTCTCGTCGAACACTTCGAGGTAGGGGCCGTACTTGCCGTTGCGCAGCGAGATCGAGTCGTCGATCTTGATCGTGTTGATCGCGCGCGCGTCGATCTCTCCGAGGTTGTCGACGACGCCGCGCAGACCGGGGTGCGAGTCGGTGCCGAAGTAGAACTCGCCGAGCCACTTCGAACGCGCTTCTTCACCTGCGGCGATGCGGTCGAGGTCGTTCTCCATCTCGGCAGTGAAGTCGTAGTCGACGAGGGCGCTGAAGTGCGCTTCGAGCAGGCGCACGACCGAGAAGGCGATCCAGCTCGGCACGAGGGCCTGCCCCTTCTTCGTGACGTAACCGCGATCCATGATGGTGCTGATGATGGCGGCGTAGGTCGAGGGCCGGCCGACGCCGAGGTCTTCGAGCCGCTTCGTGAGGCTCGCCTCGGTGTAGCGCGGCGGCGGGCTGGTCTCGTGCCCCTTCGCCTCGGCCTCGGAGACGGCGAGGCCCTGACCGGCGACGAGCTGTGGCAGCGCCACGTTCTGGTCGGAGCCCTGCTTGTCGCCCCGCTTCTCGTCGCGCCCCTCTTCGTAGGCGAGCAGGAATCCGGGGAAGGTGATGACGGTGCCGCTGGCGGTGAACTCGGCGGTGACCGTACCCCCGTTCTCGGCGACCGGGGCAGAGAGCGTGACGGTGTCGGTCGAGCCCTTCGCGTCGGCCATCTGGCTCGCGACGGTGCGCTTCCAGATCAGTTCGTAGAGCGCGTACTCGCCCTGCGTCAGGCGGCCCTTGAGTTCGCTCGGGCGCTGGAACACGTCGCCCGCGGGGCGGATGGCCTCGTGCGCCTCCTGGGCGCCCTTCGCCTTGCCGGTGTACACGCGCGGCTTGTCGGGCACGGTCTGCGCGCCGTAGAGCGCTGCGGCCTGCGAGCGCGCGGCCGAGATCGCCTGCTTCGAGAGCGTCGGCGAGTCGGTACGCATATAGGTGATGTGTCCGTTCTCGTACAGCGACTGCGCGAACGACATCGTCTGGCGCGAGCTGTAGCGCAGCTTGCGCGAGGCCTCCTGCTGCAGCGTGGAGGTCGTGAACGGCGCTGCCGGTCGGCGCGTGTGCGGCTTCGTCTCGACGCCGACGACCGAGGCGCGGCCCTGCTCGGCGAGGTCGGCGGCGATGGCGCGAGCGCGCTCGGCGCTGAGCATCAGCACGCCCGCTTTCTCGGCCTTCTGCGTGAGCGCGCCGTCGTCGCCGAAGTCGCCGCCGGTGGCGAGGCGCTGCGCGTCGAGGCGCACGAGGCGCGCTGCGAACGCGGTCGTATCGGCCGCATCGGCCGCGGGCGTGAAGGTTGCGGTCAGATCCCAGTATTCGGCGGTGCGGAAGGCCAGCCGCTCGCGCTCGCGCTCGACGACGAGGCGGGTCGCCGCCGACTGCACGCGGCCCGCCGAGAGTCGGGGCGCGACCTTGCGCCAGAGCACCGGCGAGATGTCGTAGCCGTAGAGGCGGTCGAGGATGCGACGGGTCTCCTGCGCGTCGACGAGCGCGATGTCGAGGTCGCGCGTGTTGGCCTTCGCCTCTTCGATCGCATCCTTGGTGATCTCGTGGAACACCATGCGGCGCACCGGCACCTGGGGCTTCAGCACCTCGAGCAGGTGCCACGCGATGGCTTCGCCCTCGCGGTCCTCATCAGTGGCGAGCCAGAGCTCGTCCGCTCCCTTCAGGGCCCGCTTGAGTTCGGAGACCGTCTTCTTCTTGTTGTCGTTCACGACATAGTAGGGAGTGAAGCCGTTGTCGACGTCGACTGCGAATTTGCCGAAGGCGCCCTGCTTGAGCTCGCTCGGCAGCGCCGAGGGCTCGGCGAGGTCGCGGATATGGCCGACCGATGCGATCACTTCATAGTCGTCACCGAGATAGCCACTGATCGTCTTCGCCTTGGTCGGCGACTCGACGATTACGAGTTTCTTCGCGCCCGCCACGGGTCTCCTTCAATAAGAATGAATGAAATCGGTGCCGACTGCACCTGAAGCCGTGCGGGGCCGCTGGGTCACCCTGAGGATCTCGCGGGGCCGGCCGACTGTTCTGCACCGACACGATACACAGTATGACGTAAAAAACCCTCCTCGATCTCACATGGCTCGCGCTGCGGATCTTCAGGGCGGTCCCAGATATTCGTACGGATCGATATCGGCGGACGCGTTGCTCGGGGTCGACGACAGAGTGAAATGGGAGTGGATTCCCGAGGTGCATCCGCTCATCCCGGCGGCCGCGACGGCCTGACCGGCGAGCACCGGGCTGCCCGCGCGCACGCCGAGGGATTCGGGCGAGCCCGGCGCGATGTGGTTGTGCGAGCTGTACACCTTTCTCCCGGCGACGTCGTGGGCGATGACGACCGTGTGGTTGGTGCCGCGCCACCACTCCGGGTTCGACCGGCATGCCGCCGGAACACCGCCGCCGTCGCCGCCCACCCGCACGACGGTGCCGTCGTAGGGCGCGTAGAGCAGGCCGTCGTCGCCGACCGCGAGATCGATGGCCGTGCCGTCGTGGTGGCCCTGGGTGACGGCGCGCGCCCCGGAGGGCCAGGCCCACCCGTTCGCCCCCGGCACCCCGGCCAGCACGATAGCGGGGCCCGCCTCCGGCGCGGCGCGCGCCCGGGCCAGTACGCCGCCGAGCACGGTGCCGATGCGCACGGTGACGCGGGCCTCGCCGCGCAGCGCATCGACGTCGCACGCATAGATGCTCGTGCCGACGGCGGCCGCGACCTCCGCCGCGACCTCGCACGGCTCGGCGACGAGGAACCCGTTCACCGCGTCGGCTGCGGCGAGCGCCGCTGCATCGGCGGCGCCGGCGGCGCGGTGCCGGGCCTCGAGGTGCGCCCCGGCGGAGAGCACGGGGAGACCGAGCACGAGCACGGCGAGGGCGCACGAGAGCGCTGCGGGTGTACTCAATCGTTGGCCCCTTTCTCTGTATATTTCTTCGCGGGCAGTTCGGCCGCAGCCGCTTCAGTCGTCGATCGCGGCGACGTCGCTGACCGCCGCGCACGACGCCCCGCGCACCGTGATCGACGAGAGCGGGCCGCCGATCGGCGCCGCGGCGAGCGCGACGCAGTGCAGGCCCTGCTCGGTGGTGCGCTCGATCGTCACGCCGGTGCCGAGCCGTTCGAGGGCCGGTGCCGCGGATTCGCCGCGCGCTTCGAGGCGGGCGGCGTCCGCGGCGGCCGAAACGAGCACGATGCGGTGGGCGGCGAGCGCGACGCCGCCGATGACGAGGCCGAGCACCACCAGCACGGCGGGCAGCACGATCGCGAACTCGGCGGTCGCCGTGCCGCGGTCGTCGTGCCGCAGCGCAGGCCGCGCGGGCTGCCGGGGGTCGGGGTTCGGCCTCGTCGTCGGGTCACCCGGCGGCACCGAGCGCATTCTCGACCAGTTGCACGAGCATCGCGCGAATCTCGCTCGAGCGCATGATCGCGACGAGGAGGCCGGCGAACGCGACGGCCGCCATGATCACGATGGCGTACTCGGCGGTCACTGCGCCGCGTTCGTCTCGGCGCAGGCTGCGTCGCGGTGCCGCGAATGGAATCGGGGCGACGGCGGCCGCGGCACCGCCCACGCCGCCGGTGTCGGCCGTAGCGACGGCGAGGGCGGTTCGTCGTGCGGCCCTGGCCGGGTGCCCGTCGGCGACCGGCTCGCCGACGGCGGCGCCGCGATCGGAGACGAGATGGAGTTTGCTGGTCATCGGTGTCTTCCCTTCGTCGGGCACGGCGCCGGCGCTCGCCGGTCGAACCATGCTGCGCAAGCGGTGCGGCGAAGGGAAGCCGGTTTCCGCGATTGTGGACAAGCTCTGCCGGGATCACGATGCGCGACGGTTGGGGAGGAAGGTCGGTCGCGCGCTCGGTCGGATCTGAGAGATCAGTCGGACGTTTCGGCCCATTCCCATCCGAACGAGCTCTCGAATCCGAGCGAGCCCGCACCGCACTACCCGACCCCGCCGAGCATCGACAGCAGCACGGGCATGACGCCGAGCGCGATGAAGGCGGGCAGCACGCACACGCCGAGCGGTACGAGCACGCGCACGCCCAAGCGCTCGGCCTCGCTCTCGAGGTCGGCGAGGGCCCGGCCGCGCACGGCCTCGGCCTCCTCGAGCAGCAGCGTCGCGACGGGCACTCCGGCGCGCGCTGCTCCGGCGAGCGTGCGCCGCAGCGGCCGCCCGGCGCACAGCTCGTCGAACCTCACCCAGGCGACCCGCAGATCCGACACGCAATCGGCGACGCGCACGAGCGCCTCCCCCGGGCCGGCGCCTCCCGAGAGCACGATCCAGACGAGCTCGAACTCGACGGCCGCGACGCGATCCCGGTCGGCGACCGTGCGCGTGAGCGAGCGCGCCCAGGCGATGCCCGCGACCAGCAGCGCCGTGCCCACCGCGAGCAGCAGGGCACCCGCGGGGCCGACGAGCACCGGTATCGGATCGAATCCGAGTGCGGCGCCGAGCAGCAGGGCGAGCGGGGGCAGCGACGCCACCATGCGCACGGTCATGCGCGGCCCGGCGAGGAGCGTCGCACGGCGCCCCCGCATGCGCACGAGATCGTGCAGCGCCGCCGAGATGCGTTCGAGGGCCGGGGCGAGCGGCGCACCGCTGCGCTCGGCAAGAGTCCAGGCCGCGGCGACGAGCCGCCAATCGGGGTCGGCCGTCGCCGCGCGGAGCGCCTCGGCCGCCGATGCGCCTCGATCGAGGTGGCCGATGAGCTCGATCGGCGCTCCGGGCGTCTCCAATGCGGCTGCGCGGAGAGCCCGGTCGGGAGCGAGCCCGCCCCGCAAGAGCACCGCGCAGCGGCCCGCGAACTCTGCGGCGGCGAGAGCGCCCCCGCGCGCATCGGCGGGCCCGGCACGAGCCCGCACGGCCCGCATGGCCCGCACCAGGCCGCACACGGCACCGCTCTGCACCACGCTGTCACTCCCCGTCACGGCCGATCGAGCCGGCCGACGACCCACCGGATGAGCCGCCCGACGAACCGCCGAACGATCCGGCCGCACCCACGGCACGGATCGCGAGCCCACCGCGTTCGAGCACGGGCCGCCCGACGGCGGCGACGCGGTGCCCGAGCGGGCCGCGCTCGAGATGCACGACGAGGTGCAGGGCTGCGACGACCTGCCGCGCGGTCGCATCGGCGTCGAGCCCTGCGAGCGCGCCGAGCGCCTCGAGCCGGGCGGGCACATCGGCGAGCGCGCTCGCGTGCAGCGTACCGGCCCCGCCATCGTGGCCCGTGTTGAGAGCGGTCAGCAGCGTCATCACTTCGGCGCCGCGGCACTCGCCGAGTACGATGCGGTCGGGCCGCATGCGCAGCGCCTCGCGCAGCAGCCGGTCGAGCGAGACCTCGCCCGCGCCTTCGCTGTTCGCCTGCCGGGCCTCGAGCGCGATGACGTGCCGGTGCTGCAGGCGCAGTTCGGCGACGTCTTCGATCGAGATGATGCGCTCGCCTGCCCCGGCGAGGTCGAGCAGCGCCCCGAGCACCGTGGTCTTGCCGCTCGCGGTCGCGCCGGTGATCAGCAGGTTGCGGCGGGCGGCGACGGCCTCGGCGAGCAGCCGCGCGACGCCCGCGGTGCACAGCCCGGTCGCGACGAGCTCCGAGAAACCGAGCGGCGCGGGCCGCGGCACGCGGATCGAGACCGCCGCGCCCGAAACGGCGACGGGCGGCAGCACGGCGTGCACGCGGATGCCGTCGCCGAGCCGCGCATCGGCGAAAGGGTGCAGCTCGTCGAGGTGACGCCCGCCCGCCGCGATGAGGGCGACGCCGAGCCGCGAGACGGCGTCGGGCTCGGCATGCCAGCCGCGCATCTGCTGCAGCCCGGCGCCGCGGTCGAGCCACAGCTGCGCTTCGCCGCCGCGCGCCTGCAGCAGCAGGTCGCGCAACTCGGGGTCGTCGAGCAGGGGCAGCAGGCCGCCGAATGCGCGCCGGGCGCGCAGGTCGAGGGCGGCGGTGCGGATCCCTGTCGAGGCCATGACCCCAGCCCACCGGGTTTCGGCCGATCTGTCGCCCCCTGAACCGCGAATGTGAATAAGTCGCCCGAAAATCACGAAAACGACGGCCTGTGAGCGACGAGACAACCGATTCGCACATCGGTAGCGCCCGAATCGCTCGAAACAGCAGGTCTCACCGCCCGGTCACCGCCGAGATGCGCCGCGAGCATGGGAACGGGCGGGTTTCGCGAAACGCATCAGGTATACCCTGAAGAGTGCCCAGGCTTCGTCACAGCAGACGAATCATCACGATGAAGATTGGATAACGACGTCCACATGAGCGATCAGCATGGCACCATCGAGAGCTACCCGCTCGACAGCGAGACCTACCCGCCGTCGGCAGAGTTCAAGGCAGCGGCGAATCTCACCGACCCGTCCGTGTACCCGCGCGCAGCCGAAGACCCCGAGGGGTACTGGGCCGAGCAGGCCGAGAAGCTCGCCTGGACCAAGCCGTTCGAGGAGATCCTGGACTGGTCGAACCCGCCGTTCGCGAAGTGGTTCCAGGACGGCGAGCTGAACGTCGCCGCGAACTGCCTCGACCGGCACATCGCGAACGGTCTCGGCGATCGGGTCGCGTTCTACTTCGAGGGCGAGCCCGGCGACACCCGCACCATCACCTACGCGGAGCTCACGAGCGAGGTGAAGCGCGCCGCGAACATGCTCACGAGCCTCGGCGTGAAGGCCGGCGACCGCGTCGCGATCTACCTGCCGATGATTCCCGAGGCCGTCATCGCGATGCTCGCCGTCGCCCGTCTGGGTGCGGCGCACTCGGTCGTGTTCGGCGGGTTCAGCGCCGAGAGCCTGCGCGCCCGCATCGAAGACGCGGCCGCCGAGGTCGTCATCACCGCCGACGGCGGCTACCGCAAGGGCCGCGTGTCGGCGCTGAAGCCGACGGTCGACGACGCGCTGCGCGAAGACGGCCACCCCGTGCGCAAGGTGCTCGTCGTCAGGCGCTGCGAGAACGACGTCGAGATGGTCGACGGCCGCGACCTGTGGTGGCACGACGAGATCGTCACCTACGACGACCAGCACGAGGCGAAGGGCTTCCCGGCCGAGAACCCGCTGTTCATCCTGTACACCTCGGGCACCACCGGCAAGCCGAAGGGCATTCTGCACACAAGCGGCGGCTACCTCACCCAGGTCTCGACGACGCACCGCGACGTGTTCGACCTGAAGCCCGAGACCGACGTGTACTGGTGCACCGCCGACATCGGCTGGGTCACCGGCCACAGCTACGTCGTCTACGGGCCCCTCGCGAACGGCGCCACGCAGGTCATCTACGAAGGCACCCCCGAGACCCCCGATTGGGGCCGCTGGTGGTCGATCATCGAGAAGTACCGGGTGTCGCTGTTCTACACCGCCCCGACCGCGATCCGCGCGTGCATGAAGGTCGGCCGGCAGATTCCCGAGCAGTACGACCTGTCGTCGATCCGCGTACTCGGCTCGGTGGGCGAGCCCATCAACCCCGAGGCGTGGCGCTGGTACCGCGAGGTCATCGGCTCGGGCACCGCCCCCATCGTCGACACCTGGTGGCAGACCGAGACCGGCGCGTTCATGATCGCCCCGCTGCCCGGCATCACGGCGCTCAAGCCCGGCAGTGCGCAGGCGGCCCTGCCCGGCATCGACGTGAATATCGTCGATGACGAGGGCAACCGCGTCGATCGCGGCCAGGGCGGCCTGCTCACGATCCGGCGGCCGTGGCCGGCGATGGTGCGCACGATCTGGGGCGACGACCAGCGCTTCATCGACACGTACTGGGCGAAGTTCGGCGACCAGTACTTCGCCGGCGACGGCGCCCGCGTCGACGAGGACGGCGATATCTGGCTGCTCGGCCGCGTCGATGACGTCATGAACGTGTCGGGCCACCGTCTCTCGACGGCCGAGATCGAGTCGTCGCTCGTGGCGCACAACGCGGTCGCCGAGGCCGCGGTCGTGGGCGCGAGCGATGAGACGACCGGTCAGGCCGTCGTCGCGTTCGTGATTCTGAAGTCGCAGCAGACGCTGGTCACGCCCGAAGAGGCCGAGGTCGAGCTGAAGAAGCACGTCGCCGGGCAGATCGGCGCGATCGCGCGCCCCCGCCAGGTGTTCGTGGTGACCGAGCTGCCGAAGACCCGCTCGGGCAAGATCATGCGCCGCCTGCTGAAGGATGCGGCCGAGGGCAAGGTCATCGGCGACACCACGACGCTCGCCGACACGATGGTGATGCAGACCATCTCCGACCGGGTCAACGCCGAGAAGAACGCCCGGGGCTGACGGGCGCCGCTGCAATGCGCTGAGGGCCAGGGATCGCCGATCCCTGGCCCTCGATCATGTCTTGCGCGGTATGGCGCAGTCGGCCACTCGGAACACGAACTCGATCTCGACGGGCGCGCTGGAGCTCAGAGCGAGGCCCATTTCTGGGCCTCGCCGCGACGCCAGCGCAGAGGCTGTCTCGGCCTCTGTCGGAACCGTGATCAGTCGGCCACCCGGAACACGAACTCGATCTCGACGGGGGCGTCGAGCGGCAGCACCGCGACGCCCACGGCCGAGCGCACGTGGATGCCGAGGTCGCCGAAGACGCGGCCGAGGAAGACGGAGGCGCCGTTGGCGACCGCGGCCTGGCCGGTGAACGACGGGTCGGAGGCGACGAACGCGGTCACCTTCACGACCTGGCTGATCTTGTCGAGCGAGCCGAGCACGCCGCGCGCCGCTGCGAGACCGTTCAGCGCGCACAGGCGCGCGAGCTCCTCCGCCTGCTCGGCCGAGACGAGCCCCTCGCCGTCGCCGACCTTGCCGGTGAGAGGCAGCTTGCCGTCGACGACGGGCAGCTGGCCGGCGGTGTAGATGTAGTCGCCGTCGCGCAGCGCGGGCACGTACGCCGCGACGGGGGCCGCGACCTCCGGCACCTCGTAGCCGAGCTCCTTCAGGCGTGCTTCGATGACTGACATATCAGGCTTTCCTCTTCTTCATGTATGCGACGTTGCCGCCGGCGGGGCCTTCGATGATCTGCACGAGCTCCCAGCCCTGGGCGCCCCAGTTGTTGAGAATCTGGGCCTCCTTGTGCAGCAGCAGCGGTGTGACGAAGTACTCCCAGACGGAGCCCTCGGACGAATCGCTCACGTGCGATCTCCTCTCGAATTCGGTGCGGCCGGTGGGTGCGCGAAGCGACCCGAACGGCAGGGCAGAGGCATGCGCTGCGGAATATTTCCAGCAACGTCGCCTAGTCTTGATTCTATGACCCCACAGACATCCAAGTCTTCGCGCGTGCGCACTTTCAAGCCGCGCAGCGCAGGTGGAGCCCTCGGAGGCATCATCGGAGCCGTCGCCATGAGCGCGGTCGCAGGCATTCTGATCACCGCAGCGGTGACCCCCGTGGTCGCGGTGAGCGGGGCCGCGGCGTCATCGGCCGTCAAGATCTTCCAGGATCTTCCCGACCACCTGAACCCCGGCCGTCTCGCCGAGCCGTCGACGATCTATGCGACAGGCGCGGATTCAACGGTCTACCCGATCGCGACGTTCTACGACCAGGACCGCGAGATGGTCGCGTGGGACGACATCTCGCAGTACGTGAAGGATGCAGCGGTCGCCGAGGAGGACCCGCGCTTCTACACGCATGGCGGCGTCGACGCCCTCGCGACGACGCGTGCGGCCCTGCAGAACGCGGTCGGCACCGGCTTCTCGGGCGCCTCGACCATCACCATGCAGTACGTGCGCAACGTGCTCATCCAGGATGCGATGTCGATTGCCGATGAAGAGAAGCGCGACGCGGCCTACGACGACGCGATGCGTCAGGACATGGACCGCAAGCTCAAGGAGATGAAGCTCGCGCTCGGGGTCGAGAAGAAGTACACCAAGGACGAGATTCTGCTCGGCTACCTGAACATCGCCCTCTTCGGCCGCCAGATCTACGGCATCGAGTCGGCGGCGCAGTACTTCTACGGCAAGAGCGCGAAAGATCTGTCGCTCGCCGAGTCGGCGAGCCTCGTCGCGACGGTGAACAACCCGTCGAAGCTGCAGATCGACCTGCCCGAGAATCTCGAGGCGAACAAGCAGCGCCGCGACAAGATTCTCGGCAGCATGCTCAATCACGGCCGCATCACCCAGGCGCAGTACGACGAGGCGGTCGCGACCGAGATCGCGCCGCAGATCACGCCGCGCATCCAGGGCTGCGCCGCTGCCGAGACGAACTACGGCCTCGGCAACTTCTGCGACTACGTGCAGCGCTACATCAAGCACGACCCGAACTTCGGCGACACCCAGGCCGAGCGCGAATTCAACTTCAGCCGCGGCGGCTACGACATCTACACGACCATCGACCTCGATATCCAGGCGGCCGGCACCGAGGCCATGCGCGGCACCGTGCCCTCGTACATGGACGGCATCAACGTCGGCGGCGCGAGCGTCAGCACCGAGGTCGGCACCGGGCGCGTGCTCGCCATGGTGCAGAACCGGCTGTACAGCAATGACCCCGCAGTGACCGAGTCCGACCCGAACTTCACCGCGATCAACTACAACACCGATTTCGACTACGGCGGCTCGAACGGCTTCCAGGTCGGTTCGACCTTCAAGTCGGTGACTCTCGCCGAGTGGATCCGCACCGGGCACTCGGTGCGCGAGGTCGTCAACGTCAACGGCCGCACGGTGCAGGAGAACTCGTTCCGGGCATCGTGCATGCCCGACGGGGTCTACGGCTTCGGCTCGTTCGCGTTCACGAACGACAACGAGGGCACGAAGGGCAACCAGCCCGTGCTCACCGCGATCGCCAACTCGGTCAACGGCGGTCTCGTCTCGATGCAGCAGAAGATGGATCTCTGCGAGACCTTCGCGACGGCGAAGAAGCTCGGCATCCACCGCGCCTCGCCCCAGACGAACCCCGACCTGCCGAACTACGACACCACCGAACTCACCATGGTGCCGTCGAACGTGTACGGCGGCATCGACGAGATCGCCCCGATCACCATGTCGCTCGCCTTCGGCGCCTACGCCGGCAACGGCACCGTCTGCACGCCCGTGCCGATCGACTCGATCATCGGGCCCGACGGCGAACCCGTGCCGTTCAAGAAGGCGGACTGCACCGAGGCGCTGCAGCCCGAGGTCGCAGCCGGCGTCGCGTACGCCCTGCAATACACCGTGAACAACGGCCTCGCACGCCACGCTTCGTCGGCCTACGGCATTCCGCATCTCGCGAAGACCGGTACGACCGATGACGTCGTCGACAACTGGACGGTCGGCGCGAGCAGCCGCGTCGCGACCGCGACGTGGGTCGGCAACGCCGGCCCGGTACAGTTCCCGGACGGCACTTGGAGCCGCGTCTCGACGCAGCCCTTCGGCGGCCTTATGTACGCCGACCAGACGATCTGGCCGGCCATGATGAACGTCGCAGACGCGAAGTACGGCGGCGAGGCGTTCCCCGAGCCGTCCTCTGCGGCGACCCGCGTGACGATGGTGGCCGTGCCCGATCTCAAGGGGCAGACCTTCGAAGAGGCGTCGGCGACGCTCACGCAGCTCGGCTTCTCGCCGGTCGACGGCGGCGAAGTCTCGTCGTCGGTGCCGCAGGGCCGCGTGGCCGCCACCAGCCCCGCGGGCGGCGATGAAGCGCCCCTCGGTTCGGGCATCAGCATCTACCGCAGCGACGGAAAGGCGCAGCCCGTGCCCGACGTCATCGGCTCGAGCTTGAAGGATGCGCAGAAGAAGCTCGAGGGCTCCGGCTTCGACGTCAACGCCAGCTGTGCTGCCGGTGACAAGAAGCCCGGCGGCAACGACAAGGTGACCGCGATGGACCCGGCAGCCGGCACCGAGCTGGCCCCGACGAGCATCATCTCGCTCACCGTGGATTGCAGCTAGGCGCACGATGGGATTCGCGTCGCGCCACCCTGCGGTGACCGCTCTCGGAGCGGCCGCCGCAGGGGTCGCCGTCTGGTCGACCGTGATCGAGCGCAGGCTCTTCACGATCCGACGGCACGCGCTGCCCGTGCTCGCCGAGGGCGCGGCGCCGATCCGCGTGCTGCAGCTCTCAGACCTGCACCTCGCCCCCTGGCAGACGAACAAGATCAACTGGGTGCGATCCCTGGCCGAATTGCGGCCCGACCTCGTCGTGCTCACCGGCGACCTCATGGGCCACGTGCAGGCGCGCTCGTCGCTGCTCGAGGCCCTGCGGCCGCTCGCGCGCAGCGGCGCCGAGCTCTGCTTCGTGCACGGCTCGAACGACTACTACGGCCCCATCGCGAAGAACCCGATGCGGTACCTCATGGAGCCGAGCCGCAAAAGCAGCCGCGAGCCCGACATCGATAACGTCGCGCTCACCCACGGCCTCGAGGGCCTCGGCATGATCAACCTCAACAACTCGGCGGCCCGCCTCGAACTGCGCGGCACCACGGTCGAGCTGCTCGGGCTGAACGACCCGCACATCCGCTACGACGACGCGAGCGCCATGCGCGAGCAGTTGACCGCGCTCGTCGCCGAAGACACCTCCGGCGACGAAGACTCGGCTGACGAGGCCGAGGGCTCCCCCGCTGCCGCCGGCGACCGCGACGCGCTGCGCATCGGCGTCGTGCACGCCCCCTACCAGCAGGCGCTCGGCGAACTGCTCGACGACGGGGCGTCGGTGATTCTCGCGGGCCACACGCACGGCGGCCAGGTGCGCATGCCGGGCGTCGGCGCCCTCACCTCGAACTGCGACCTGCCCGTGTCGCAGGCGCGCGGCCTGAGCGTCTGGTTCGACGCGCACCGCGCCGCCTACCTCAACGTCAGCGCGGGGCTCGGCAACTCGATCTACGCGCCGGTGCGCTTCGCGTGCCGCCCCGAGGCCTCCCTCATCACGCTCGAAGCCGCCCGCTGAGCCTCAAGCCCGCCGACCCGTCTGCGCGGGGCGCTCAGGCGCGCCCGGGTCAGCAGCCCGCGCGCCCAGTCCCACCGCCCGCGCGCCCGGCCCGCCGCCCGCGCGCCCGGCCTCACACGCGCACCACCGTATAGACGAAGCACGCCCGTATAGGCAAATCACGGTGCTCGAGGTACACGCTCGTCATTCGGGTGTCCGAAAGACGAAGAGTGGTTCCGACGAGAACGGCGGCGGAGCGGCGGAGCGGCGGAGCGGCGGAGCGGCGGAGCGGCGGAGCGGCGGAGCGGCGGAGCGGCGGGGACCGACGTGCAGACGGACGCACGAACGACACGGGGGCCAGGGATCCGCGATCCCTGGCCCCCGTGCCCGCGATTCGGCGGGTCAGGCTGCGATGAGCTTTCGCGCCACGATCTCCGCGATCTGCACGGCGTTGAGCGCCGCGCCCTTGCGCAGGTTGTCGTTCGAGATGAACATCGTCAGGCCGCGGCCCTCGGGGGCCGACTGGTCGGCGCGGATACGGCCGACGAACGACGCGTCGCGGCCGGCGGCCTCGAGCGGGGTCGGCACATCGCTCAGTTCGACGCCGGGAGCCTCGGCGAGCACCTCGCGCGCGCGGTCGGCCGAGATGGGCCGCGAGAACTCGGCGTTGATCGCGAGCGAGTGGCCCGAGAAGACGGGCACGCGCACGCAGGTGCCCGAGACGAGCAGCTCGGGCAGTTCGAGAATCTTGCGGCTCTCGTTGCGCAGCTTCTTCTCTTCGTCGGTCTCGCCCTGGCCGTCGTCGACGATCGAGCCGGCGAGCGGCAGCACGTCGAACGCGATGGTCTTCGTATAGACCTCGGGGGCCGGGAAATCGACGGCCTCGCCGTCGGTGACGAGGTCGGTGAGCTTGCCCGACTCGACGGCCGCGGTCGCCTGCGAGGCGAGCTCGCGGGCGCCGGCGAGGCCCGAGCCCGACACGGCCTGGAAGGTCGTGACGATGAGGCGTTCGAGGCCCGCTTCGCCGTCGAGCACCTTCATGGCGGGCATGGCGGCCATGGTGGTGCAATTCGGGTTGGCGATGATGCCGTGGCGCGCCGAGATGATCTCGTCGATCGCGTGCGCGTTGACCTCGCTCACGACGAGCGGGATGGTGGGGTCGCTGCGCCACGCGCTCGAGTTGTCGATCACGATCGCGCCGGCTGCGGCGAACTCGGGGGCGTACTGCTTCGACGGGCCGCCGCCGGCCGAGAAGAGCGCGATGTCGATGCCCGAGCGGTCGGCGGTCGCGACGTCTTCGACGGTGATCTCCTCGCCGCGGAATTCGAGGGTGGTGCCCGCCGAGCGCGCGCTCGAGAGGAAGCGGATGCTCGCAATCGGGAAGTCGCGCTCCACGAGCAGTCGGCGCATGACGGCGCCGACCTGGCCGGTGGCGCCGACGACGGCGACGTTGAGACCCTGCTGATCTGCCATGGTGGTGAACCTCTTCTGTCTTGCATGCGGGGCGGGGCGCCCGGAAAGGAGTGGCGCGATGCGCCGGGATGAGCGCGATGCGCCCGGAGCGTGTGCGCCTAGCGGCCAGTGCCGGCGTAGACGGTGGCCGTCTTGTCGGCGTCGAGCTCGAAGGCGGAATGCAGCACCTGCACGACCTTCTCCATGAGGTCGGCGCGGGTGACGACCGAGATGCGGATCTCGGAGGTGGAGATCATCTCGATGTTGATGCCGGCCTCCGAGAGGGCGCGGAAGAGCTGGGCCGAGACGCCGGTGCTCGTGCGCATGCCCGCGCCGACGACAGCGATCTTCGCGATCTGGTCGTCGTACTGGAGGCTCTCGAAGCCGAGGACCTCGCGCTCGGCCTCGAGCGCTTCGATGACCCGGCGGCCGTCGGCGACCGGAATCGTGAACGAGATGTCGGTGCGGTTCGTATCCGCGGCCGAGACGTTCTGCACGATGATGTCGACGTTCGCGTTCGTCTTGGCGACGATCTCGAAGATGTGCGCGGCCTTGCCCGGCGCATCGGGCACACCGCTGACGGTGACCTTCGCCTCATCCTTCTCGGCGGCGATACCAGTGATGATCGGCTCTTCCACCTGATCTCCCTTCGGGTGCCCCTTGGCGGGGTCGTAGACGATGGTGCCCTCTTCGCTCGAGAACGAGGAGCGGACGTGCAGTACGACGCCGTGGCGGCGCGCGTATTCGACGGCGCGCAGGTGCAGCACCTTCGCGCCCGAGGCGGCGAGCTCGAGCATCTCTTCGAGCGTGATCGCATCGATCTTGCGCGCGAGGGGCGCGATGCGCGGGTCGGTGGTGAAGATGCCGTCGACGTCGGTGTAGATCTCGCAGACGTCGGCGCCGAGCGCCGCGGCAAGGGCGACGGCGGTCGTGTCCGATCCGCCGCGGCCGAGCGTAGTGATGTCGCGGGAGTCGCGGCTGAAGCCCTGGAAGCCGGCGACGATGGCGACGGCGCCCTCGTCGAGCGCTTCGCGCACGCGGCCCGGGGTCACGTCGACGATCTTCGCGTGGCCGTGCTCGGACGTGGTGATCATGCCGGCCTGGCTGCCGGTGAACGAGAACGCCTCGATGCCCATGCCCTTGATGGTCATGGCGAGCAGCGCCATCGAGATGCGCTCGCCCGCGGTGAGCAGCATGTCGAGCTCACGAGGGGCAGGGATCGGCGTGCACTCCGCTGCGAGGTCGAGCAGCTCGTCGGTCGTGTCGCCCATGGCGCTCACTGCGACGACGACATCGTTGCCCGCACGGCGGGTCTCGACGATGCGCTTGGCGACCCGCTTGATGCTTTCTGCATCCGCGACGGATGAACCCCCGAACTTCTGCACGATCAACGCCACGCGGGTCCTCCTCTGACCAGTCCTACTCCAAGGGTCCAGTCTAGCCGCATCGCCTCCGAATGCTCCTGCGGGTTCGCCGCGTTACGCCCGATTGCGGGGCGAGGCCGTCACGCGCCCTCGAGCAGGCCCGCGGCCCAGATGCTGATGAGCGAGATCGCGGCCACGCTCAGCAGGCAGGCCATGAGCAGCCGGAGGCGCAGTATGCGGCGCGCGACGGCGAAGCGCAGCGCCAGCATGGCCGCGTACAGCGCCACGATGACGACTGCCGTCGCGAGCGCCAGCTCGGCGGACGGCCCGCCCTTCACGATGAGCAGCACGAACGGCACGAGCGCCGCCGCGGCGAAGAGCCCGCCCATGACGAGCCAGATCGCGCCCTGCGAGGTGCGCAGCGCCGGCTGGTCGAGCACCTTCGTCGGGTCGGGTCGCTTCCCGCCACGACCAGAGCGGTCGGTGCCCATGGCGCCCCCAGGTTCAGGCCCGATCGACGAGCCGCTGCTCGCCGCCGCGTTCCTCGTCGCTCGGCACGACGCGGGCGCAGTGCGCGCAGCAGTAGATGGCACCGTCGACCTCTGCGCCGTGGCCGAGGATGCGGCAGCCGCAGTGCGCGCAGCTCGGCGCGATGAGGTGCACCGCGCACTCGAAGCTGTCGAAGGTGCCGATCGCACCGCCGACCCCCGCCATCGTGACGGTGAAGGTCTTGTCGTATTCGTTGCCGCAGGTGTCGCAGACGCCCATCGTTCTCCCCTTTGCCTCACCCGTGCCGCAGGGTCGCGGCGAGGGTCGCACGCGAACGGACGGCCTGCTCGGCGACGGGTTGCATCCATCGTCGCCGGGAGATCGCAGGCGCGGCAGAGGGTGGCCAGGGCGCCGCCGGAGCGGTATCCTCGGCGCGCTCGGCTCTCGTGGGCGTGCTCGGGCACGCTCGCGAACGGCGGCGGGGGCCTGGTCGCGGTGAAGCGGCCGGACTACTCGACCTTGGTGCGGCCCTCGAACGCCCGCCCGAGAGTGACCTCGTCGGCGAATTCGAGGTCGCCGCCGACGGGCAGCCCCGAGGCGAGGCGCGACACGGGCACCTCGATGCTGTTCAGCAGGCGCGAGAGGTACGCGGCGGTGGCCTCGCCCTCGAGATTCGGGTCGGTCGCGAGAATCACCTCTTTCACGTCACCGTCGCCGATGCGGCGCATGAGCGACGGGATGCTGAGGTCGTCGGGGCCGATGCCGTCGATCGGGCTGATGGCGCCGCCGAGCACGTGGTAGAGGCCGCGGTACTGGCGGGTGCGCTCGATCGCGACGACGTCTTTCGGTTCTTCGACGACGCAGATGAGGCCCTGGTCGCGGCGCGGGTCGCGGCAGATGGAGCAGCGCTCCGATTCGGTGATGTTGCCGCAGACCTCGCAGAAGCGCACCTTCTCGCGCACTTCCGAGAGCAGCTCGGCGAGGCGCGTGACGTCGAAGTTCTGCGTCTGCAGAATATGGAACGCGATGCGCTGCGCCGATTTCGGGCCGATGCCGGGCAGTCTGCCGAACTCGTCGATCAGGTCTTGAACGATGCCGTCGTACACGGGTTAGACCTCCGGCCTGGATGGGAGCGGGCGCTCCTCGATGAATCGGGCACCGAGCACTTCGCGCACGATGGCTTCGCCGTAGCGGTTGAACGAGGGCGCCGAGCGGCGGCCCTGCTCGGGTTCGGGAGCCTGCTCGGGCTTCGGTTCGGGACGCGCCGCTGCGGTCGCCGACTGCGGCCGAGCCGGCGCGGGCGGTGCCGGTGACGCCGGCGCACCCTCGCCAGGGATCGCCGCGCGCTCGCCCGACCCCGCGTAGGGGTCGCCCTGCCCTTCGGCGTACGCCCCGTACTCGGAATCGTCGCTCGGGCCGTCGCCGTAGTCGCCGGCGTCGTAATCGCCGGCACCGGTGTCGGCATCTGTCTCGGCCTCAGCGGCGGGCTCGGGTTCGGCCGCAGCGGGCGCGACGGCGGCGGGCTCGACCACGCCGGGTGAGACCACGGCGGGCGCGACCTCAGCGACTACGGGGGCGCCGAGAGCTGCGGGCCCCGCAGTGTGCTCGAGATCCGCAGTGTGCCCGGGCTCCGCAGTGTGTTCCGGTTCCGCGGTGTTCCCAGTCTCCGCGGTGTCCGTCGGCTCTGCCGGCTCTGCCGGTGCAGCAGGTTCGGCGGGAGGCGCGGGCTCGGTCGGAGCCTGGGGCACCGGGTCAGCCCACGCCGGGGCGGCGAGGGCGGGGCCGAGCACGCTCAATCGTGCGGCGGCACGCGCGACAGGGTCGTTCGGGTCATCGGGATCGACTGCGGAGCCGGCTGCGGGGGCCGCCGCGGATGCACCCGGGGAGGCCGGGGCCGATGCGCGTGGGCCGCCTCGATGGGGCTCCTCGGAGTCGGGCTCACCCGGCTGCGGTCGCTGCGGCATGCCGGGCTCGCGCTGCGCGGCGGCGCCCGGTTCGATGCGCTTCGGCACGTACTTGACGCTCAGGCCGGTCGCTTCGTTGATCGCCTCGCGCAGCGGGCCGGCGCCCGAGCTCTTGAAGACGGCGAGGTCGGAGCTCGAGGCGAGGCCGACGGCGAGCACGTCTCCGTCGAGCGCCAGCGGCTGCACGACGCGCACGGCGTTCCAGGCGTCGCGGTCGCTGTGCTGCAGTTCTTCGAGCAGTTCGGGCCACAGCTCGAGCAGGTCGTCGAAGCCGGCAGGCTGGCCGTCGTCGTGCTGCTCGGACTCGGCCTGGGCTGCGGGCCCGGCAGCCTCTGCGGGCGCGGTCGGTATGCCGGTAGCGGAGGCCGCTCCCCCGTCGGAGTCCTGGCTGTCGCCGGGTGCCGCGGGCTGCGCCGCAGTCTGCGGCTGCTCCGGGATGTCCGAAGCGGGCGCGCTCGGCGCGGGCGCTTCCTCGGCCGGTGCGCGGAAGGCCGCGTCGCTGCCCATGCTCGAGAGCTGCGCGCCGCTCAGCACGTCGGAGATCGGTCGCCCGAACGATGCCGCACCGGAGTTCGGGTGCGGGGTACCTGCAGAGGAGGCCTGAGGAGTCGCGGCCGCGGCCGGTGCGACGCGCTCGCTGGGTTGCTCGGGCTCCGCGGCACGCTCAGGCTCCGCCGCGCCCTCATTCTCGGCCTGCTGGGGCGCTGCCGAGGAAGCCGGGGCTTCGTCGGCGGGAGTACCGGCGGTGTCTTCGCGCAGGAAGTCGCGCACCGACGCCGCTGTCTCGGCCGCATTCGGCGGGGCGGGAGCCGCAGGAGCTTCGGGCACCGCAGCAGCGGTGGGCGCAGGCACAGCAGCCGGTGCAACCGGTGCAGCCGCAGCAACCGGTGCAGCCGCAGCCGGGGGGCCGTCGAAGACCGCGCCGCGCGCCGCGGCGAGCGCCGCCAGCGGATCGGCCTTCGGCGCAGCGGGCGCAGCGGCGGGAGCCGCAGCGGCCGGGGCGGGCTGACGCCCCTGGGGCGCCTGCGCACCCGAAGCGACGGCCCCGGCGCCCCGGGGCGCGGCAGCGGCCTGAACGGAGCCGGCCGCGGCCTGCGGGGGCTGCCCCGCGGGTGCGCCGGCGCCGACCGCGGCGCCCTGCAGCAGGGCGCGCGCGATCATGAGTTCGAGCTGCAGGCGCGGTGCGGTTGCGCCCGCCATCTTGTCGAGCGCGCCGCTGACGGTGTCGGCGATGGCCGAGAGCTCGCCGCGGGCGAAGGCCTGCGCCTGCTCGTACATGCGCGTGAGCTGGTCTTGCGGCACGCCGCGGAACACCGCTGCCGCCCCTTCGACCGTGGTCGCGCTCACGACGATGAGGTCGCGCAGGCGCTCGAGCAGGTCTTCGACGAAGCGGCGCGGGTCTTGCCCCGTCTGCACGACCCGGTCGGTCGAGCGGAACGCGGCCGCTGCGTCGTGCGCTCCGAGCGCGGTCACGACGTCGTCGATGAGTTCGGTGTGCGTGAAGCCGAGCAGCCCGGCGGCGCGGTCGGCGGTGACGGTGTCGCCCTCCGAGCCCGCGATCAGCTGGTCGAGAATCGAGAGGGTGTCGCGCACCGAGCCGCCACCCGCGCGAACGACGAGGGGCAGCACTCCCGGCTCGACCCGTACGCCCTCGCTGTCGCAGAGCGACTGCACGTAGTCGATGAGGGTGCCGGGAGCGATGAGCCGGAACGGGTAGTGGTGGGTACGCGAACGGATCGTGCCGATCACCTTGTCGGGCTCGGTCGTCGCGAACACGAACTTCACGTGCGGCGGCGGCTCCTCGACGATCTTCAGCAGCGCATTGAAGCCGGCAGCCGTGACCATGTGGGCCTCGTCGATGATGAAGATCTTGAAGCGATCCCGGGCCGGAGCGAAGGCCGCCCGCTCGCGCAGGTCGCGCGCGTCGTCGACACCGCCGTGGCTCGCGGCGTCGATCTCGACGACGTCGAGCGATCCGCCGCCGTCGCGGCTCAGCTCGACGCAGCTCGGGCAGACGCCGCACGGCTGGTCGGTCGGCCCCTCGGCGCAGTTCAGGCAGCGGGCGAGAATGCGCGCCGACGTGGTCTTGCCGCAGCCGCGCGGGCCGCTGAACAGGTAGGCATGCCCGATGCGACCGGTGCGCAGAGCCGTCATCAACGGCTCGGTCACCTGGGATTGACCGATCATCTCGGTGAAGGTCTCGGGCCGATAACGGCGATACAGTGCGGCAACCACGGGTCCATGCTACCGGCGGGCTCTGACATTCGCGCCCAGGGGCGGTTCGGCACCGGGAGGCGGCGATCCCTGGCCCGGCCGTGGCTCAGACTCCGATAAGCCGGCCCGTCTGCGAGGCGATCTCGGCTTCTTCGTCGGTGGGCACCACGAGCACCGCGATGCGCGAGTCGTCGCTGCTGATGCGGCGGGGCGAGTCGGGGCCCGCGGCGGCCGCGTTGCGCTCCGCGTCGATCTCGATGCCGAGCGCTTCGAGCCCGGCGCAGGCCTCGGCCCGCACGGCCGCGTGGTTCTCGCCGACACCGGCCGTGAACACGATCGCGTCGGCCCCGCCGAGCACCGCGAGGTACGCCCCGACGTAGTGCCGCAGACGGTGCACGTAGACGTCGATCGCGAGCCGCGCCTCGACGTCGCCGCCCGCGGCCGCACCCCAGACATCGCGGAAGTCGTTCGAGCCCGCCAGCCCCGCGAGCCCTGAACGGCGGTTCAGCACCGTGTCGAGATCGTCGGCGTCGAGGCCGGCGCGCATCAGGTGCAGCAGCGCCCCCGGGTCGATATCGCCACCGCGCGTGCCCATCATGAGGCCTTCGAGCGGGGTGAAGCCCATCGAGGTGTCGACCGAGCGTCCGCCGTCGATCGCGCAGGCCGAGGCGCCATTGCCGAGGTGCAGCACGATCTGCTTGAGCGCATCGAGCGGGCGCCCGAGAAACTCGGCGGCCCGACGCGACACGACCTGGTGAGAGATGCCGTGGAATCCGTAGCGACGAATGCCGTGCTCGGCGGCGAGGCCGCGGTCCATCGCATAGGTGTGGGCGTGCGGCGGCATCGTCTGGTGGAAGGCCGTGTCGAACACGGCGACGTGCGGCACATCGGCGAAAGCCGCGCGGGCGGCGACGATCGCCTGGTACTGGCCGGGGTTGTGCAGCGGGGCGAGGGCCCCGAGCTCGAGGATGCGCTCGGCGACCGCGTCGTCGATGAGCGTCGGCTCGACGAAGGCCCCGCCCTGCACGACGCGGTGCCCCACGGCGCGCACGTCGAGCGCCCCGAGCGGGGCCCCGGCCCCGGCGAACGCCTCGATCATGGCTGCGAACCCGGCCGCGTGATCGGGCACCGGGAGATCCCGCTCCACACGCGCACCGGCACCGGCACCAGCACCAGCACCAGCACCGTCGCCGGCGGCGCCCCGGTGCACGATGCGGCCGAGGGCGCTCGCTTCGCCGATGCGTTCGATGAGCCCCGAGGCGATCCGTCGCCCGTCGGCCGCATCGATCAGCTGGTACTTGATGGACGAGGAGCCTGCGTTAATGACGAGGATGTGGGCCACGGTACTGCCTTCTTCGGGGTTCGGTTCGGGAGCTGGCTACGCGTCGGTCGTGATCTTCTGCACCGCCGTGATCGCGACGGTGTTGAGGATGTCTTGCACGGTCGCGCCGCGCGAGAGGTCGTTGACCGGCTTGTTCAGGCCCTGCAGCACCGGCCCGACGGCCACGGCGTTCGCCGAGCGCTGCACCGCCTTATAGGTGTTGTTGCCGGTGTTGAGGTCGGGGAAGATGAAGACGGTCGCGTGGCCCGCGACCTGCGAGCCGGGCATCTTCGACGCGCCGGTCGTGGGGTCGCTCGCCGCGTCGTACTGGATCGGGCCATCGATGAGCAGGTCGGGCCGGGCGGCTCGGGCGAGCGCCGTCGCCTCGCGCACCTTGTCGACGTCGGCGCCCGAACCCGAATCGCCCGTCGAGTACGACAGCATCGCGATGCGCGGTTCGACGCCGAACTGCGCTGCGGTCTCGGCCGACGAGATGGCGATGTCGGCGAGCTGCGCGGCGTTCGGGTCGGGGTTCACGGCGCAGTCGCCGTAGACGAGCACCCGGTCGGCGAGGGCCATGAAGAACACGCTCGACACCACCGAGACGCCGGGCTTCGTCTTCACGAATTCGAGCGCGGGGCGAATGGTGTGCGCGGTCGTGTTCGCCGCGCCCGACACCATGCCGTCGGCGAGGCCGAGCTGCACCATCATCGTGCCGAAATAGCTGCCGTCGGCCATCGTGTCGCGCGCCTGCTCGAGCGCGACGCCCTTGTGGGCGCGCAGCCGCGCGTACTCCTCGGCGAACTGCTCGCGCAGCGGCGAGGTCTCGGGGTCGATCACCGTCGCCGCATCGATCGCGAGGCCGAGCTCGCCGCCGCGCTTGCGAATAGCCGCCTCGTCGCCGAGCAGCGTGAGCCTCGCGGTGCCGCGGGCGAGCAGGGTGCTCGCGGCGCGGAGGATGCGGTCGTCGTCGCCCTCGGGCAGCACGATATGGGCGTCGGCTGCGGCGGCCCGTTCGAAGAGCTCGTACGAGAACATGACGGGGGTGCGAATGCCGCCGCGGTGCAGGCGCAGGCGTTCGCGCAGCAGTGCGGTGTCGACGTGCTGCGCGAACAGGGCGAGCGCCGTGTCGAACTTCGTGGGCGACTCCTCGGTGAGCAGGCCGCGGGTCTGCGTGATGCGGCGCACGGTGTCGAACGTACCGTGGCCCGTGCGTACGACGGGCAGCGTGGAGTCGATGCCGTCGAGCAGCCGCTCCACGTCGTCGGGCACCGCGAAATCGCCGTTCAGCACCACGGCGCCGATGGTCGGGAAGGTCGGGGCCTCGTGCGCCATCGTGACGGCGAGCAGCGTCTCCGAGCGGTCGGCGGCGATGACGACGACGGAGCCCTCGATGAGGCGCGGCAGCACGTTCACCATCGACATGCCGGCGACGACGACCTCGCTGATCTCGCGCGCGAGCAGCTGCGCACCGCCCCGCACGAGGGTGCCGTTCACGGCCTCGACGACGGCCGACACGGGCGGCGCCACGAGCTTGAGCTCTTCAGGGATCGCCCACACCGGCACGTCGTCGGGCAGTTTCGCGGCGACCACCGTCGCGATCTCGTCGAGCAGCTCGGGCTCGGCGCGGTTCACAAGGGCGGCGAGCACGGTCGCGTGCTCGGCATGCAGTTCGGCGAGGCCGAGCTCGGCCATCTGGGCGATGTCGAGCGGGCGCCGGGCCGGCAGCTGGCCGAGCAGCTCGGCGTCTTCGTTCGACCGGCCGCTCAGCACGAGCAGCACGGGCACGTCGAGGTTCGCGGCGATGCGCGCGTTGTACGACAGCTCGGTCGGGGCCGCGACATCGGTGAAGTCGGAGCCGACGACCACGACCACGTCGCAACGCGACTTCAGCTCGTGGAAGGCCGCGACGATGCGGGTCATCGCCGCTTCGGGGTCGGCGTGCGCCTCTTCGTAGGTGACGCCGACGCACGCCTCGTACGGCACGTCGGCCGTGGAGCGGCGGCGCAGCAGCTCGAGCACCCGATCCGGGCCGGTCGAGCGGATGAGCGGTCTGAATACGCCGACGCGCGGGGCCTCGGCCCGCAGCGCGTCGAGCACGCCGAGCGCCACGGCGCTCTTTCCGGTACGGCCTTCGGCCGAGGTGAGGTAGATGCTCGCTGCCACCCCTCCAGCCTAGGGCTCGGGCCTGGGCGTCGGCGATCCCTCACCCTGCCGATGCGAACGGCCCCGAAAACGGGAGCAGGGGCCCCGCCGAAGCGGAACCCCTGCTCTGTATGCGGTGGGACTTAGAAGTCCATGCCGCCGGTCGGGTCGCCGGCCGGAGCCGCAGCGGGCTCGGGCTTGTCGGCGACGACGGCCTCGGTGGTGAGGAACAGGCCGGCGATCGAAGCCGCGTTCTGCAGCGCCGAACGGGTCACCTTGGCCGGGTCGAGGATGCCCTGGGCGACCAGGTCGCCGTAGTCGCCGGTCGCGGCGTTGAGGCCGTGGCCGACAGGCAGGTTCGCGACGCGATCGGCGACGACGCCGGGCTCGAGGCCCGCGTTCGCAGCGATCTGGCGCAGCGGCGCCTCGATGGCGGCCTTGACGATCTTGGCGCCGACGGCCTCGTCGCCCGCGAGCTCGAGCGAGTCGAACACGGTGGCGCCGGCCTGGATGAGTGCGACGCCGCCGCCGGGCAGCACGCCCTCCTCGACAGCCGCCTTCGCGTTGCGCACGGCGTCCTCGATGCGGTGCTTGCGCTCCTTGAGCTCGACCTCGGTCGCAGCGCCGGCCTTGATGACGGCCACGCCACCGGCGAGCTTCGCGAGGCGCTCCTGGAGCTTCTCGCGGTCGTAATCGCTGTCGGTCGACTCGATCTCGCGGCGGATCTGGGTCACGCGGCCCTGGATCGCCTCTTCTTCGCCGCCGCCCTGGACGATGGTGGTCTCGTCCTTGGTAATGATGACCTTGCGCGCGGTGCCGAGCATGTCGAGCGTCGCGTTCTCGAGCTTGAGGCCGACCTCTTCCGAGATGACCTGGCCGCCGGTGAGGATCGCGATGTCCTGCAGCATGGCCTTGCGGCGGTCGCCGAAACCGGGAGCCTTAACGGCTGCCGACTTGAAGATGCCGCGGATCTTGTTGAGCACGAGCGTCGCGAGAGCCTCGCCCTCGACGTCCTCGGCGATGATGAGGAGCTGCTTGCCCGACTGGATCACGGGATCGACGACGGGGAGGAGGTCCTTGATGTTCGAGACCTTGCCGTTGACGATGAGGACGTAGGGATCCTCGAAGACTGCCTCCTGGCGGTCGGCGTCGGTGACGAAGTAGGCCGAAAGGTAGCCCTTGTCGAAGCGCATGCCCTCGGTGAGCTCGAGCTCGGTGCCGAAGGTGTTCGACTCCTCGACGGTGACGACGCCCTCCTTGCCGACCTTGTCGATGGCCTCGGCGATGAGTGCGCCGATCTGCTCGTCGGCGGCCGAGATCGAAGCGGTCGCCGCGATCTGGTCGGTGGTCTCGATCTCGTTGGCGTTCTCGAGGAGCTGGGCCGAGACGGCTGCGACGGCCTTCTCGATGCCCTTCTTGATCGCGATGGGGTCGCTGCCGGCCGCGACGTT
Source organism: Leucobacter sp. gxy201 (assembly GCF_051043335.1). NCBI lineage: Bacteria > Bacillati > Actinomycetota > Actinomycetes > Micrococcales > Microbacteriaceae > Leucobacter > Leucobacter sp. gxy201. The sequence goes on from NZ_JAMXWS010000002.1 coordinate 46,681, forward strand.
GCGCAGGCCCTCGCGCACGAGCGCCTGGGCGAGAACGGTAGCGGTGGTGGTGCCGTCGCCTGCGACGTCGTCGGTCTTCTTCGCGACCTCCTTGACGAGCTCGGCGCCGATCTTCTCGTAGGGGTCGTCGAGCTCGATCTCCTTGGCGATGGAGACGCCGTCGTTGGTGATCGTGGGGGCGCCCCACTTCTTCTCGAGCACGACGTTGCGGCCGCGCGGGCCGAGCGTCACCTTGACGGCATCGGCGAGGACATTGAGACCCCGCTCGAGACCGCGACGTGCTTCCTCATCAAAAGCAATCATCTTTGCCATGTAATTCGCCCCTCCCGGACGTCTAGTGGTTCGTGGGAACCGGGTGCTCGGGGTGACCCGAACGCTCGGTTGCTTAGCACTCAGTCGCTTCGACTGCTAACCCCAATCTTGGCACTCAGACCCTGAGAGTGCAAGAAATCATGCTCGCGTACAGCGAACAGCGCCGGCACGGGCGCGGGCGCGCCCGGACGAGCCGCCGAGCACGCATCGGTTCGACCGGTCGCGCGCACGGCGGAGCGGGCCGTCGAGCGACCGGTCGGGACTCGCGCGTCGGGTCAGGCCTCGGGCTGCTGCGGGTCGGTCGCCGCGGGATCGACCACTGCGCCGTCGACGGAACCGTCTGCGGGCGGCACCTCGGCATCGCCCGCGGCGGGCTCTTCGACCGGAGGCTCGACGGGCTGCTCGACCGCACCCGAGTTCGGACCGGCGTAGTCGGCGCCGAGCAGCACGATGAGGCGCGCGTCGTACTCGGCGTAGTCCTCGGTCAGGTAGGTGGAGACGCCGCCGAGCTGCTCGGCGAGGCCGCGGGCGGCGGATTCGTCGGCCGGGTCGCGGTAGAAGACCGCGGAGATCGGCACATCGCTCTCGGCGAGGTTCTCCGAGAAGAGCACCTGGCCCCAGCCCTCGGCCGTGATGGAGCCGGAGACGCCGGCGCCGAGGTTCGTGTCGGTCGTGCCGTTGAACACGGCGATCGTCGCGGCGGGGTCGAGCACGGCCGGCACCTCGGTCGAGGTGGGCTGCTGCTCGGAAGTCGGAGTGGGGCTCTTCCCGCCGACGCTCTGCACCACGAGCACGCCGATGCAGGTGAGCAGCACGAAGCCCAGCACGCCCGCGACGAGGTACCACCAGAAATGACGGGGCTTCGCAGTGACGCGGTGCGCGCCGACGCGGCCGCTGCGGGTGACCCGATCGAAGCGATCCTCCGGGTAATCCTGGCTGCGGCGCTGCGTTTCGGCACCGTGGTTGCTCTGCGCCAATCTCGTCCCCTCGCCCGTCATGAAATGCTGCATCGTTCTCGCGACGCCGTACTAGAGTACCCGACGCGCCGAGCCGAACCTGGGATGGCGCGGCCGCTCAGCCGGCCCGCTCGAGCGAATCGGGAGAGTAGATCGCGCGGGCGAGTCCGTCGATCACATCGGGGATGCGCGTACCGCCCGCGAAGAGCACGGCGTCGTCGATGTCGACGATGCGCCGGTTCTCGCCGGCGGTGGTGAGGGCGACGCTCGGCTGGGCCTGCAGCAGGCCGTCGACCCCGCCGGCGCTCTCGAGCCCCTTCGTCATCACGACGATGATGTCGGGGTCCATCCCGATGAGGGCTTCCTCGGTCATGGGCTTCTCGCCCTCGAGCCCGATCTCTTCAGCGACGTCGATCGCGCCGACCGAGCGGATGAGGCTGTCGACGCCGGTGCCCTCGCCGAAGAGGTAGAAGACGCCGGCGGTGCCGCGGATGTAGAGGAAGGCGACGCGCGGCAGCTTCTCGGCATCGGCCGGCAGCAGCTGCGCGACCTCCGCCTCCTTCGCGGCGATGGCCTGCTGCAGCTGCTCGATGAGCGCGGGGGCGGCCTCGCCGACGCCGAGGGCATCGGCGACCTGCTGCATCGTCAGGTAGCTCGACTCGGCGTCGACCGCGCGGTCGACGGTGACGACCGGCACGCCCGCGTCGCGCAGCTGCAGCACGACGTCGGTCGGGCCGATCGACCCGTCGGTGAGGATGAGGGTCGGGTCGAGGGCGAGCACGCCCTCGGCATCGATCGAATGGCCGTCTTTCGTGACAACCGGGATGTCTTCGGAACCGGGGAAGTTCGTCGAGACGTCACGGCCCGCGATCGAATCGCCGAAGCCGAAGGCGTGCACGAGTTCACCGACCGAGCCGCTCATCGAGAGCGGCACGATGCGCGCGGTGTCCTCCACCGTGATCTGCGTGTCGCCGCCGCGGTCGTGTGAGGCGACGGTGACGGGCAGTTCGCTCTTCGGGGCCTCGGCGAGGGGCGCGATCGACGGCCCGCCGACGACGGCGTGGGTGCTGCCGACGAACGCGGTCGGGTCGTCGAGGGGGGTGAGCTCGGAGAGCGGAGGCAGGTCGACCGCTTCGAGCGCGGCGGCGCTCTTGACGTCGGGGCCGGTCTGGCAGCCGACGAGCCCGAGCCCTGCAAGGGCGAGCACTGCGACCGCGGCGATCCTGCGCACCCGACCTGCCGTCATAACCCGAACGTCCCTTCATCAGATGTTTAACGGAATTAGCCTACCCTAACAACGGTAAGATGTTCCCTGGACTTCGAAGATCCAGCACATCGCCGCGCGTTCCGGGTGCGCCTCCAGCGGCACCCCGGTCTCAGCTCGCGCGTTCACGAAGGCAGAGCTCACCCACGCATGACCCCCTCCACGTCACCGTCGGCGAAACGCCACACGACCGCGAAGATCACGCTCTTCACGGTGCTGACCGTGGCGCTCGTGGCGTCGATCCTCGTCTCCGCAGGCACCGGCCAGCTCCCAATCCCTCCCCAGGAGGTGCTCGGATCCCTGCTCCACAAGATCGGCATCGACTGGCTGCCGCTGCCGACGCACCCCACGGGCGATGCGACCCTGTGGGCGATCCGCTTCCCCCGCGTCGCCATGGCCGCCCTCGTCGGCGCGGGGCTCTCGGTCGCCGGCCTCATCATGCAGGCGATCTTCGGCAACCCGCTCGCCGAGCCCGGCGTCATCGGCATCTCGTCGGGCGCCGCGGTCGGTGCGGGCCTCGCCATCGTGTTCGGCCTGAGCTTCTTCGGCGAATGGACCATCGCCGCCCTCGCATTCGCCGCGGGCCTCGCCGCCACCCTCATCGTCTACGCGATGAGCCGCGCCGACGGCCGCACCGAGGTCGTCACCCTCGTGCTCACCGGCATCGCCGTCAACGCGATCGCGGGCGCCGGCATCGCCCTGCTCACCTTCCTCGGCGACACGCAGTCGCGCGAGCAGATCGTGTTCTGGCAGCTCGGCAGCCTCGCCGGCAGTCGCTGGTCGCAGGCCCTCATCGTCGCCCCCATCATCGCGCTCGGGCTCGCCGCCTCCTACTTCGCCGCCCGCAAGCTCGACCTGCTCGCGCTCGGCGAGCGCAACGCGCGCCACCTCGGCGTCAACGTCGAAGCGCTGCGCATCATCATGATCTTCATCGTCGCGCTCTTGACCGGCGTCTCGGTCGCGTTCGCCGGCATCATCTCGTTCGTCGGCCTCGTCATCCCGCACCTCATGCGCATGATCCTGGGGCCCGCGCATCTGCCCCTCGTGACCGCGTCGGCGCTCGGCGGCGCGCTGCTGCTCACCCTCGCCGACCTCGGCGCCCGCACGATCGTACCGAACGCCGACATGCCGATCGGCATGCTCACCGCCCTCGTCGGCGGCCCCTTCTTCTTCTGGCTGCTGCGGCGCACCCGCAAGCGCAGCGGGGGGTGGGGATGATGGCCGCGCGCTACTTCGAGGCCCCGACCCGCACCGCGCCCGGCGATGTCGTCTGCGCTGCCGAATCGGTCTCGCTCATCAGAGGCGGCCGCAAGCTGCTCGACGAGGTGTCGCTCGAGCTGCGCGCCGGCGAGGTGCTCGCGCTGCTCGGCCCGAACGGCGCCGGCAAGTCGACGATGCTGAGCATCCTCTCGGGCGATGTCGCCCCCGATCAGGGGTCGGTGCGCTTCGGAGACCGCGACATCTCGGACTGGTCGCTGCCCGACCTCGCCCGGCGCCGCAGCGTGCTGCTGCAGGACAACCAGCTGCTGTTCCCGTTCACAGTGCACCAGGTGGTCGAGATGGGGCGCGCGCCGTGGCGGCGCACACCGCTCGAGGATCAGGACAACGAGGCGATCTCGGAGTCGATCAATGCGGCCGATATCGCTCATCTCGGCAACCGACGCGTGCCGTCGCTGTCGGGCGGTGAGCGGGCGCGCGCCGCGTTCGCGCGCGTCATGGCCGGGCGCACGGGCGTGCTCATGCTCGACGAGCCGACCGCGGCGCTCGACCTCGGCCACCAGGAATCCGTGCTGGGCCTCGCCCGCGCCCGCGCGAAGGCCGGCGACGCCGTGCTCGTCGTGCTGCACGACCTCAACCTGGCGAGCGCGTTCGCCGACCGCGCGGCGCTGCTGCGCGACGGGCAGATCGTGGCGTGCGATGCGCCCGAGCGGGTGCTGACCGCCGACATCGTCTCGGACGTGTACCGCACGCCGGTCGAGGTGATCCCTCACCCTGTGACCGGCCGCGGCATCATCATGCCGATGCGGCCGCTCGCCTGAGCGCTGCACGCCCGGGCGCCGTCGGCCCGCGCCGCACGCCGGGCACAGGGTGACGCCGAGTGCCTGCCTGGCGCCCGAGTACCTGCGTTCATCGCGTTATGAACGCAGGTACTCGGTGATTCGATGCGCAGTCGCGAACTCGGCACCGAGCGCGCGGGCCTATTCGGTCGGCGGCTCAGGATCCGCGGCGTCGGCCGGCTTCTTGCCCTTGCCGCGGCCCGCGATGAGCATGCCGCCTGTCACGCCGATGACGAGCAGCGCGACGCCGCCCACGACGATGGGCACCCAGGGCACCTCGGTCGCGGTCGGCTCGGGGGTCGCGGTCGGCTCGGCGGGGGCGTCGGGCTCGGGGGTCGCGACGGTCTCGCCGAGCTCGCACCCGGCGGCCGTGGCGGTCAGATTGATGGGGTCGAGCTCGTCGCCGGCGACGTAGCTGCCGTACTCGCCGTTGAACGCTGCGGCGCCCTCGGAGGTGAGGCGCGGCACAGCGCCCGCGATCTCGAGCTCGCCGCCGCTCGTCGAGAGAGCGCCCGCGAGATCCATCTTCGCGACGCGCACCGACTGCGCCTGCACGGCCGCGGCGTCGCCGTCGTCGGTCGCGCCGATCGTGAGCCCGAGGTAGGCGGTGTCGCCGCCCTCGATCTCGATGGTCGGGTCGCTCAGATCGAACTGGAGCGCACCGTCGTGGCCGGTGAAGTGCACCGCCCCGGTGAAGCCGATGCTGCCCGAGATCGGCGACGCCTGGAGTTCGCCCTGGGCCGCATCCCAGATGAAATCGGGCGTCTCGTACCGCATGTCGTCGCTCACGGTCCACTCGCCGTTCGCGATGCTGCCGCTGACGTACGAGCGGAAGCTCTCTTTCACGCCCCAGCGCAGCTCGGCCGACCCGACCGCGCAGGTGCCGCTCGTCTCGGTGGCCTCGGTGGCGCTCGGAGCAGCGGTCGCCGCGGTGGCGGGGGCTGCGAGAGCAAGAAGGGCCAGGGATCCCGCCGCGGCGAGGCGCCTCCACGCGCGTGCGGGGCGGTGGTGTTGCGACGCTGTTGCGTTCATGGAGCGGGCCTTCCTGGGGGTCTGCAAAGCATTCATTCTAGGAGTCTCGGTCGAGAAGCAGCCGGGGCAGGCCCCGAGCATTGAGGGGAAGAGGGCCCGCCTGGGCCGGTCTGTGCGCGGCCTGGGTCGCGGTCAGTCGCTGCCGGCGCCGCGGCGCTGGGCCACGACGAGCCCGGTGGTGCCGCCGGCGATGAGCAGGAGGAGGAGCGAACCGGCCCACCATACCCACATCGGGGTGCCGGTGTCGCTGAGGCCCGCGGCCTGCAGCTGACCCGATTCGGCCTCGGCGGCGATCGCCGCGACCTTCTTCTTCGCATCCTTCTTCTTCGCGTCGGCCTGCTTCTTGTCGAGCACCGTGATCTTCGCGCCGGCATCGGTGCTGCCCTGCAGAGTCAGCGTGTGCTCGCCCGGCTCGATGTCGTCGGGCAGGGTGCCGATCCACCGCACCGTACCGGCCTTGTTCGCGCCGGCGTTGTCGTCGAGCACGGTCGGTTCGGAGTACAGCACGACCAGGATGTCGCGCTCGCTCGCCTCGAAGCCGGTCGCCTCGAGCTCGATCTCGCCGCCGGGCACGATGTCCTGGGCGTCGGTGAGAATCGTGATGCCGGTCGTCGCGGGCGGGGTGGCCGCTGCCGTGCGCTTCTGGCCGACGGTCGAGGCCACCGTGGTCGAGCCGAAGCCCGCATGGTTGACCGCTCCGACAGTGAAGGTGACGGGATCGATGCCGAACGATCCACCGCCGGTGCCGCTGCTTCCGCTGCCGCCGCCGCTGATCGCGCCCGAGACGGGCACACCGCTCCAGGTGACCTCGCCGTTCGCACCGACCGACTTGCCCGCCGCACCGAGGTTCAGCGTGAAGGTGCTGCCGCCCGCCGAGATGGTGCCCGAGGTCGCGCTCGACACGGTGATGACCGGGTTGCTGAAGGTCTCGCTCATGAGGCCCTTATGTCCGGTGAAGGTGACGACCCCCGAGTACTGCACGGAGCCCGTCTGGCTCGCCGCATCCCACGAGCTGCTGGCCTGCGGGAAGACATAGCCGCCGCTGCCGCCGCCGACACCGCTCGTGCTCACGGAGCCCTTGGCGATCGGGCCGGTCGCATAGTTCGCGAAGCCCGACGAGACGCCCCAGATCAGCGAACCGGGCTGCTGCTGCCCCGGAGTCGGAGCGACCGGAGTCGGGGTCGGCTTCGGCTCGGGTTCGGGCTTCGGCTGAGGCTTCTCGGGGTCGGTAGGCTTGGCGTCGCTCGCCTCACCCACAGTGAAGGTGACCGCGTCAAGTACTTCGCCGACCTCGTACTGCTGGAACACCGGCACGCCTTCGGCACGGAGCGTCGTTCGTACGCCCTTCCAGGTGACCGCGCCATTGCCGGCGACGCTGCGCACCGACTCACCGAGGTGCAAGTCGGCAATCGCCGTCTGCTTGCCGGCGTACGTCGCATACAGCACTGCCGTGCGCGCGTCGGAGACCTTGATCACGGGGTCGGCGAGCGAGAAGCTCAGCGCACCACCGTGCGCGCTGAACGAGACCCCGCCTGCGTAACGCACTTCACCGGTCTCGGCACGGCTGTTCCATTCGCCTCCCGCGAGCTGGGGGAAGTTGAAGATGTTGCCGGTGCGGGTCGCGTTGCCGCTCAGCCCCACCTTGCCGTCAGAGTTGCTCTCGATGTACGAGCGGAACGAATCCTTGATGCCCCACTGCAGGCCTCCCGTAGTCGGCTTCGGGTCGGGGTTCTCGGGTTCTGTCTTCGACTTGAAGTTCACGACCGTGCGCAGCTCCTGAGCCGGGTTCGCCGTGTTGACGCCGCCGGCATAGCTGTAGATGCCGAACTTACCGCCCTTCACGAGCTCGGCCGGCTGCTTCAGCGTGACGGTCCAGGTGAATGATCCCGTCGCAGGATCGAGCTCGACCCACTGCCCGCGGACTTCTTCACGGAACGCATCCGGAACATCGTTTTCGAGCGTGTCCGCTGCCAGCGCCCAGCCGCGGTTCGACTTATCCATCTTGCGCTGGTCGCTCTTGACGCCTTCCGACGGCTTCCACTGCTCAGCGAAGTTGCCGAACACTACGAAAGTGCCCTGCGGCTTGTCCGCAGGAATCGGCTGTCCCAGCCCGCCGAGGTTCGCGTACGGGTCGAACCCGGTTCCCTTGACGACGAGCGTGTCGCCCTCTGTCACCTCGGTGTTGCCGAGCTCGGTGACGCCGTCCGCCTGATAGACCGTGATCGACGGCTCGAAGTCGGCACCGTTCGGGCGTTCGGTGTCGGTGTAATCCAACCCGAGCTTGAATTCTTGCGCCTGGTTATTCACACCACCGGCACCATAGGTATACACGCCGTAGTCACCCGAGATCGTCGCAGCATCCTTCGGCTCGGCGAGCGTCAGCTCGGCGGTCCAACTGCCATCCGCCGCAAGCGGCACCCACTGATTGCGCACCATCGCCTGGTACTGCGCGGGCACCTGGTCGAGCACGTTCTCCGCGAGCACCCACCCCTGCGGACCGACCTTCCGATCCTTCGACGACACCCCATCAGCCGGGCTCCACGCGGCAGCGAACTTGCCGAACACCACATATGATCCCTGCGGCAGCGTGCTGGGAATCGGCATTCCCCGACCACCGATGTTCGCTTCGGGATCGAACCCGGTGCCCTTCACCGTCAGCTTGTCACCCTTGTACACCTTCGCCCCCGCAGCCAACGGCGTCACCGAATCTCCCAGGAACACCCGCACCTCAGGCGACCATCCCTTCGGGCGTTCGGTGTCGGTGTAATCCAACCCGAGCTTGAATTCTTGCGCCTGGTTATTCACACCACCGGCACCATAGGTATACACGCCGTAGTCACCCGAGATCGTCGCAGCATCCTTCGGCTCGGCGAGCGTCAGCTCGGCGGTCCAACTGCCATCCGCCGCAAGCGGCACCCACTGATTGCGCACCATCGCCTGGTACTGCGCGGGCACCTGGTCGAGCACGTTCTCCGCGAGCACCCACCCCTGCGGACCGACCTTCCGATCCTTCGACGACACCCCATCAGCCGGGCTCCACGCGGCAGCGAACTTGCCGAACACCACATATGATCCCTGCGGCAGCGTGCTGGGAATCGGCATTCCCCGACCACCGATGTTCGCTTCGGGATCGAACCCGGTGCCCTTCACCGTCAGCTTGTCACCCTTGTACACCTTCGCCCCCGCAGCCAACGGCGTCACCGAATCTCCCAGGAACACCCGCACCTCAGGCGACCAGGTCACGTCGGGAATTTCCGGGGTCGTCGCTGCCGGAGTGGAGAACGAGAGCGAGTCGGCGGCCTGCCCGCCGTACTGGCCGAGCTCGGCGGGGATGATGGTGTCCGCGAAAGTGCCAGCGACGTCGCTCCATGCGCTGAGACCGTCGGCCTCGGTTGCTGCTCCAGTGGCGGCGATCGTCGCAATAACGACGCGCTGCAGGGCTTCGGCGCCGGGAGCCGCATCAACACTCATCTCCGCGCTCAGGACGGCTGAGCCATCGGCCGCTATCTCGATGCGCGGGTTCTGCATCACGATGCTGAAGCCGTGCGCCTCGTTCAGAAAGTTCACACCACCGGTGTAGGCGATGGTGCCCGTGCCTGCGGCCGGGTCGAATGTCGACTCGGCCGACTCCGGATAGTGCACAATGCCTTCGTCCGACAGCGTCGCGCCGCCGAAGACCATTTGCGCACCGCCGGCGAATCGCAGATAGTTGCGCCAGCTGGCCTTGAAGCCCCAATCGAGCGCGCCGCCGTCCTCGCGAATCGTCTCGAGAACCGCCGGGAGCGCGGTGGGGGCTACCGCAGCCTGCGCCTCTGCGGTGCTGGAGTCCTCTGCCGTAGCGTCGGCCAAGGGCTTCCCAGCATCCGCAACCGGAGCATCGGCAGGAGCATCGTCCGGCGCTTCCACAGAAGCATCGGCTTCGACCGCTGGCGCTTCCACAGAAGCATCGGCTTCGACCGCCGGCGCTTCGGCGCCTTGCAGTTCGACCTGCTCGGCTGCGGGATCCGCCGGAAGTTCTTCCGCATAGGCCGCGCTGCCGCCGATGAATGCACCTCCCGCCACAAGTGCGGTCGCCAGTAGTGCGGCGATCGATCCGCGGGTGCGTCGGCGTGCAAACATGCGCAAGCTGCTCCTTGACAGTGTGGGTGATGACAGCCGCCGCGAGCGAATCGCGACATGAGATCAGATCCAAGTAAGGCGTGCCTTACTGAACGGCCATGCAATAGTCTGACGAATATCATCTGATGATGCAAGTCGGGCCCTGTCCACAAGAATTTCTCACGGGTCGGCCAGGGTCTTCTCAGCACCGCAGCGCGCCCGGAACGTGCCGCACCCCGGGCCGTTGTTGCAGAAGCGTTGCCGCCGGATCGAAGTGTGCGGTGCGAGCTCGTTCGGACGTGCGAGCTCAATCGGAGCTTCACAGCGCATTCCATCCGAGGGAGCTCGCACGTCCGAGGGAGCTCACGGATCGGGCGCGCGACGCATCCGACACCGCAACCCGCGAAGACGCCGGAACGTTCGCTCCCGGCACCATCCGGCCCCGGGCCTGCGCGCGTAGACTCGAAAGGCATGCGCAGACGAGTGCTGCGCCCGAGCAGACTCCCCGAAGGAGGCCCCGATGAGCACCCCCATCACCCCCGACAGCGGCCACGACTTCGCCCTGAGCGACGCCGAGTGGCGCGACCGCCTCTCCCCCGACGAGTACGCCGTGCTGCGCCAGGCCGGCACCGAGCGACCGGGCACCGGCGAGCTGCTCCACGAGGAGCGCGCGGGCCTCTACACCTGCCGCGCCTGCGGTAACGAACTCTTCGTCGCGGGCACCAAGTTCGATGCGGGCTGCGGCTGGCCGAGCTTCTACGAGAGCGTGCGCCCCGAAGCGGTCGAGCTGCTCGAGGATGCGAGCATGGGCATGGTGCGCACGGAAGTGCGCTGCGCCCGATGCGGGTCGCACCTCGGCCATGTCTTCCCCGATGGCTTCGGCACGCCGACCGGCAACCGATACTGCATGAACTCCCTCGCGCTCGAGTTCGCCGAGGGCGCCGAGCCCTCCGAGACGCAGACGACCGAGGGCAAGGGATCGACGTCTTGACCGCCACTCCCCTGCCTGCACGCGAGGCGATCCGCCTCCGTCGTTCGCACTCGAAGCTGACCGGCGAGGCTCCGTCGACCGCCGAACTGCTCGATATGCTCAGCGTGCTGTCGTCGGTCGCAGATCATTCGGGGCTGCGCCCGTGGCGCATCATCGAGCTGCGCGGCGACGCCCGCGACCGGCTCGGCAAGGGGCTCGCGAAGGCCGCCGGCGAGGACCGCGAGAAGTACATCTCGAAAGCGCACCGCGCCCCGCTGGTGCTCGCTATCGTGGTGAGCCCGGTCGCGAGCGAGAAGGTGCCCGTGTGGGAGCAGGAGGCCGTCGCGAGCGGCGTCGCGCACACCCTCGGGCTGCTGCTGCACGAGGCGGGGTGGGGTTCGATCTGGCGTACGGGCAAGCTCACCCGCGAGAAGCCGGTGCGCAAGGCGCACCTGCTCGAGAAGGGCGAGTACCTGCTCGGCTGGCTCTACGTCGGCGGCATCCCCGAGAGGGATCAGAAGCACAAACCGCGCCGCCCGCTCGACGCGCGGCGCCATCTCAGCGCACTGTAACGAGGCTGCCGCGGGTCGGCTCGGGCCGACCATTGTCGTGAAGCGCCACCGTTCACGAACGCAGGCTTCTCCGGCGCCATATCGGGCCTGCAGCTGCCCCGGTACGCGCTATGGCCCCGGCGATCAGTGCGTCGTGCGCGGCCTACCGGGCAGCGCGGCGACCGCGACCGCGACGAGAGCGACGAGCGTGCCGATGAGCATACCGATACTGACACCGCCCGCGAGCGGCACCCCCGCTTCGAGCATCACCGAAGCGATCAGCTGACCGGCGACGTTCGCCATGCTGATCAGCAGCACACCTGCGACACGCACGAGCAGCGTGATGATCGCGATGAAGATCGCGCCGAGGATGCCGCCGATGTACAGCACCGGTTCGCTCGGCCAGTGCTGCGGCCACCCGTTCAGCGCGATCGAGACGGCGGCGAGCACCGCGAGCACCACGGTGCCGACGACGAAGCTGACGAAAGTCGCCGACAGCACGCTCTCCATCGCCGACCGCAGCAGCCCGTTGACCGCGGACTGCCACGAGACGCCGAACCCGGCGATGAGCGGCACGATGACGAACCAGGGGGAGCCCTGGAGCACCCCGCCCGAAATGCTGCCCGCGACCGAGATCACGACCGCGACGATCACGAGCCCCGTGCCGATGAGGCGAGTCAGCGTGGGCGCGACCTTGCCGGCCGGGCCGAGGCCCGCCTGGTCGAGCACGAGCCCGCCGATGACCTGGCCGGCAACCACGCCGACCGTGAACAGGGCGACCCCGATCAGGGGCGCGACGAGCGACTGACCGAGTACGAATACCGCGCCGGCGGCCCCGCCGAGCGTCGCCCAGAGCGGGAAGCGGCCCGAACGCAGTTCGGTCTTCAGCTTGCCGAAACCGCGCCTCGCCCGCGCCGAACAGATCGTGATGACCGCGACCAGCACGAGGCCCGAAGCGAACGAATAGCAGGCGGCGACGAACCCGCCGCCGAGCTCCTGACTGAGGCCCCCGTTGACGCGCGATTGCGCCGCGACCAGCATGCCCGCGATGCATGCGCTGAAGAGCGCGGCCGGGATGCGCAATTTGTCGTGCATTCGCACCACTCTATCGACCCGTGCCGAACTCGCGTGCGGGATCTGGTGCACAATTCTCGACTGATTCTGCACTTATCTCCGCACGCGGCGGGAAGAACGCTTCACCGGGCCGGTATCAGAGCCCACCCCGCGCTGCGCTCCGTGGGCTGCCGCCGTGGGCGGCACGGGCTCTCGGCCCCAAATGCTCCTCATTCGGAGCTGAGAGCCCCCCGCCGGACTCGAACCGGCCACCTGCGGTTTACAAGGCCGCTGCTCTACCAGATGAGCTAGGGAGGCGTGGGCGGCGAAACCGCCCCCAGGCAGTCTACTAGACGGAAACGCCCACGGATCACCGTGCGGGACCCGTGGGCGTTTCCGTCGACGCGGGTCAGCCGGCAGTTGCGGCGTCGGCTTCCTTCGCGGCGCCAGCGTCCTTCGACTCGTCCTTCGCGGCGTCCTTCGACGCGTCGCCGCCCTTCGCGGCCTTCTCGACCTCGGCCTTGACCTTGAGCAGGTAGTTCTCGAGGTCGCCATCGCGGCCCGAGAGCCACTGCTGGCCGTTGACGATCACGAGCGGGGTCGAGATGAGACGCTGCGGTTCGCCTTCCGGCTGCAGCTCCTGGCCGGTCTGATCGAGCGCGATCTGGGCGCCCTCTGCGAGACCGACGACGCCGGTCTCGGTCGCGGCCTTCGTGTTCGAGGCGACGAAGTCGGCGAAGCGGCGATCCTTGACGCACTGCTTCAGCTCCGTGTCGACGTTCGCCCCGGCGGCCTTGGCCTGGTCGAGCAGCTCGTCGTCGGTGAGGCCCTGCGTGTTCTCGGACGGCTGCACCTCGGCGCTGAGCAGCGCATTGTGCAGCTTGAAGGCGGCATCGGGCTGCTGCTCGACGACGCAGCCGAACAGGTTCGCGGCGCGGGTCGAGTACTTGGTGCCGAGCGATGCCGGGTCGAGGAAGTTGAGGGGGTACACCTGCAGCGTGATGTCGCCGCTGCCGACGTAGTTCTCGAGCATGGTGCCGTTGGCCTGCTCGAAGGCGCCGCAGGCGGGGCACATGTAGTCGGCGTAGACGGTGACGTCGAGCGGCAGCTCATCGCGGTTCACCTCGGGCGCCTTGCGCGTCTCGTCCGACTGCAGTGCGGCGGTCTTCTGCACCTTCAGGTCCTTGCCGAAGACGACACCGCCCGAGGCCATGTTGGCGGGGCCGGGGCCGGCGGGAGCGGTCGCCTGCTGGACGACGAGCCCGACGATGGCGAGGATCGCCACGATGCCGAGCACGATGCCGCCCTGGATGAAAAGGCGGTTGCGCTTCTCGCGCTTCTGCTCCTGCTCGCGGGCGGCGCGGGCCTGCTCGCGAGCCTGCTGGCGGCGTTCGTTCTTGGTAGGACGAGCGTTCGATTCATTCGACATGACTGTGGAAGTTTTCTCTCGTGATGTGATCGCGGGGTCGGGCCGCGCTACTTCTTCTTGTTGGCGCGGCGAGCAGCGCGGTTATTGCCCTCTGCGGGCACCTGCTGGCCGAATGCGCCGCGCTCGGTGGGAGCCTGCTGCGCCTGAGCGGCACGGCCGCCCGCGGCGGCACGGGCCCCGGCACCGCCCGACCCGGCGTTCGCGCCCGAGACCTCGGGGTCGCCGTCTTCATCGGGGGCGCTGTAGCTGAGCTTCGACTGGTCGGTCGCCTGCTCCGCTTCGAGGCCGCCGCCTTCGAGGTGCACGTGATCCTGCGGGCCTTCGGCCGGGCGCACCTTGACCTCGAGGTTGTAGAGCAGACCCATGGATTCCTCCTTGATCTGCCCCATCATGCCCTCGAACATGGTGTAGCCCTCGCGCTGGTATTCGACGAGCGGGTCGCGCTGTGCCATAGCGCGCAGGCCGATGCCCTCCTTGAGATACTCCATCTCGTAGAGGTGGTCGCGCCAGCGTCGGTCGATCGTGGTGAGCACGACGCGGCGCTCGAGCTCGCGCGTCGCCTCCTCGCCGAGGGCGGCCTCGCGGTTCTGGTAGGCGACCTCGGCATCGGAGAGGATCTCGCGGCGCAGGAACGCCTTATCGATCTTCGAGCTGCCGGCTTCGGCGAGCAGCTCGTCGACGGTGATGCTCACGGGGTAGACCTGCTTGAGGTCGCTCCAGAGGGCGTCGAAATCCCAATCCTGGTCGGTGCCGTGCGAGTCGAGGATCGCGTCGATCGTCTGCACGCGGAAGGCGTCGATGCGGTCCTCGATGGTGCCGCCGTCGAGGATCTGCTGGCGGTCGGTGTAGATCGCCTTGCGCTGGCGGTCGAGCACGTCGTCGTACTTCAGCACGTTCTTGCGGATCTCGGCGTTGCGCTGCTCGACCTGGCTCTGCGCGCTCTGGATGGCGCGGGTGACCATCTTCGATTCGATCGCGAGGTCGTCGGGGAAGCCGTCGCGGTTCATGAGCGATGCGGCCGCGCCCGAGTTGAACAGGCGCATGAGGTCGTCGGCGAGCGACAGGTAGAAGCGGCTCTCGCCGGGGTCGCCCTGACGGCCCGAGCGGCCGCGCAGCTGGTTGTCGATGCGGCGCGATTCGTGGCGCTCGGTACCGAGCACGTAGAGCCCGCCGGCGGCGGCGACCTTGTCGGCCTCCTCCGAGACGGCCTCCTTCACCGCGGCGAAGACGTCGTCCCAGGCGGCCTCGTAGGCGTCCGGATCGTCTTCGGTCGAGAGGCCGCGCGCGGCCATCTCCTGCACCGCGAGGAACTCGGCGTTGCCGCCGAGCATGATGTCGGTACCGCGGCCGGCCATGTTGGTGGCGACGGTGACGGCGCCGAGTCGGCCGGCCTGCGCGATGATCGCGGCCTCGCGCGCGTGGTTCTTCGCGTTGAGCACCTCGTGGCGCACGCCCTTCTTCGCGAGCAGGCGCGAGATGTACTCGCTCTTCTCGACGCTGGTCGTACCGACGAGCACGGGCTGGCCCTTCTCGTGGCGCTCGGCGATGTCTTCGACGGCCTGCGTGAACTTCGCCTCCTCGTTCTTGTAGACGAGGTCGGGCTGGTCCTTGCGGATGAGGGGTTTGTTCGTCGGGATCGGCACGACGCCGAGCTTGTAGGTCGACATGAACTCGCCCGCCTCGGTCTCGGCGGTGCCGGTCATGCCCGAGAGCTTCTCGTAGAGGCGGAAGTAGTTCTGCAGCGTGACGGTCGCGAGCATCTGGTTCTCGGCCTTGACCTGCACGCCCTCCTTCGCCTCGATGGCCTGGTGCATGCCCTCGTTGTAGCGGCGGCCGGCGAGGATGCGGCCGGTGTGCTCGTCGACGATGAGCACCTCGCCGTTCAGCACGACGTAGTCCTTGTCGCGGGTGAAGAGAGCCTTCGCCTTGATCGAGTTGTTGAGGAACGAGATGAGGGGGGTGTTCACCGACTCGTAGAGGTTGGTGATGCCGAGGTGGTCTTCGACCTTCTCGATGCCCGGCTCGAGCACGCCGACGGTGCGCTTCTTCTCGTCGACCTCGTAGTCGACCTCGGGCTGCAGCTTGCGCGCGACGCGGGCGAACTCGGCGAACCAGCGGTTGGCCTCGCCCGAGGCAGGGCCCGAGATGATGAGCGGGGTGCGGGCCTCGTCGATGAGGATCGAGTCGACCTCGTCGATGATGGCGAAGAAGTGGTCGCGCTGCACGCGCTCGGCGGCGCTCGAGGCCATGTTGTCGCGCAGGTAGTCGAAGCCGAACTCGTTGTTCGTGCCGTAGGTGACGTCGGCGTTGTACTGCTCTCGGCGCACGGTCGGGTCCTGGCCCGCGATGATGCAGCCGGTGGTCATGCCGAGGGCGCGGAAGACGCGGCCCATGAGCTCGCTCTGGTAGGTGGCGAGGTAGTCGTTGACGGTGACGATGTGCACGCCCTTGCCGGCGAGCGCGTTCAGGTACGCGGGCAGGGTCGCGACGAGGGTCTTGCCCTCACCGGTCTTCATCTCGGAGATGTTGCCGTGGTGCAGGTTCGCGCCGCCCATGACCTGCACGTCGAAGGGGCGCAGGCCGATGGTGCGCTTCGCCGCCTCGCGCACCGCGGCGAACGCCTCGGGCAGCAGGTCGTCGAGGGTTTCGCCCTTGGCGAGACGCCCGCGGAACTCCGCGGTCTCCTCGCGCAGCTCCTCATCGCTCAGGTCGGCGAATGACGGTTCGAGATCTGCGACCGTCTTCGCGATCCGCTCCATCTTCTTCAGCGTGCGGCCTTCGCCGACGCGAAGAAGCTTCTCGAGAACTGTCGCCACGTTGTTACTCCTGATACGGTTTGCCCGGCAGATCCGTCGATTCCATGAATCGCCGCCGTTGCCAAATTGAGACAACAACTCAGCTTAGCAATGCCGATCTCGGGGCTCACTGTGGATTCCAAGAGTGCCCGCCGGCGGTCTCCGCGCTCCGGCTGCGCCTGCGACACTTCCGAACGAGATCTTTTTTGAATCATTCAAAATAACGAGTAGACTGTCGGCATGACCTCCACCGCTGCCCTGCCCGACGCCGCCGCGCGTCTCGGCGCCGCGGGCCTGCGCTCGACCGCGCCCCGTCGGGCCGTGCTCGAGGCGCTCTCGCGGGGCGGTCATCTCGATGCGAGCGACGTGTTCGACGCGCTCAAGCACGACCTGCCGGGCACCTCGCTGCAGGCGATCTACATCGTGCTCAGCGCGCTCACGAACGCGGGCCTGCTGCGCAAGATCGAGTCGACCGGCGGCCCGGCCCGCTACGAGGCCCGCATCGGCGACAACCACCATCATCTCGTCTGCCGCGCATGCGGCCGCATCGAAGACGTCGACTGCGTCATCGGCGCTGCCCCGTGCCTGACGCCGAGCGACACGGCGGGCTTCACCGTCGAGCAGGCCGAAGTCGTCTTCCACGGCATGTGCGCCGCTTGCTCGCGCGACGCTCGCGCAGACAGCGCTGTCGGCGCGAACTGATCCCTGCCGACACCCCCGAGCCACCATTCACCGCAACGCACCACCGCAACCCGAAAGGATCACCATGTCAGAGCAGAAGCTGACGACGACCCAGACCGGCACGCCCATCGCCAGCGACGAGCACTCGCTCACCGTCGGCGCCGACGGGCCCACCGTGCTGCACGACCGCTACCTGGTCGAGAAGCTCGCCGCATTCAACCGCGAGCGCGTGCCCGAGCGCAACCCGCACGCGAAGGGCGCCGGCGCGTTCGGCGAGTTCGTCGTCACCGAGGACGTCTCGCAGTACACCCGCGCGGCCATCTTCCAGAAGGGCGCCAAGAGCGAGACGCTGCTGCGCTTCTCGTCGGTCGCGGGCGAGCAGGGCTCCCCCGACACGTGGCGCGACGTGCGCGGCTTCTCGCTGCGCTTCTACACGACCGAGGGCAACCTCGACATCGTCGGCAACAACACCCCGACCTTCTTCCTGCGCGACGCGATCAAGTTCCCCGACTTCATCCACTCGCAGAAGCGCCTCGGCGATTCCGGCCTGCGCGACGCCGATATGCAGTGGGACTTCTGGACCCTATCGCCCGAATCGGCCCACCAGGTCACCTACGTGATGGGACCGCGCGGCCTCTCGAAGTCGTGGCGCCACATGAACGGCTACGGCTCGCACACCTACCAGTGGATCAACGCCGACGGCGAGCGCTTCTGGGTGCAGTACCACTTCCTCTCGCAGCAGGGCGTCGTGCCCATGTCGCCCGAGGATGCGGAGCGCATCGCCGGTGAAGACGCCGACTACTACCGACGCGATCTCTTCGACTCGATCGCGCAGGGCGACTATCCGTCGTGGGACGTCTACGTGCAGGTCATGCCGTACGAGGAGGCGAAGACCTACCGCTTCAACCCCTTCGATCTCACGAAGACCTGGCCGAAGGCCGACTACCCCCGCATCAAGGTGGGCACCTTCACGCTGAACCGCAACCCGCAGAACTTCTTCGCCGAGATCGAGCAGGCCGCCTTCTCGCCCGGCAACCAGGTTCCCGGCACCGGCATCTCGCCCGACAAGATGCTCATGGCCCGCGTGTTCTCGTACGCGGACGCGCAGCGCTACCGCATCGGCGCGAACTACAACCAGCTGCCGGTGAACCAGCCGCACGCCACCGAGGCGAACAACTACATGCATCAGGGCAACATGCAGTACCACTTCCCGCCCGCATCGCAGCGCGTCTACCACCCGAACTCGTTCGGCGCGGCCGGCGGCCCGGCGGTCAACCCGTCGGCGGGCGTCGAGGCGACCTGGGAGGCCGACGGCGAGCTCGTGCGCTCGGCGGCGACGCTGCGCGCGGATGACGGCGACTTCGTGCAGCCCGGCATCCTCTACCGCGACGTGTTCTCGGACGAGGAGCGCGCCTACCTCAAGGCGAACCTCGAGGGCCAGGCCAAGGCGATCACCATCGACGAGATCCGCGAGCGCTTCTTCCAGTACTGGACGAACGTGGATGCGGGCCTCGGCCAGCACCTGCGCGAAGCGTACGCCGCCGGCGCGGGCGACCGCGCGACCGACGTGCACGAGGGCTGATTCCTCTCGCGAGCGGTGAACCGGGCCGGTCTTCTCACTCGAGAAGGCCGGCCCTTCACTGTTCCCGGTGCACTCGTGGTGCCGGCCCGCCCCACGGGCCCCGGCGCGCCGACGGCGCGCCCGCCCGCGACTCCTCGCGACCGCTCAGCCGCGGGATGCCAGGATGGAGAGGTGAGCGGCAATCTCGGCGCGGGCTCCCTCGTGATCCTGCCCACCTACGACGAGCGCGAGACCCTGCCCGCCACGATCGCCGGTGTGCGCGAGCATCTGCCCGGCGCCGACATCCTCGTCATCGACGATGCGAGCCCCGACGGCACGGGCGTTCTCGCCGACGCGATCGCGGCCGAATCGACCGGTGTCGCCGTGCAGCATCGCGGCGGCAAGCTCGGGCTCGGCACCGCCTACCTCCAGGGGTTCCGCCACGCGATCGACCACGGTTACCGCTTCGCGATCGAGATGGATTCGGACGGGTCGCACCGCCCCCGCGATCTCCCCGCACTGCTCGTCGCGGCGGAGGACGGCGCGGGCCTCGCGATCGGGGCGCGCTGGGTACCCGGCGGCGAGATCGTGGGCTGGCCCCGCTATCGGCGCTGCATCTCGCGCACCGGCACCGGAGTGGCCCGGGTCGCGCTGCGCTCGCAGCTGCACGACCTGACGAGCGGGTTCCGCGTCATCGATACGGCATGGCTCGCCCGGCTCGATCTCGAGTCGATCGATTCGCAGGGGTACGGGTTCCAGGTCGAGACGGCGTGGCGGCTCGAGACGATGGGCTGCCCGATCGCCGAGGTGCCGATCGTGTTCGTCGAGCGCGCGGGCGGGCGGTCGAAGATGTCGAGCGCGATCGTGCTCGAAGCGCTCTACGGGGTGCTGCGCTGGGGGTGGCGGCTGCGCTTCCCGCGCCGCGAGCCGGCGTAACGCGTGCTGGCGTAACGCGTGCGGGCCCGCGCCCCCGAATCGGTCGGGGTGCGCGGGCCCGCACGGGGTGTTCGCTCAGTCGTCGCTGAGCGAGATCACGCCGTAGTTCCATCCCTTGCGACGGTAGACGACGCTCGGCTTCTCGGAGCCGGCTTCGACGAAGAGGAAGAAGTCGTGGCCGACGAGCTCCATCTGGTCGACGGCCTCTTCGACCGACAGCTTCTCAGCCGGGAACTCCTTCGTACGGATGACGACGGGGCTGTAGTCCTGTTCTTCGTCGGTGCCGACGACGGGCACCGCACCGGTCGCCACCGCGTTCAGCACCTCGGCGGGTGCGGGAGTGATGTCGACTCCCGCGAAGTCTTCTGCCGACGCATCGGCGAGCGAGGTGCGGCCGCGACCGCGGCGATCCTGGCGCTTGTCCTTCATGCGACGGATGCGTTCGAGCACGCGCCCGTAGGCCATGTCGAAGGCCGTGTACTTGTCGCCGCCCACGGATTCTGCGCGAATCACGGGGCCCGGGCCGATGAGCGTGATCTCGACGCGATCGCCGTGCTTGGGGCTGCGATCGGTCTGCCTGGAAACCCTGACCTCGAGCGCCTGCGCCTTGGGCAGCAGGCCCGCCACCTTCTCCGTCTTCGTTTCGACGTAGTTCTCAAACCGATCGGTGATCCCGACGTTCTTGCCGCGGATGTTCACGTCCATAGTGACCTCCCAGGTGACTCAGGCGGGTGGGCCAGTGCGGCGCACCGTTACGCCTTTGATCGAACTCTACCGCGTGCGGGGCGGCCGGTTCCACCTGTTCCGCGTCTGCTGATGAAACTCCGAGCCGGCCGCCTCGGTCGTCGTGTCGGGGCACCGCGCACACGACGGCCGCGACGACCACCCGGGCGCCCGCGATTTCCAGGCGCTCCGCGGCGGCGCGCAGCGTCGCACCCGTCGTGACGATGTCATCGACGAGCACGACCTCTCGCCCGCGAAGAAGTTTTTCGCACGACCGTTTCACGGCGACCCTCCGGGCGTTTCGCTCGCGCTCACGGGAGGCGAGCCCGACCTGCGCGATGCGCCCGGGGAGGGCCCGCAGCGCCGGCAGGCGCATCGCGGCGATGCGGCGCCCACGAAGCCCGTTCGCGGCCCGCTCCCCCGGCGCTCCGCGCCGCAGCGCGCGGGCGATCAGCAGCTCGACGTGCCGGTAGCCGCGCCGGCGCACCTGCGCCCGTCGCGACGGCACGGCGACGACCAGAGGCGCGCCGGGCCCCCGGCATTGTGCGAGCGCGGCGCGCAGCGGGGCGCTCAGACGCGGCGCGAGCTCGCGGGCGAACCGCGCCCGCCCCGCGTGCTTGTACAGCACGAGCATCGCGCGCACGGGTCCGTCGTAGACTCCGGCCGCGAAGCACGGCAGGCCGATGTCGCGCTCGACCAGCGTCGGCGGGGCGCGCACCTCAGCGAGGCACGCGTCGCAGCAATCGCGATCAGCAGCGCCGCAGCCGAGGCACGCGGTGGGCCAGAGCAGGGCGAGCAGGTCGAGCCCGAGCTCTCGTATCGCCGGCATCATCACGCGCATGGCTCCAGGCTCGTCGCAGAACGCCGCGCGCACCACCGCAGAATGGCGAATGTGCGAAAGCAGGCGCCGATGACGTCGCGGGCCGCCCTGTGGAGGGAGGACCGCAGGGCGGTGCGACGCGATCCCTGTCGAGCCCGGCCCGGGTCACTCCTGCTTCGCGAGCACCGAGATTTCACCGATCGAGCGCTGCCAGCCGCCGCCCTGCGAGGCGTAGAGCTCGCCGTCGGCCGCGCGCACGCGCAGTTGTGCTCGGCTGCCGCCGCTCGCGATCTGCACGCCGCCCGGCACCGACCCCTGCTCGTTCAAGAGCAGACCGACGCCGCCGACGCCGACATTGCCGGCGCCGCCCTCGCGCGTCAGCGTCGCGAAGCGCGTCGAGTCGATCCAGTCGAAGTCGGTCGCATCGCCCTCTGCCCACATGCGCACATCGGCTTCGGAGGTCGTGCGCACCGGGGCACTGGCCTCGTCGCGCACCACACCGGCGACGGCGACGACGCTGTAATCATCGCCGCTCTGCGCGAGCGCCGCGATGCGGCTGCCGTCGGGCGACACCTGCACGACCGACGCCCCGAAGCCCGCCAGCCAGGGCGCCGGCAGCGCGTAGCCCGTTCCGTTCGCGCCCGAGACCCAGATCTCGCCCGCCGCGTTCGTGCTCCAGGTGTAGCCGTAGAGGTCGAGGTCGGGGGCGAGCAGGTTCGGGCGCTCGTCGACGACGGTGCGCGACCCCGCCACGATCCGGCTGACGCCGTGCGCGCCGAGCGACGCGGCCAGCGAACCGTCGTCGGAGAGCATGATCGCCGTCGGCCCGTCTTCGACGAGCGCACCACCGAACCGCGCATTCTCGACGAACTCGCCGTGCTCGATCGTGCCGAAGGCGCCGTCGCGGATCACGGAGGGATTCAGCGTCTCGACCACCGGCACCGACGGCTGTTCGGCCGCCCCGCCGACCTCGCGGATGGTGGCGCCGTTCGCCAGCACGTCGAAGCCGATGACCCCGGGCACCGATTTGAGGCTCTCGCGCAGCTGGGCGAACATCTCGGCCATCGCGTCGGGCCCCGCCTCGACCGCCTCGGCGGTGAGATCGATGCGGGCCCGACCGTCGAGCACGGTGACCGCCGAGGTGGCGAGCGCAGTGCCCGACGGGAAGCCGCTGTGCAGCACCTCGCCCATGCGCTCGCTCGGGCCCGCGAGCAGGCCGTTCACGATCTCGGTCGCGAGCGAGGCCCGGCTGAGGTACCAGCGCGTCTCGGGCACCATGAGCCCGGCCGAGGTCGCGAAATAGACCTGGTGAGGCGACCAGACCGCGGTGAACGTCGTGCGGTCGAGGATGATGCCCGCGGGCGCCGATGAGATGCGCCACTCGCCGTCGACCTGCTCGAATTCGAAGCGCATGTCGGTGCTCGGGCCGGGGCCGATCGGCAGCAGCTCCCCCTGCCCATCGACCTTCGCGATCGCCGACACCTCGAGCACCCCGCTCGACTCCCCCTCGGTCGAGTAGAGACGTGCGCCCTCGTCGACGACGACGCCGAACGACGGGTCCCACTGCTCGCCGTATGCGGGGGTGAGAAACTCTCGGGCGACGGCGTAGTCGGCCTCGTTCGAGGAGGCGGCGAGCACGAAGCCGCGCACGATGTCCTCCTGGCTCGACTCCGCGACGGGCCCGAGCGGGTTGAACTGCACGAACTGCTCGGCCTGGCGCAGGTCGGCGAGTCCGGTCTCCACATCGCCCGAACCCGGAATGGCATTGCATCCCACCAGCCCGAGCGCAGCGACCGCGGCGAGCGCGGCCGCGAGCATCCGACGTCGTCCCATCGTCCTCAGCCCTCCTTCGGCGGGTTCGTCTGCGGATTCGAAGGCGGTTTCGAAGGCAGTTTCGAAGGCGATTGCGGTTTCGCGGGCGGCTGCGCTTTCGCGAGCGGCTTGACCTGCGACTTCGTGCCCTTCGGCACCCGTGAGGTCCAGAGCCTCGGCCGTCTGAGCCAGCCGCCCGTGGCCTGCGGGTCGCCCTCCTCGGCGAGCACGTCGCCCGGCAGCAGCGGCAGCGGCGACATGAAGTCGGCGAGGCCTTCCTCGCGCGGCAGCGTGAGCCTGAAGACGGTGCCGACGCCGAGGCGCGACCAGGCATCGAGAATGCCGCCGTGCACCGCCGCGTCCTCACGCGCGATGGCGAGGCCGAGGCCGGTGCCGCCGAGCGTGCGTTTGCGCGACGGGTCGGCGCGCCAGAATCGGTCGAACACGTGCTCGACCGATTCGGCGGCCATGCCGACGCCCCAGTCGCGCACGGTGACCGCGACGGCGCCCGCGTTCGAGTCGATCGTGACGACGATCGCCTCGCCCTCGCCGTGCTCGATCGCGTTGCCGACGAGGTTCGAGATGATGCGGCGAATGCGGCGGGCGTCGACGTCGACGTCGACGTAGCCGCCGAGGGGCCGCACTTCGATGAGGCCCGGCGAGAGGGGCCGCAGGCCTTCGACGACCTCCTCCACGAGCGCCACGATCGAAGTGGGCTCGGTCTCGAGCGTGACCCGGCCGGCGTCGTAGCGCGAAATCTCGAGCAGGTCGGTCAAGAGCGACTCGAAGCGTTCGATCTGGGTACCGAGCACCTCGATGGCGCGCTGTTGGCCGGGCTCGAGTGCGTCGCTCGAGTTCTGCAGCACCTCGCTGACCAGGCGGATGGTGGTGAGCGGCGTGCGCAATTCGTGCGATACGTCCGAGACGAAGCGCTGCTGCATCTCCGAGAGCGTGTCGAGCTCTTCGATGCGGGCCTGCAGAGTGTCGGCCATCTCGTTGAAGCCTCGCGAGAGCACATCGAAGTGCTCGTCGTTCTGCAACGGCATGCGGGCATCGTTCTCGCCGGCGGCGAGACGGCTGCTCGTGCTCGCCGCGGCGCGGATCGGGCGGAAGACGATGCGCGTCATGATCCACACGAGCACGCCGATGAACGCCATCATTGCGACGGCGGCGATGAAGAGTGTGCGCTGGATGAACGCGAGGTTCTCCTGCGTGTCGGCGAGGTTGTAGCCGATGAAGAGGTCGTAGACGCCGGCCCCGGCCGGCAGTGTGAGGCTCGACGCGACGATGATGCCCGGGGCGGGGTCGCCCTCCTCCGAGATGAACGTGACCGGCTGCCAGTACTGCGGGGCATCGCCGTCGATCAGGCTCGACGAGAGCTCGGGCGTGACCGCTTCGACGACCATGGGGCTCGTCGTCGAGGGCGGCGGCGCTTCGGGCAGGGCGACCTGACCGGCCTGGCGCCGCAGATAGACCATTTGGCTCGCCGAGGTGTCCTGCACCGTGCGGCGCACGGAGCCGGCGAGGGTCGACAGGGCGCTGCGGTCCGACGCGTCGGAGGCGTCGATCAGCTGCTGCGCCGCGCGGGTGGCGCGGGCCGAATCCTGGAGCGCCTGATCCCTGCGCGCCGAATACAGGTCTTCGCCCACGCTCGTGAGAATGAAGACTCCCGACACGAGCACGACGAAGCCGGTCACGATGCCCGTGATGGTCATGGTGCGCACCATGAGCGAGGTGCGCCAGCGCCGACGGAACGGCCCCAGAACGGGCTGGGTGACCCGCAGCCACCGCAGGCGCAGCCTGCGGAGGGCGATGGAGAGCCGTGATCGGACGGCGGCGCGCGCCATACGCGGCCTAATCCGTCGGCGCGCCGGCGCGGTACCCGACGCCGCGCACGGTCGTCACGATCGTCGGGCGGTCGGGGTCGAGCTCGATCTTGGCGCGCAGGCGCTGCACGTGCACGTTCACGAGCCGCGTATCGGCCTTGTACTGGTAGCCCCACACCTTCTCGAGCAGCACTTCGCGGGTGAACACCTGCTGCGGTTTGCGGGCGAGGATCACGAGCAGGTCGAACTCGAGCGGCGTCAGGGCGATCGGCGCGTTGCCGCGGCGCACCTCGTGCGCGGAGACGTCGATCTCGAGGTCGCCGACGCGCAGGTTCTCGCTCGTCTCCTGCTGCGGCTCGCGCAGGCGGGCGCGGATTCGGGCGGTGAGCTCGGCCGGGTTGAACGGCTTCACCACATAGTCATCGGCGCCGGCCTCGAGCCCGCGCACGACGTCGCGGGTGTCGGTGCGGGCCGTGAGCATGATGATGGGAGTGCCCGACTCGGCGCGGATGCGTTCGCACACCTCGATACCGTCGAGGCTCGGCAGCATGACGTCGAGCAGCACGAGGTCGGGCCGCATCTCGCGGAACGCTTCGACCGCTTCGGCGCCATCGGCCGAGTGGCGGGTTTCGAACCCCTCGGCCTGCAGCACCATGCCCAGCATCTCCGCTAGAGCCTTATCGTCGTCCACGACCAGAATTCGCGCACTCATGGTCCCATTATGGCCGTTCGGCTACGAGGTGGGCTGTATTGCGGCGCCGCGGCGCTGCGCGGCGGCTCGGAACCGGCCGACCGGCGTGCGCGACTACGCGTAATCCCGCACGGGCGGCGGCGCGGGCTCTGCGCTCGACGCCGAACTGAGCCTCGACGGCATCCTCGACGAGAGCGAGCGGGTGCTGCGCGTCTGACAGACCGGTTCTCGAAGCGAGCGTGCAGGCGATTCACCAGCGTGCAGGGTGCTCACCGTATTTCGGCTGCACGTTGGTGGATCGCCTATACGGTGGCGGGCGAATGGGCTCGCGGGAGAATTAGGGTGACCGTCGAACACGGCCGCGCGAGCCCGCGAACGCGAACCGCGAGCCGCGCGAGGCCGCGCGAGCCGCGAACGCGAGGGCGCGCCAGGCCGAGAAAGCGGGAGGCCGCGAACTCAGAAGTGCTCGAAGCGCCCCGGCAGCAGATCCCACGGGTCGCGCCCGAGGTACTCGCAGACGGCGAGGTAGGCGCAGTGCTCGACGAAGTAGCGGCGGTGCTCCTCGTCGTCGACGTGCAGGCCTCGGGTGCGTTGGATCGGCAGGCGGTACAGCACGATCGTCTGCCCCGGGCGATCGACTGAGAACAGCATGGGGAACTCGCCCGTGCCGACCGTCGAGGGCACTGTCTGGAACCCGAAGTTCACGCCCTGCAACTCGTCGGGCAGCAGCGACTGCAGTAGCTCGACGGCACCGCGCGCGTACACCTCGAATCGGGTGACGCGGCCGTTCGGGTCGGGCAGTCCCGGCCCCGTGATCGACGAGCGGGCGTCGCGTCGGCCGTGCCGGCGCCCCCGATGGATCGGGGCGCGGCTCGTGGTCTTGCGGGGCCTGCCGAACATGGGTTCCAGTCTACTCGGGCGACCGCTGCCGCCCCGTGCTAGCGGGTGTAGACCGTGAGGGCCCCGTCGCGCTCGGCGGGCGCGAGGATCGGGTAGCCGTCGATGTCGCCGCCGGCGGTGTACCGGACGCCGGCGTGCACCGGCCTCGTGCTGGTGAGCGTGCCTCCGGCCGACGCGTCGACGGCGACAGCCGCCCCTGCCGCGACCTTCACGGTGCGCGTCTTGCCCGCGGCGGGCGCGAGCTCGACCTCGGCGTCTGCGTCGCCGGGGTTCGCGATGACGAGCTCGCCGCCGTCGACGACCGGCGCGGCGACCGTCGTGTCGGCCGCGATCACCGGGGCCGGCGCGAACCAGCCGAAGTCGTGATGGTCATCGGAGGTCGCGTGGCCGAGCGCACCGCCGACCACCGGCAAGTCCGATTCGACGACGATGGCGTCGACCTCGGCGGGCCACCGCGGCACGACGAACTCGGCTACGGCATCACTGACGACCGACAGCGAGCCCAGGTCGATACGATCGCCCTTCTTCGTCAGGCCGAGAATGCGCGCCTCGCCGACATCGCCCTCTTCACCGAGCGGGTTGAGCAAGCGCACATGCACGCCGAGCTCGCTCTCTTCGCCGACGTCGTTCGGGCCGTGATCGTGACCGTCATCGATGTGGGTGACGCCCGGGATGACGAGCGTGTTCGACGCTTCGATCTGGCGGGTCACCGTCGAGACGCCGAACGGGTCGAGGCCGACGATGCGGCCGATGCCGAGCGTCGCGGTGACCGGCGCACCGGTACTGACCACGTGCACGGCGAGGCTCGCTCGCTCGGGCGCGTAGCCGTTGATCGACACGATCTGCTCGGCGTGCGGCTGCACGAGCACCGCCTTGGTGCCGGCCGCTTCGACGCGCCCGTTCTCGTCGAAGAGCTCGATCTGCACGGTCGCGGGCACGTTGCCCGCGTTGCCGATGCTGAGGGTCGTCGAGACGCCCTCGCTCGTGTCGCCGCCGATCAGCCACTGCTCGTTCGTCGGCGTCGCGCACGCGCTCGCCACGGCTCCGACGGCGGTCTCGGTCGAGACGGCTTGCACCTGCGCTGCGCCGATCGCGGCACCGGCGGGAGCGGTGATCGCGGCCGGGGGCGCGTCGCCGCCTTCGCCTCGGGCGAGCGCCTCGACGGCGTCGGGCTCCCCTGAGATGACGGTCTCGGGCGCGCCGGTCGGAATCGCGGCCTCGGGACGGCTCGGGTCTGCGCCGAGCACGGAGTATGCACCCGCGCACACGAGCGTTTGCGTGCTGTTCTGGGTGGTGTCGACCGTCACCGACGGCGGGGTCTGATCGAATGCAGGGATCGACGACCCCTGCAGCACGAGCAGCGATGCGGCCGCGGCCGCGATGACCACGAGCCCGGCCGCAGCGCGGCCCGTGCCGCGCAGCACCTTCGAACCCTCGCTCATCGTGCACCGCCCTTCTCATCCGCGTCGGAGTCGGTGGCCGGTTCGGCCTCCGTTTCGGTCGCCGTGGGCGGTTCGGCCCCAGCCTCTGGCGCGGCCTCTGGCACGGGCTCGGCTTCGAGTTCGGTGCCGGCATCGACGTCGGGTTCGGAGCCGACGACGGTCTCGGGCTCGGTACCGGGCTCGGCAACGATCTCGGGCTCCACCGCGGCATCGACGCCGACCGCAGCACCGACCGTATCGGCACCGGCAGCACCCGCCGTGCCGGCTGCACCGGCACCGGCCTGCTCGGCCTTCGGCGCCTTCTTCGGCCGCGCCGCACGCACCGAGCGGGGGGCACGGGCCGGCCGCTTGCGCCGCTCGGGCCGCTCGACGACCTCGCCGGTCGGCAGCGCGAGCAGCAGCAGGCCGATCAGTACGACGAGCTGCACGGTCCAGATGGTCTTGCCGGTGAACGAGGTGCCGCTGAGCTTCACCCGATCGTCGCCGAGGGCTTCGTCTCCCGAGCCCGAATCGAGGATGCGCCAGAGCAGCCCCTGATGGGTGACGCCCGCGCTCGTCAGCGACGCGTGCTGGTCGAAGACGCGCTGCAGGTCGGCCCGTTCCGCCTCGTCGCCGCCGGCGCGCAGCAGTACGAAACCGATGCGCTCTGCGCGCAGGCGATCGCTCAGATCGGGGCCGCCGGTGCTCGCGAGGCCGCCGACGATCTCCGCGACGGCTTCATCGGCCGCGGTGGTCTCGGGGGTCTGAGACGCGGTGCGCACCTGGTCGAGGCGGCTGCCGGTGCCGATCACGTTCTGCACGCGCACGGCGTGGGGGCCTTCTGCGGTGACGACGAGGGTGCGCACCCCGGGGTCGTTCTCGCCCGCGGCCTGCACGAGCGCGGGCATCTGCGAGGTGCCCGGGATGAGCGGGGTCTGCGCGGTCGCGAGCTGCACGAAGAGCGGACCGACCGCGATGAGCGCGGTGAGCAGCCCGACCGAGACGACGGGAATGCCTGCGCGGCCGATGGCGCCGGCGCCGACCGCGCCGAGGCTGAGCACGGCGAGCCAGTACACGGCCAGGCCAGAGCCGGCCCAGAGCGCGACCGTTTCACTGCCCTGCATGCCGAGGTGCAGCTGGGCCGAGGCGAGGGCCGTGATCATGCCGAGGCCGCCGAGCAGCGAGCTGAGCACGGTGATCGCGACGCGGCCGGTGAAGAGGCCGAGCAGCGCGAGCAGCGCGATGGGCAGCATGAGCACGCCGACGAGCAGCGTCGCCGGCAGGGCGCCGAGACTGCCCAGGTCATCGAAGATGCGCGCCCAGCCTTCGAGCCCGAACTCGGGAAATCCGAGCAGCATATGCCAGGTGCTGCCGGGCTCGTACGCGTTGGTGAGGCCCGGGTCCATGAGGATGTCGAGGGGGCGCCCGGCGAGCAGCGAAGCGACGATCTTCGGCGCGAAGAGCACGGCTGACGCGAGGGCGGTCGTGAGTACCCGGGCGATGCCGCGCAGCGTCGTGAAGATGCCGACGATGAGCAGCAGCAGGGCCGCCGGCATGAGTACGGGGGCGCAGGCGAGCGCGATCGCGGCGAGCAGCGACGCGGTGCCCGCCCAGCTCCACGACTCGCGGCAGCGAGTGGCGGCGACGAGCAGCCACGGCAGCACGATCGTCAGGATGAGGGTCGGCAGGCGGCCGCTCGAGATCGAGTCGAGCAGCATCGGGCTGACGGCGAAACCGACGCCGACGAGCGCACGGCCCGCCTTCGATTCGGTGATCTGCGCGGCCCAGATCCAGCCGCCGAGCGCGGTGAGCGGAATCGCGGTGATGAGCAGCAGTACGACGGCGTGCGACGGGTTCCAGAAAGTGAGTGACCCGAGCAGGGCGAGCACCCAGGTGAAGGGGTCGGCGGGCACCCCGTCGATCGGGCGGGTGTTGCGCCAGAGCTCGCCGATGGGGCTGAGCGGCGCGATGCCGCCGCCCACGAGGCTCGTGTGCGCGAAGGCCCACCAGGTGCAGGCGACCGCGGCCACGATCGCGAAGACGAGCACGGCGAGACCGCCGGTCGAGATGAAGTGGAGCTCGTGGCGCTGCCGGCCGCTGTTCGCGAGAATCGCCTCGCGGTCGATCATGCGCGCTGTGCGCACGGTCTTGGGGTCGATGCGCAGCGGTCGGATCGCCGCCCACCCGGCCGAGGAGCCGCGTCTGATGCGGCGCCTCGAAGCGATGATGCGGTGCGGGCGGAAGAACACGGTGAAGGCGGCAGCGAGTTCGCCGACCATGTAGCCGGGCTGCTCGCGGATCAGCGCCCACAGCAGGCGCAGCACCCCGTGCACTGGGAGCCCCAGCCAGGCGAGGAACGCGAAGAAGGCGGGGGCGTAGGCGATGCGCCGGTGCAGCTGCGCGGTGCGCGCCTGCCGATGCGAGGTGCGCATGATCGATCGTTTGCGGTCGACGTGCGGCCCGCCGACGCCGCTGCGGGCGAAGCGCACGCGCGAGGCCGGGGCGACCTCGACGCGATGGCCGCCGAGGCGGGCGCGCACGCAGAAGTCGAGGCCGTCGTCGTAGACGGGGTAGGCGGGGTCGAAGCCGCCGAGCTGCTGCCAGACGTCGAGGCGGGCGAGCATGCCGACGGGGCCGACGCCGAGCACATCCTGCAGGTGGTCGTACTGCTGCTGGTCGAGCTCCTGGCGGCGCAGCAGCCAGCGCGAGCCGTAGCGGGTGAGGCTCTCGCCGAGTTCGACGATGCGCTCCGGGCGGTCCCAGTCGACGAGCTTCGGCCCGGCGACCGCGACCGAGGGCGAGCGCTGCACGCTGCTCACGATGTGAGCGAGTGCGTCGGGTTCGGGGCACGAATCCTCGGTGAGCAGCCACACCCATTCTTCGTCGAGCGCACCCGTCACGGTGACGGCGTCGACCGCGAACTGCACGGCGCGGCCGAACGGCAGCCGGTTCGGCAGGTCGATGACGTTCGCGGCTCCGCTCTCCATCAGCTGCGCGCCGACCCGCGTGCTCCCGCCATTGTTGATCGCAATGATCGTGTCGGGGGCGTGCGATTGCGCGGCGATGCCTGCAATGGTCTCGTCGAGCCAGGCGCCGCCCCTCTGGGCGACGAGAACGGCTGTTACTCTCGTGCGCATATCGCGCCCAGTCTATGCGCGGAAGGTGCGACCGGACTGGAGCCATGCCCGGCAAGCCGCCAATGCGGCCTCCGGAGCGCGTATCCCGGGGCCGATCGCGGCCGTGTCGGGTGCATCACCGGCCGACGTGATGACGCACCGGGCTCGCGGTGAGCGATCGAGCGGCTACGATGGGGCCTGTCGCGTCGATGGGCGTCGAGAGCACAGTGCGTACGTCACGCATGGAAGGGTCACAGAAGTGGGCGATCTCCCTCGGGCGCTGAAGGCCGTCGGCTCGGCCGCCGCGTTGCCGGTCGCGCCGCTCACTGCGGCGCGGATCTGGGCATTCGCCGACGGCGATGCCATCGTTGCGGCGAGCGTCGCCCGGGCGCTCACCGCGGCCCAACTCCGCGCCGGTGCCGCCCTTCCCGACCCGCTGCCCCTGGGCGGCGATGCACGACCCGCGGAACTCGCGGCGCTGAACGGGGCGGAACGGAGACTGCTGCTCATCGCCGCACTGTCTGCCACGGGTCTCATCTCGGAGATACTCGATGCGGCCGCCGTCGAATCCGATGTGCTGTTCTTCGGGGCCCCGCGAGACATCCTCACGGTCGAGAGCGGCCGGGCCGAATTCAACAGTTCGAGGACGCGCACGCTCGTCATCGAGGCAGCGGGTCCGCTCGAGCGTCGATCGGCGCACGAAGCACTCGCCCGCGCCGCCCAGAGCAGAGACGATCGGGCGACGACCACCTGGCACTACGCGCACGCCGATCGCCTCGTCAACGACCGTTCGATCCGCGCCGCGATCGCTTCCGCCGGAGAGTATCTCACGCGCGGCGAGAACGACAGGGCGCAGGCGCTCGCGCTCCTCGCGGCACGCGGCGCCTCGCCCGAGCTCAGCGCCTCCGCGTCCGCTACCGCCGGGCTCGCCGCCTTCTGGGCCGGCCTGTTGGAGGAGGCCGCGGAGCACCTCGAGCGGGCATCCGACTGGATGGCGCTCGCGGGCCGTGCCCCGTTCAGGACATCGGCAGCTGAGATCGACGCGGCGCTTTTCGCCTGTCGGAGCCTCACCGCAGGCCCCGCCGGAGAGATCTTCACACGCGAAGAGGCGGCTCGGATCTTCGACGCGATGCGCCGGGCAGCGCGCAATCCGATCGATCGCGACGCGATCACGCAGCTCGCCGCAGTCGCCGATGCCGTCTACCACAGCCCGTATGAGGCCGATCAGTTGCAGGCCCGACTCTTCCTGTCGTACGGACACCCCGGCCCGACGCGCGGGCCCGGTCTCGGCGCGCACGCCGAAGCCCATGTCGTGATGATGCAGGTCGCGTTCCAGTCCCAGGGCGGAGACCGGGCCAGAGCCGCGCGGCTCCTCCGCAGGTCCGCAGCACGCCTGCCTCTCGCGCACGCCGCTGCCGGCGTCGTCTCCAGCTACGTTCGGCTCCTCGAGTCATTCGATTCCGGGCTGGATGAATCGATTGCGGATGCGTACGACGCGATCCGCGTTACCGCACCCCTGAGCTACGACGGCGATGGCGCTTCGATCGGCCACGGCCCGGATGTCGGCCGGCGTGCGTCGGCCGCCGCCGCGCTCCACGCTTCGGCCGCGGGCTCCGGAAGCGGCATCGCCGCTCGCAGTCCCGTCAACCTTTCCCCGCGCCAACGCGAAGTGCTGCGGCTGATCGTGCAGGGCCATCGGAACAAGGAGATCGCGGAACTGTTGAGCATCTCGCCGCGCACGGTCGAAGTGCACGTCGCTCAGTTGCTGCGCAAGCACGAGGTACAGAGCCGCGCGTCGCTCATCGCACTCATCAGCGGGCTCGGCATGCGGCGGAGCAGCACTACGGTGGCATAGCCGCTCCCGCAGCGGAAGGCGGGGCCCGGCAAGCCGTGCACCGCGCCGCAGCTTCCTTAGCTCGCGGCGCGACGCACTCGCGCGTCACTCACTCCGCCCCTCCAGACGTACCCGGCCGCAGCGGTCACAGAGGCGGCGAAGCCGAGCGCCCACCAGGGGAAGCCCGGAATCTCGGATGCGGCGCCCGCTGCGTCGAGGTCCTGCTGCGGCGTAGGGGTGATCCTCTCCCCGGTCACGAGAATGCGATGCGAGTTGATGCCAAGCGGCGTGCACGTGATGAGGGTGACGAGATCACGATCGGATTCTGCACGCAACGAGTCGGTATCCTCCGGCTGGACGACTTTCGTCTCCCGCACTCGGTAAGTCAGCACTTCGCCGAACGTTTCAATCGTGAATGTGTCGCCGACCTCCACACGATCGAGATTCGTGAACATGGTTGCGTTTGCCAGTCCACGGTGAGCGGTGATCACCGCATGAGTGCTGGGGCCGCCGACCGGTAGATGCGAACCTTCGAGGTGCCCGGCGCCCCGGAGGAGTGTCTCGTCGCTCGTTCCATGGTAGATCGGCAGGTCCACTCCGATATTCGGGATCTTGATCCGAGCCATGAGTCCGCTCGGGTTTGCAGTGAGAATGCTCCGGTAGTCGAAGCGGTCGTCGCCGAGTGAGCCGGAGCCCGCAGGTACGTTGGCATTCGCGCGCAGTTCGACGCCCGCGGTGAGAGCCGCATTGTATGCACGCGCCTGCTGCAGCTGCTCCTCGGCGCCGGGATTCGCGTCGTCGACCAGCGCTCCGATGCTGTCGATGATGCGGGACTGGTTGACGGATGTGAGCCAGGCCGCAGTACTCGGATACAGCAGGACACCCGACCCGCCGATGATGAGGGCCGCGATGAGCCACGTCAGCAGGCCCGGCTTCCACGCACGGGTGTCAGCCGCGCCAGGGGCTGTTTCCGCAGTCGCGGTGTCAGCGCGTGTTCCAGTCATTCAGACGCCCCTCTCAGCATTTCGCGAGCACGCAGGAGGCCGTGGCGACGAGGAGCTCCTGCTCGTTCGCCGCCACGGCCGAACCGTGCGCGGGTTACAGCTGTGCTGCGCGGCGACGACGGGCCAGCACGAGGCCGGTCGCGATCGCGATCAAGGCTGCACCGCCGAGAACCATCAGGGTCTGGCCCGCTGCGCCGGTGAGGGGCAGCTCGGGCACGTCCTGCTTGGTGTTCGGCACGTCGACGTCGAAGGCCGTCGGGGTGGTCTGACCGGTCTTCACGGTCACCGCTGTCTTCGCGGCGTCTCCGGTCGGCAGCGTGTAGCCGGCGGGCGCCGCGGTCTCGACGATGACGTAGCAGCGCTGAGTCGCGCCCTTCGGCTCGTTCTCGGAGTCGCTGACGAACAGACCGTCGATGATGACCTTGCCGTCAGTGCCAGTGGTGAAGCTGTCCTCGCCGTTCACCGAGATGGCGGCACCGGTGGTCACCTTCGAAGTGCACGGGGTACCTTCGGCGACATAGGCGGGGTCTGCCGAGTAGACCTGGAAGGTCGCGCCCGAAAGGTTCTTATCGTTCGCTGCGTCGGATTTCTGGATGATCACGTCGCCCCAGTGGCTCTCGACCTCGTTCGAGGGGATGCCCGGGTTCGGGGTCGTGTCGCTATCGGCCTCCGGGTCGTTCACGAAGAGGGTCGCCTCGTTGGGAATAATGCCATCGCCGAGCTCGATGACCGTACCGGCGAACACGGTGACGACCTGCTTGCCGCCCTGGGTCTCGAGCCAGTCGAGGCCCGCCTGGTTGAACACCACGCGGATATCCTGAGCGTCAGTCGCGTTGACCTTGATGTCGTAGAAGGATGCGTCGACATCGTCGCCGTCGACGGTCACCGACTTCACCGACACCGGCGACAGCCGGTCGTCGAGACGGTCCCGCACGATGTAGCCGGTGAGCTCGTCGCCCTCCGCCAGTTTCGGGATATCGGTGGTCACCGGGAAGGTGATTTCCGAACCGAGGCCCAGACCGTCGGCGGGCTGGCTGTCGATCGTCTTGGTGATGCCTGCGACG
This sequence comes from Leucobacter sp. gxy201, assembly GCF_051043335.1. Taxonomy (NCBI): domain Bacteria; kingdom Bacillati; phylum Actinomycetota; class Actinomycetes; order Micrococcales; family Microbacteriaceae; genus Leucobacter; species Leucobacter sp. gxy201. Next base: position 81,587 of record NZ_JAMXWS010000002.1, read on the forward strand.
GTGTTCTTCGGGTATGCATGGACTGCGTACAGCCATTCGTCCTCGTACGGCATGGGCACCGACACGACGAACGGCGCCGCCTTCTTGACGATGTTCACGGGATCGCCCGCGACGGTCGCGCCGGAGGTGTCGGACTCGCACACGACGTACGCCTTGCGCACGACTCCGGTGTCGTAGACGGCGCTTCCGTCGGCCGCCGTCGTGACGGTCGTCGCCAGTGCCCCGAGCGAGTAGTCACTCGGCTGGGCGACGTCGCAGGCGGCGGTGAGCTGCACGTCGGCGAGCCCCTCCCAGTCGTCGAACTGGGTGAGGTCGATGGGCTGGCCATTGTAGTTCAGCTCGTAGATCTCGAACTCGACGCCTGCGACGGCCGCGCCGCTGACCGAACCCGAACCGTCGGGTGCGGCCGGGGCCGAGCTGTTCTCGAGGTGCTTGTGGATAGTGACGGAGCCCGGCGTGGTCGTGTCGATATTGCCGGGCGCGGCCTGGGCCGCAGTGGCGCCGAAGAGGCCGATGGCACCGATTGCCAGGGCTCCGACGGCAGCCGCCAGACGGTACGACCGTCGAGTGGTTGAGGTGGTCATGTTGTTCCTTTCGTTTTCACAACACAGTTGGAGGTCTGTGATCCAGTCCGCCGGCGTCAGAGTTCGGACGCCGCCGAGATGAGCGAGCGTGCTCGCCGTGCACGGAAGAGGGCGAATGCGCAGAGGAGGCCGAGCAGGGCGCCGCCGCCGATCAGGAAGCCGTCCGCGCCCATCCCGCCGGTGAGCGGGATCTGGAGCGGTGGTCTCGGTGCGTTCTCGTATGAGCCGAGGTCGACGGCGACCCCGAGCGCGCCGCTACTGCCGATGCTGAAGGGGTGCTCCGTGGCATCCAGCAGGTACCCGGCGGGCGCCTCCGTCTCGACGAGCACGTAGTCGCCCCACACGAGATTCACGACTTCGAAGCGACCGGATCGCGGATCCTTGTCGGGACCGCTGCAGTCGGCTGCGGAGGCGGCAATGCAGTCGCTGATGTCCAGCCCCTGCGAACCGTCGCCCGCAGGGCCGTTGACCCGCCACTTCGAGCCGGCGAGTCGCTCGCCGTCGCCGTCGATCTTCTCCCAGACCGCCGAGCCGAGAATCGGGTTCTCGGTGCAGTTCGGATCGTCCGGTTCGCATTCCTCGGGAGGAGTTGTTCCGCTCTCGCCGAGGAAGTTCTGCAGCACGTAGTCGCCCGAGGAGTCCGCCAGACGGTCGGGGAAGTTCGCCTTCACCCGCACTTCGAAGGACACCGTGCGGATCTGGTTCGACGGCACCATGCCAGTGACCCGGATGGTCTGCGCGGTCGCATCGAAGTTCGCTTGCACCCCTGGAACATACGGCCCGGTCTGCCCGGCAGGCACCGTCTCGCTGTCGCCGTAGCGGAAGTTGCCGAGCCATTCGGCGTCATCGAGCACCCCCGCCAGGTGGTCGAGTTGATCGACTGCGTAGTCGCCCGTGCTCGAGGCACGGAAATGCAGCGTGTACTTCACCGTTTGGCCCGGCTCAGCGAACTCTCCGCTCTCGTTCACGATGCTCGGGCTCATGGGCGCCAGATCGACGGTCTTCCACGCGCTGCCGCAATCGGTCGAGTACTGCAGCGCCACGAAGCCGTCTGCGCCGTTGCGCTCGCTGAGCGCCTTCGGGCCGAGGCCGGAATCGATGCCGCGGACCGCGCCGATCATGCCGTTGCCGGTCTGGATGCCGCCGGGTGAGACAAAGCTCGCCCCGCCGCCGCCGCCGGCGCCGGTGACTCCGCGGTTCGCGCTGATGCTCAGCCCGTAGCTGACCGTCGACGCACCGCCGCCGCCGCCGAAGTATCCACCGCCCCCACCGCCGCCGGAGTCGGGGTTGCCGGTGGTGCGGCGCAGCCCTTGCGGGTCCGAACCGCGGAAGAAGATCTGGTCGTCGCCACCGTTGCCCCCGATTCTGCCCACGGCATCGAAGCCATGGAGCAGCGAGTTGCGCTGGTTGCGCAGATACTGGCTGTTCGTCGGATAGGTGGTCCATCCGTTGGTCGGAATCACGACGTCGGAGTTTCCGTCGATGCGATGCAAGCCGCCGATGCCCGGACCGGCGGCCTGGCCGCCTTGCCCGCCGCCGGGAACGAAGCCCGGGTTCGGCTCGATGTACGGGTTGGTCCAGTAGATGATCCGGTTCCCTTGTCCGGAGTTCGCCAGATTCTCATTGATGTTTCCGACGTTGCTGTAGTTGGTGTGGCTCTGGTACCACTGGCTGTCCGCACCATTCGAACCGTCGAGCCCCGGGGTGACTCCGGGCCCGGTCGGCTGGCCGCCGTCTCCGCCGATACCGATGAGCGTCGAGTGCCCGCCGCCGTTGCCGCCGCCACCGCCGACCATGACGAGTTCCTCCCCGGCGATACTCACGAGCGAGGAGCCGCCGCCGCCGGCACCGACGTGGCGGATGTTGCCCCACCAGGCTCCGGGCATGCTGCCGCCGAAGCCACCGTCCGGGGCACCGCCTGCAGCGCGCGCACGCGAGGAGTTCTGCGTGTTTTGATTGTTGTTGATATTCATCGTCGAGAAGCCGGCGATGTCTGTGGCGAAGGCCGCGTCAGTGTAGGCCTGTCCGAGATATCGGCCGCCCTGCCCGACGTGCCCAGTGACCGGCATGCCCGGCCGCACGGGATAGGTCGCGGTCGCAGCTGCGCCCGATCCGTTCTTGTAGTTTCCCGCGCCCGCATTGGTCGTATCGTTCACGTTGCCCCCCGCGCCCGCGAGGGTCGTGATCGTGACCGCGCACACCTGACCCGTGTACCCGGGTATCGTCTCGGGCACGACCGTCGAGAACTCACCGGGTGTCGTTCGAGTGAAGTGCGCCCCCGCGGGAGGAGCCGTGACGGTACCGAGCGCCAGAGGCTCGATGGCTGTCGGCGCCGAGAGCTCCTGTGCCGACGGGCCGAGCGGTTCCGGCGCCGACTCGACGGCACCTTCGCTGCCGTCCGGCAGCGCTGCTCCTTCGCTGCTGCCGTCCGGTTCGTCCTGTCCCTCGGGAGATTCATCGGGAGACTCGGTGTTCGACGCCCCGCCCTCGAGGGTCTGCTCGCCCTCGGCGGGCGTATCCGCGTCGGGGGAAGCCGGACTTTCCGCGACCTCCGTGATGCCTTCGGGAGCCTCCGACTGTGCACGCGCCTGCGACGTGTCCACCCATGGAAATGCCCCGACAACCAGCGTCGACGCGATCGCGACTGCGGCGACTCTCGAGAATACTGTTCTGGCTCTCACCACAGTGCACCTTTCCTCCGGGTCGCTCGAACGCGGCGCCAGAATTCATGGGCCGTTTCTGCGAATAGAACCGCAGGCCGGCATCGGTGCAAATCTAGATAGCGTCCGTCGAATCGGGGCTCTCGGTGCGGCGAAATAGTGCAGAGCACTAGTGGTTTCGCGGATGGTTCACTGAGATCTGAGTTTCCAATGCCATAGTTCGAACCCAAGAAATGCATTGGTACACGAGATCAATTGCGCCACACATTGCTAAGTAGAGCAGGGTTGTCAACTAATATCGGTCGGTCAGGGGGGAACCGGTCGTGCTGATGATCTGTTCAGGGGGAGGACGGTGAACTCTGTTGAGCACTTTTGGGGTACCTCGACATCGTTTCGACATGCTCGACAGAGGGGCGATCCTGCATCGCGTCGAGCGCACGTCACCCGCGCTTCTCGTCCTGGAGGGCGGGCTCGGCACGGGCAAGACCGCCCTCGCCTCGGCGGTCGCCCGGCGAAGTATCGATAGCGGCGATTCATCGATCTGGCTCGAGTTCGAAGCCGGCGAGACGGGAGCTCAGTCGTTCTGGTCCAGAGTGCATTGCGCATTTCGCGGCGACGAAGCGCAGGATGCTGCACCCGCGATCGACGCCCCCCTCGCCTGGGAAGCAGCACCGGCAGACTTCCGAAGCATCCGGAACGAGCTCGGCGCCGCGGCAGGCGACCACTGCCTCGTCCTCGATGAGCTGCATCTCGTCTACGACGACGAGGTCGGCAACAGCCTCATCTCGTTCCTCGAGACGTTCACGCACTGGAAGGCGGTGGTAACGACACAGGTCGAGTTGCCGGGGCTCTCAGGTATCGACGCTCGAGTACGGGTTCCGGTTCTGCATCTGACCAGCGATGATCTCGCATTCACCGAGGATGAGATCGCCGCCCTGATCTCGGTCCGCACGCAGGCCGATAGCCCCGACCGCACACCGCTCTCATCGGCGCAGGTCTATCACGCCACGAAAGGCTGGCCGCTGGCTGCGCACGCCTACATCGAGGAATGGCGGGCAGGGTCGACCCCGGATGCCCTCGAGCGGGGAAGCGAATGGATCCGCAGTTTCATCACTCGTTCAGTTGCGACATGGGACGACCATGTTCGATCGGTCGTCGGCGCGCTCGCGCTCGTCATCGCGGCGCCGACCAGTGTGCTTGCACGTATGCTCAACCAGCCGGAGGAGTCGATCGCACAGGCTTTGTCATCCGCGGCATTCCCCTATCTGACCTACCGCATGGATGCGCAGGGGGTTCGCTGGTACCGTTTTCCTGAAGCCGTACGGCGAGAACTTCTCCGCGACGTCGAGGCTCGGACTCCTCCGGACGACCTCCGCAGCCGCTACCGTCGAGCCGCCCTCGCCCTCGCCCCTTTCGATCGTCTCGAGGCGCTTCGCGCGGCGATTCGCGGCGAGGCATGGGACGCACTCAGCGAACTGCTCTTGACAGGGCCGATATCCGATCTCGTCGGAGAACCGGAGGACCATCCGCGGAGCATGCTGCTCCGACGCATCCCGCTCGAGGTGCGCAAGAAATATCCTGTGATCTACGCCTACGCGGCGTTTCAGGCCTACGCATATCCCGACGGGCAGTTCGAAGAGATCCTGCAGGAGTTGCGTATGCTCTCGGGCCCGTGGCTCGCCGAAGCTTCGAGACGTCCCGGCCTGCCCGGCCTGTACACCGCCATGCTCCGCATGATCGCCGCACGTCTCTGCGGCGACGAAGCGCTCGGGCGGGCAGCCGCGAAACGCACCTCGCAGTCGCTCTCCGACCTCAGCGAGCAAGAATCCGAACTGATCAGCACGAAGATTCCGAACATCTATCTGCAGCAGGCGATCACCTACTTGCATGGGCACCATTTCGCCGACGCAGAGGATGCCCTCGGTCAGATGCAGGCGTTCGAGAGCCGCTCCCGGCCGATCGAGCAGGCGCATCGCATCTCCCTGCAAGCTCTGATACTCGCAGTGCGCGGTCAGATCCCCGACTCTCGACGACACCTCGAACTCGCTGACTCGCTGATATTGCCGGTGGGCTGGAGGACATCGTATGCGGGTTCGGGTTTCCGCATCGCCACAGCGCTCTGCTCTTTGGAAAGCGACGACACCGACTCAGCGGAACATCAGATGCGCGAGATGCGTCGGCATTGGCTGAAGATCGAGTACTGGCCGTACCTCGTGATGATCAGCGCATTGCTGGAGGAACGGCACCACGACGCTTCCACCGCCCTCGACTATCTGAATCAGGAGCTCGAATTTCGGAGTTCCCGCTTTCCGGCTGCTCCGTCGCTGCAGGCCGAGCTCGACGGACTCCGCGGACGACTCGAGTACATCTCCGGAAAGCATGGGCAGCTCAGTCCTGCACGACGCGCCTCCAGCTTGGCCGACCTGTACGCGCTCATCGGGCGGAATGAACGCAATCGGAGCCGAGCGCTCGTGAGCCGGCTGCTGAGCCTCCCCGGATACCTCCACCACCCGCGTCGGCATGTCGAGCTGCTCCTCCTGCAGGCGCATCTCGCGCATCTCGACGGTGACGCGGACCTCGCCGGCAACGCGACGAAACTCGCCTATCGTCGGGCTTCGTCGAACGAACTGGCGCTGCCGTACCGAACGCTTACTTCCGAAGCACTCGCGCAGCTCACGGTGTATCAGCCGCTGCTCGACCCCTCGGACGGCGCTGCCGGGTCCGCGGCTCAACGTACGCCCCTCTCAGAAGCGGAGATGCGTGCATTGGCCGCAGTGGCCCGGCACGGCAGCACTCCCCGGGCTGCCGAGTCGTTGTTCCTGAGCCGTCACACCGTCCGTAACCAGCTGACCACTGCATACCGGAAACTCGGTGCCCACAGCTTCGACGATGCACTCCGCATCGCGCGCGAGGGGCGTCTGCTCAGCGGATACGAATGACCGCTCCCGGAGGCGAATGATGCACAGCACTAAAACTGGCCGCGAAAGGAATGCGGACGTACGGATCAGCGGATGATGGATGAGATTCCCCACAGATGGAATCCACCAGCACGATTCTTCATCAGTAGAGATCGCGCACAGGTGAACGGGTCGACTCCGACGCTGCTCCCCCTGCAGCGGACGGCCCGTCTGGCCGGGCCCCTTCCTCCCCCAGTTGACGGTTCCCCCACCGCCACGTCCGAAGGCGCCCGGCCTCACCATTGGGCGGGACCGACTCAGCAGGTTCGACGCGCGTAGCCGCTGTGACGACTTCAGGAAGCAGCCGACGGGAAGCGCGCTGCGAGTTCCGGCGAGGCTCACCTTACGGCTTCCTGCACAGCCGGGGCCCGACCGCGTGGTCAGCCGGCTTCGCGGCGCAGCTTGCGGCGCTCGCGCTCGGAGAGCCCGCCCCAGATACCGAAGCGCTCATCGTTCTCGAGCGCGTACTCGAGGCACTGCGAACGCACTTCGCAGCTTTCGCAGATGCGCTTCGCTTCGCGGGTCGAGCCGCCTTTCTCGGGGAAGAAGGCTTCGGGGTCGGTCTGGGCGCAGAGCGCATCGCCCTGCCATGAGAGGGCCTCGTCTTCGGGCCGCATCGCGGGCATGCCCAGATTGACGGGATCGACGAACCAGTTGCTCGGCACTGCACTCGGCATCGAGGAGGGTGACGGGTGTTCCACGTTCTCTGTTCTCCTCTCGAGCGAAAAACAACGGCAACTGCGCGATGTCTCAGACAATTACACCGTTGTCATTCGTTCAAGTCAAGCCGGCTGAGTGTAAACCCTCAATGGGTGCTTGAGGTTCCATGACACGCTGGCGTGTCTGAAATGTTCTGCGCCTCCCATTTGCGAGGGGCGAATAGCCCGACCGGTCGTCCGGTGAGCCGGCCGACGAAGCCCTGCATTACGACCGTCCGACGAGTCGCTGCGATACCCTACTCCGCGACGATGCCGACGGTCGCGAGGAAGACCTCGCCCTCGCCAGTGAGTCTGATCGAGGAGCCCGCCGATATATACAACGACTGGCCGCGCCGCACGCTCGCGACTTCGGCGAATTCCGCCTCGAGCCGTTCGACGCGCACGCGCCCCGACGTCGCGATGAGCACGAGCGGGTACTCCGCGTCGAGCACCACCTCCTCCGCGCTGCCCGGCAGGGTGCGGCCGGGCCGGGTCGCCTCGATGTCGAAGAGGCGCGCGCGCACGAGCCGGAAGTCGGGGATGGCGGGCTGCCAGGCGCATACCCCTCGGGCGACGGCCGTGCCCGAGAACCGGGGCTCGACGAGTTCGCCGAGGTCGAGGATGCGGCGCAGTTCGGCGATGTCGACGTGCTTCCCGGTGAAGCCGGCGCGCAGCACGTTGTCGGATGCCGCCATTACTTCGACGCCGACGCCGCCGAGGTATGCGTGCAGCTGCCGCGCACCGAGGTAGACGGCCTCGCCGGGCTGCAGCAGCACGAGGTGCAGCAGCAGCGAGATGATGAGGGCCGGGTCGCCCGGGTAGGTGCATGCCAGGGATCGCAGCGCGTCGAGCCGCTCGGCGCCGGGCGCTGGGGCCTCGTGCGCGCGCTCCTGACCGTCGGCCTCCCCGTCGCCCGCCGCGTCGGCGCCGACGACGGCTTCGATCGCGGCGAGCGCCGCCTGCACCCGCGGGTCGTCGCCGAACGCCCAGTCCATGCAGGCGTCCCGCGCCGCCTCCGCGCCGACCCCGTGCAGCAGCGACACCGCGTGCGCCAGCCCGGCCGCACCCGCCTCATCGCCGAGCGCCCTCGCACGGTATTCGAGGCCGCGCAGGTCGTCGCGCACCTCCGAGATCGGGCGGAAGCCGCTGAGCGCGCTGAGCGGAGTGAGGGCGACGAGCAGCTCGGGCTTGTGGTTCGGATCGCCGTAGTTGCGACCGCTGGCATCGCGCGGCACCCCTGCCGCTTCTTCGCGCGCGAAACCCTCGCGCGCCTGCTCGATGTCGGGGTGCACCTGCAGCGACAGCGGCGCCTCGATCGCGAGCACTTTCAGCAGGAAGGGGAGCGGCCCGCCGCGCACGCCGTACAGCTCGGGGTCGCTGTCGACCAGGTCGATGAGGGTGTGCGGGTCGTGCGTCGCCTTCGCGACACTCGCGGGACTGCCGGGATGCGTGCCGAGCCAGAGCTCGGCCTGCGGTTCTCCCGTCGGCTGCTCGCCGAGCAGTTCGGGAATCGCGTTGCGCGAACCCCACGCGTAGGTGCGCGGGGTGTTCTTGATGAAGATGAGCATGGTCTCCACTTCGTCAGCATGCGCGATGCTCTACCATACCGACTATGGCGGAGAGCAAGACCCGATTGGGCATTAGTGCGTATGCGATCTGTGTCTTCATCTTCACTCTCGGCAGCAATGGCGTGCGCAATCTCTTCGGCTGGCCCGCGTTCCTGATCCTCTCCCTCGCCATCACCGGCGGCGCGGTCGTCCTATTCATCCATGTGAAGCCCGAGAAGTTTCGCTGGTACCGCCTGCCGTCGCCGCTGTTCTGGTTTCTCGGGCTGGCGGTGCTCTCGGTCTTCTGGTCGCAGTACCGCTTCGAGAGCGTGCTCGGCGTCATCGCGCAGCTCGCCACCACGCTCATCGCGGTGGTGCTCGCCTTCGTACTGACCTGGCACGAGGTGCTGCGCACCCTCGGCACGGCGCTGCGCTACCTCATCGGCCTCTCGTTCGTGCTCGAGCTGTGGGTCGCGCTCGTCGTGCAGCACCCGCTGCTGCCGTGGTGGATGGCGGAGCCCGCGGGGTCCGAGAAGACGCCGATGCTGCTCTTCTGGAGCCGCGACCTGCTCTTCGCGGGCGGCCCGATCCAGGGCGTCGTGGCGAGCTCCGTGCTCTTCGGCTTCATCGGTCTGCTCGGCCTCATCGTCTTCGGCATCCAGCTGCGCGCGGGCCTCGTGAGCCGGCTGAACGGCTGGTTCTGGGTCGCGCTGTCGGTGCTCACGCTGGCGCTCACCCGCGGAGCGACCGTGACGGTCGCGCTCGTCGCCGTCATCGCCGGCCTCGCGATCGCGCTCTGGGGGCGCCGGCTCGGGCCCGAGCGGCGCGTGCCGCTCTACATCGTCTCGGCGGTGCTCGCGGCGGGCGTCGCGGCCGCCGCGCTCTTCGCCCGCGAGTTCACCTTCGGGCTGCTCGGCAAGAGCGGCACCCTCACCGGCCGCCTCGAGACCTGGCAGAAGGTCGCCGAGCTCGCCGACCAGCGCCCCTGGTTCGGCTGGGGCTGGGTGAGCTACTGGGCGCCCTGGGTCGAACCGTTCAAGTCGCTCGACACGAAGGGCGGCATCCAGGTGATGAGCGCCCACAATGCGTGGATCGACGTCTGGCTGCAACTCGGCATCATCGGCGTGCTCGCGTTCGCCCCGCTCGTGGTGCTCACGCTGTGGCGCACCTGGTTCCGCGCCGTCGACCCGCCCCGCCGTGGCTACGGCCCGCCCCTGCCGTACGCGACGAGCGCCCTGTGGCCGTGGCTCGTGATGATCGCGCTGGTCGTGCAGTCGCTCACCGAGAGCCGCATCCTCATCGAGGGCGGCTGGATGCTGCTCGTGCTGCTCGCCGTGAAATCACGGGTCGACTTCCAGCTGCCGTCGCTCGACGCCGAACCCAGACGCGAGCCGTGGCGGCGGGTGCCGATCCCTCGCGAGAACGCCGTGACAGCCGCAGCGGCCCCGGCGGCCCGGGCCCGGAAGCCGCGCGACTCATGATCGCCGTCACCTCGGAGCGTCTCGAGCATCTGCGCATGTTCGCGAAGCTCGAGCGCGACACCATTCTCGAGCACATGATGCGCGATGGGCGCGACCCCGCCGAGGCCGTGGCCGAGGTGCCGGGCGTCGACGAGTTCGTCGTCACCGCGCTGCGCGACGAGATGCTCGAGGATCGCGGTCGTATGGCGGAGTACTCGATGACCCGCCTCGCCGCCCGCGGCTCCGGGCCCGACGCGGCGGAGCACCGCCGCAATGCCGACCGGGCGGAGTTCGCACTGCTGCGCGAGATCGCCGAGCAGGTGCCCGAGCTCACGGCCGCCGTGTGGCGCTTGTCGGGGTCGCTCGACGTCGACGACGAGTAGGCGGGCCGGTCGCCGCGTCGCCTGCCACGCAGCTATCCGGCTTCGGAGCCCATCCGCTTCCGAATGCGGCGGTCGAGCTCGTCGAGTTCGGCGAGCAGTTCTGACGCGACCCACACTCGGTCACGTTTCCGGCCCGTTATTTCACGCAGAATCCCGACGGTTTCCATTGCGGAGATCGCCGCGTTCCGAGCCGGGTCAGACGCGCCGACTACCTGCTCGATCGCCTCTGCCGACATCACCGGATGATCGATGAATGCTTCGAGCAGCGCACTACCGGTCGACCCCGCGCGCGGGTGGTACTCGGAACGCCATTCTTGCTGTATCTCGGCCGTGCGCGCGATCGCCCCCCGCGCTTCTTCCGCCGCTATTCGCGCCGACACTGAGAACAGGTGAATGATCGGGCCGGGGTCGCCGACACGATAAGCAGTGAGTGCGTCGAAATAGTCTTCGCGTCGAGCGAGCAAACCGCTGGCGAGCGGAACGATGACGTTCTCAGTCACTCCGCGGCGCCGCATCGAAGCGCTGACCAGTGCACGACCGATCCGTCCATTGCCGTCGGTGAATGCGTGTATGGATTCGAACTGCGCATGCGCGATCGCCGCTTGTACGATCACCGGCACATCATCGCGGTTGAGATAAGCGACCAGATCATCGAACAGCTCGCCCAATCGTTCAGGCCGGGGCGGGACATGCAGCGCCCCCCGCGGCGAATGGTCGCTGCCACCGACCCAGTTCTGCATATCGCGCACTCGACCCGCGTACTCGGCTTCATAGGGGTCGTCCTCCATCAGGTGGCGGTGGGCGGCCAGAATCATGTCCGAGCTGAACCTCCCGGCCGCGCCGACCTCTTCGATGAGCCCGACCATCGCACGGCTCGCAGCCACCATGCTCGTCGCACTCGAGTTGCCGCGACTTCCTGCCAGCGCTCGCGCGAAGTCCTCGGCGCTCGCGCTGATGCGTTCGATCTTCGACGACGCGACGGACTCGCTGCGGATCATGAAACGGGACAGGGCTGCGCTGTGCCCATCCGCTGTCGCATCGGCTTCCGCTCGGGCCGCTGCGATCAAGGCGCGCTCGCTCTCGACCTGCGTCAGAAGCGAAGGGAGATAATCGAGTTCAGCGATGACGGGCGGGATGCTGACCTCGACGCTGCGCAGCATGCGGTCCTCGCGCGTACCGCCGCGAGCTTTCTGCTGCCAGGGCAGAACTTCCGCACCGTGCGGGGGCCACACCCCGGCAGTCGCGAACCCATTCATCTTTCCGTCCAATAACTTTCACCACCGCGATTGATAGTTAAGTTTAAACAGCATAACCTTAATCAACAAGGCCGGTACTTCAGATTATCCGCCCGCGAAGAGTCGTCGTCGGCACTCAAGCCGGCTGGCATCGCCCTTCGATACGGTTTCGGCCGTAGATCTGAGATCTCGCCAGGGATCGGCCGCACCGTCGGCCGATCGCATACGGTCGGGCGACGGGCGACGGAACCGCCGTAACGTTCTCCCAACGATGCCCCGCTGACGCTGCACGACCGGCTATGGTGCGGCTATGCGCAGTCGACGAATCCCACGGTCGTGGCGCTGCTCGGTGCGGCGCTGACGGTTCTCACCGCATACGGATCCCAAGCGTCGGGACCGCCCGCGTCGCCGACCTCGGCATCACCGGCGACACCGAGCTCGGTCCCGACGCCGACTCCGGCCGCGAAGGGCTCGCCAGGGACGTGGGAGCTGCAATCAGGCCAAGAACTGACTCCGGAGACCACCGAGTTCAAGATCTTGGTCACTCGCGCCGAGTGTTCGAGCGGTGTAACGGGGAAGACGCTGCCGCCCCAGGTGACGTACGAGACCGGCCGTATTCTGATCCGCGCCGTCGTCGAACCACTCGCATCAGGCTCCGATCGTACTCTATACACGTGCCAGGGAAGCCCTGCGGTCCCGGCAACCGTCGAACTCGCCGATCCCCTCGGCGATCGCGAGCTCGTGGACGAGACCTGCCTCGCGCCCGAGAATCAGGACACCGCCTTCTGCATCGAAGACGGGGGCGTGCGCTGGGGCTGAGCCGCACGCGAGGGGTCTGCCCCGCAGCCCGGCGCTGACTGAGCTACGAGGCAGACCTGCACGTTGACCGTGCGACCAGGGGTAAAGCCGCGCGACCGGGTATTGAGCGGCCGGCAGTGATGCGATAGGTGCACGCCGATGCGTTGCGCACTGACCGGCCACCGGCTTCAGGTTAGCCCGATGGCGAGAACAGCCGATCCGGAGTACGTGCTCACCCGTACCGGGCCCGACCGCGACCTCAGGGCTACAGCTTGATGAGGTCGCGCAGATCGTCGAGCAGCACGGGCAGCACCCGGGCGTCGGCTTGCACCCGCTCGAGCTCGGCGAGGCCGAGGTCGGGGCGATCCGAGATGATGCCGTCGACCCCGTCGCGGAAGAGGTAGCGCATATCGCGCGGATCCTCGACCGTCCAGACGTAGAGCTCTTTGCCGCTCGCATGCACGGTGTTGAGCACGTCGTGCGAGTAGACGGCCTGCTCGACGACGAGGAAGTCGGCGGACGACTCGACGGGCGCCCCGCCGTACGACAGCGGCACGATGTACCCGATCGCCCGGTCGGGGTACTGCTGCTTCATCTCGTCGACGACCTTCGCGCTCAGCGTGTGGAAGTAGTGATCGTTCTGCCCACCGTGCCCGTCGACAGTCGCGATGAGGCGGTCGAGGTAGTCGGGTGTCTCACCGCCGTGCACCTTGACCTCGATGAGCAATGTCTGCCCGCCGTCGCTCGCCCGCTGCAGGTATTCCTCGAGCGAGGGGATGGTCGCAGTGTTGCCCGCCTCGTCTTTCACCTCGATCTGCGTCGCATCGGCCTGGGCCAGGTCCGCGATGCGCGTATCGAGACCGGCGAGCCGTTTGAGGTCGGGGTCGTGCATCAGCACCCATTCGCCGTCGGCGGTCTGCTGCACGTCGAGCTCGACGACATCGGCCTGCGCATCGATCGCCGCTTCGAGCGCAGGGACCGTGTTCTCGACGCCGCCTTCGGTGAAGCCGCGATGGGCGAGAATCGTGGTCTTGCCCGTGCTGCGTTCGTCGATCACCGCGTACGAGTGCACCGCGAGCGCGGCGACCACGGCGAGACCGCCGACGATGATCGCGAGCCGCAGCGGTCGCCCGTTCGGCGTGCGACCGGAAGGTGTGCTCGCCGGGGATGCGCCAGGGTATGCGCCGGCTGCCGCCGTCGCGGGTTCCGCGGTCCGGGGAAGCGCTTCGGGCGAGGGCTCCTGCGCGACAGGCGAGCGCTGTGCTGCGCGCCCGCGGTACGCGGCGATGAGCAGGTGCGCCTGCACCCACAGCATCAGCCCGGTGACGAGGAAGACGAGGAGCTGCGCGAGTCCGAACATGATCGCTGCGGTCACCGGCGAGGCGGCCGGCAGCACGCTATCGGTCAGCCAGACCGGCAGCAGGGCGACGCCCCCGATGAGCGCGGTGAGCGCCACGAGCGGCAGCACGATCGCAGCGAACAGCAGCAGCACCTGCACGCTGCGCCATCTGGTCGACCGCCAGCTCGCGGCGAACGCGCCGAGTACGCCGACCTGCGTGGTGACGATCGCCGGCATCACGAATGCGAGGCGCAGATTGAGGTAGGCGATGCCGAGCATGACCGCCGTGTACAGCACGGCGTGCAGCGGCTCTTTCAGCAGTTCGTCGCTCACGAAGGCGGGCACGGCGACCCAGCGAGTCAGGGCCGAGTTCACACCGATGTGCGCGAGCGGCACGACGATCACGATGTACGGGATGAGCATGAGCGTGCCGGGCTGCCGACGGAGCCGATTCGCGATCGAGAGAATCGCATGCGTGATATTGCGTAGCCCGGGGGTGATGCCTGCCTGCCGCAGGTTCGCCGCGACGAGGAAGACCATGATCTGCAGCACGATCGCGATGACCGCGCACACGAGCGATGCGATGACGATACCGAGGCCCCAGGGGCTCGTGACGAGGCTCGAGATGTCGTCGGTGGTGAGCGACCTGAGGCCGGCGGATCGCACCCCTTCGGAGAACATGAACGCCAGCGCCGGCACCGCGACAAGCGCCACGGCGCCTTGCACCAGCACGACCAGCAGGGCGCCGCGCCCGATGCGCCGCAGCGCATGGCGGTACCCCACGACGATTCCAGTCTTCGCAGAGATGCGCGCTTCACGCTGCTCTCGTCGCGGCGTCTCCTGTCGCATGCGGCCTCCCCGTGCGCAGCCCGCGCTACACGGGCTGCAAGATGTTGCGCACCGCATCCTTCAGGCCGGTGCCGTAACGACCATAGCGCCCGAGCCGCAGCTGCCTGAGCACGGGCACGATGCGCAGCGCTCGCGCTTCGGGGTACGCCTGTCGCGCCTCCTCGAAGAGGTACTTCTCCTGCGCCTCGGCGATGCGTTCGGGGCTCGCCCCGGGAAGCCCGGAGATGCGCGATGCGAGCGCCGCGGCGCGCAGGTAGAGGCGACGGTTGCGATCGGTGCGGGGCTCGGCGAACATGCGCACCTTCTGCCGCACGCCGAGCCGCGTCATGCCGACCTCGTTGCTGTCGTGCTGGCGGTAGTCGGTGAGCTGCTCGTCGTGCATGCGCACGCCATCGCGCAGCGAGGCGACAAGGGCGAGCCATTCGTCGTGCAGCCACGAATCCGGGAAGGGCAGAGCGGCCTCGACGACCTCGCGGCGCAGCACGACGGTCGCGCCGGTCGCGAGGTTGCGGCGCAGCAGCTGCTGATAGACGCGGCCGGTTTCGACCAGGGATCGCTCCTCGGCCGACATCGCGAGCGCCGTGAAGAGATCGTGCCCGAGCGGTGCGCCGGCCGCGTCGACCTGGCGCGCATTGCTGAACACGTAGAGCGTGGCGGGGTCGTCGAAGCGGGCGGCGAGACGCTCGATGCGTTCGGGATGCCACACGTCGTCCTGATCGCAGAGCGCGATGAGATCGCCGGTCGCGGTGCTCAGTGCCTGCTCGAAGTTCTTCGTGACGCGCAACGGCGGGTCGTTGCGCAGCACGACGAGCTCGGGGGCGGTGCCGTGCACGTCGCGGTGGGCCGCGACAGCGTCCTCGACGATCGCGACGGTGCGATCCTGGGAGGCGTCGTCGCTGAGCACGATCTCGTCGACCGGCCGCGTCTGCGCGAGGATCGAGGCGATCTGCTCGCCGATGAAGCGCTCGCCGTTGTGGGTGCCGAGCGCTACCGAGATGCGGGGCGCGCTCACGGGGCGACCTGCTTCGCGGAGTCCTCCTCGGCGGCCTCGGGGGCGGTCTCCGTTGCGGCTTCGGGGGCCGGTTCAGGAGCGGTCGTATCGGGTGCGGTGATAGGGGCGGCCCCGCCCGCGATCGCCGGCTCGGCCGCCGGCGCTGCGGCGAGCGCCGGCACCATCGCCGCGGAGCTCGTGCCCGGGATGAGCCGCTGCCCGCGCTTCGTGAAGAGCAGCAGGTAGAGCCCGAAGAGGAACAGCCCGAACGCCGCGCTCGAGACGAACCAGACGGTCAGCGGCGGCAGGGGTACGGTGCTCCACCACCACTCGTAGCCCTGGTTGAGGTTGCCGTTGGCCTCGTCGACGCCCGTGAGGTAGCGCTGCATGTTGGTGTGCATCGCCTGCGCGTTCATGACGCCGACGCCGAAGAACACGAAGAAGGCCTGGATCTTGTTGAGGCCGAGGTTGTCGGAGTCGAAGCCGCTCGTGGCGAGTCCGATGAAGATGAGCATGAGCGGCAGGATGTAGCGCGGCTGCACTTCGAGGCCGACGTTGGCGTGCTGGCCGTGCAGCACGTAGAGCGGCAGCACGACGAGGGCTGCGAGCGTCAGTGCGAGCGAGAGGGTCTTGCGCCAGCCGAGCTTCTGCAGGCCCCACATGAGCAGGGCGACGAACACGCCGATCATGACGACCATCACGCTCGGCAGCACCGGGGTGTCGAGCCAGCCGAGGCGCCAGGCGCCGAGGTTGCCGGCCCAGAGGAAGGGCAGCTGGGTGATGTTCGAGATGAGCAGCTTGATCTGGTCGCCGATGCCGTAGCTCGGGGCGGTGATCGCCTCGGCGCCGGCGACAACGGCCCAGCTGGTCTGGCCGGAGGTGAGCACGGAGTAGCCGCCGACGGCGATGAGGCCGAGCGGCAGCAGGCACAGCGCCAGCCACTGGCGGCTGCGCCGGAAGCTCATGATCATGGCGATGACGGCGGCGAAGGCGACGTAGCTGGCGGCGTCGCTGCGGGCGCCGGCCCCCATGGTGCCGGCGAGCGCGCCGAGCGCGCCGAGCCCGATGCGGGGGCCGAGCCGGTCGGTTCTCAGGTATTCGGTGAGCGCGACCCACACGAGCAGGCCCGAGAGCACGGCCCAGCTGCTCGGGTTCGAGCTCGCGATGAAGAAGACGCCGACGGGCACGAGGGCCACGGTCGACGCCCACAGGATCGGCCCGCGCCGCCCCGGCCTGATGAGGGCGAGCACGGCGATGGTGAGCCCGACGAACACGGCCGCGTTGAAGAGGCGCATCGCGATGACGGAGCCCTCGATGTTGTCGGTCACGAAGACGCGCATCACCGAGTAGAAGACGGGCGGATAGCCGCCGCCCGCGTTGGTGCGGGTGGTGCCCATGAGGTCTTCGTCTTCGGGTACGCAGGCCGCGCTCTGCTCGTCGTTCGCGGCGTAGCAGTGCGCCGAGAGCACGAGCCAGCTCGGCACCTCCTGCACGAGCGCCTCCGAGCCGGGCTCGCACACGTTCTCGGTCTCGCCCCAGGCGCACCAGATGCTCGCGAGGTGGTAGTCGTCGTCGGGGGCGGCGCCGACGGGCGAGGCGAGCGCCCAGCCGCCGAGCCCGACGAACGCGAAGAGGCCCAGCGCCAGGGTGATGACGATGCGCTTCCAGCGGCTCGACTCCATGTGCGTGCGTGTCCTCTCAGCCGCGGATTCTCCCGATGAATCCTACCCGAGGCATCATCCATCGCGGCGGGGCGCACCGTGCGGCGCCCGGGTGCCGTTCGGGCGGCGATCGGGCCGGGTCGAGGCCCCCGCGCAGCTTTCACTACGTCTTTCCACGTACACTCGCACGCATGACTTCGGTCGAACGCTTCGCCATCGCCTCCCGCATCTACCGCCCCGAACCCGCCGCCGCTTCCCTGTTCCTCGGCAGCGTCTCCGATGCGCTCGCTGAGGCCGGGCACGACATCGAGGTGCTGACGGTGACTCCCCCGCGCTCGCTGCGCGGGCGGTCGGGCGGTTCTCGCCAGGGATCGCCGAGCAGCTCTGAGCGGGTGCGCACCTTCCCGGTGCTGCGCGACAAGAGCGACTACGTGCGCGGCTATCTGCAGTACCTGTCGTTCGACGTGCCGCTCGCGTTCCGGCTGCTCTTCGTGCGCCGCCCGTCGGTGGTGTTCGTGGAGCCGCCGCCCACGACGGGCGCGGTCGTGCGGGTGATCTGCGCGCTGCGCCGCATACCGTACGTCTACGACGCGGCCGACATCTGGTCGGATGCGGCGGGGCACGCCACCGACTCGTCGCTCGTGGTGCGGGCGCTGCGCTGGGTCGAGCGCTTCGCGATGCGGGGCGCCGCCGCCATGACGACCATCTCGGAGGGCGTGGTCGGGCGCGTGCGCGAGCTCGGGGTCGACACCCCGATGACGGTGACCGGCTTCGGCGCCGACACCTCGGTCTTCTCGTACGAGGAGCGCCCACTCGAGAAGCTCTTCCTCTACGCGGGCACCTTCACCGAGCTGCACGGTGCCGGCATTCTCATCGACGCGTTCGCCCGCTTCAACGAGACGCACCCCGGGTACCGCCTGAAGTTCGTCGGCCACGGCACCGGCGTCGAGGCCATGCGCACGGAGGCCGCCCGTCTCGGCGTCGCATCGAGCGTCGAATTCACTGAGTCGATCCCTGCGGCCGAGCTGCGCCCGCAGCTGAACGGTGCAGTCGCGAGCCTCGCCACCCTCGACCCCGATGGCGGATACGCCTACGCGTTCACATCGAAGGCGTACTCGTCGCTCGCAAGCGGCTGCCCCGTCATCTTCGCGGGCGTCGGCCCGACGGTCGATTTCATGGACGAGGCGGCCGGCTCTCTGCCCGTCGGGCGCGCGGTCGTCTACGACGCCGACGCGATCGCGGAGGCGATGCGGGCCGCGGCCGACCACCCGCTGCCGGCAGACGAGCGGCAGCGGGTCGCCGAATGGGCGGCCGAGGAGCATTCGATGCTCGCGACGGGCCGCAAGGTGCGCGATGTGCTGCTGCGGGTGGCCGCGTCAGCGCCGGCGCTCAGGCGGTACTCTCGGAAGCCATGAGCATGAAGCAGTTCTTCGCATCCGCCGCCGACTGGGCGGTCAAGAACAAGTCGCGCATGCCGCGCTGGATGGGGCGCCTCATGGAGTCGGCCGCGCGCAACCCCGACGGGTTCATCGGGCGCGTGAGCGGCAAGCTGCTCGGCGGGGGCGCGGCGAGTGCGAACACCGAGGTGCCCGGAGGCGATGTACGCGTCTACATCGCGCCGACGAACTACTCGGGCCAGGGCTACCTGTGGGCGCGATCCCTGGAGCAGTTCGGGGCCGGGAACGAAAGCGTCGACGGCGAACGCGAAACGGTCGCGGCCCGCAACTGCGCCGTCCTGCTGCCGGGCGGCTACGCCTTCCCCGCCGATACGCCGGTATCGATCGCGACGGTGAACGCGTCGGCCGAGTGGGCCGAAGCCGAGTGGCAGGCCGCGAAGCGGTTCACGCACGTGCTGGTCGAGGCCGAGCGGCCTATGTTCGGAAAGCGCTTCGGCCGCGACCTCGAAGCCGAGGTGCGGGCGCTCGAAGCCGAGGGCGTCTCGGTCGCGTTCATCTGCCACGGCACCGACATCCGCGACCCCGAGCGGCATGCGGCGCTGACCCCGTGGTCGCCGTACCCCGAAGACCCGCGCACCGCCGACCTGCAGAGCGACGCCCGCGAGAACGCTGCCCTGCTCGAGCGCATGGGGCGGCCCGTGTTCGTTTCGACGCCCGACCTGCTCATCGACGTGCCCGGTGCGACGTGGTGCCCGGTCGTCGTCGATGCCGAGCGCTTCGCCACGGATGCGCCGCTCCTGCCCGCCGCGCGCAGCAGCCGGCCGCGCGTCATCCATGCGTCCAGCAACCACCTGCAGAAAGGCAGCGGCAGCATCGAGCCCGCCATGGCCCCCCTTGTCGCGAGCGGCGCGCTCGAATACGAGCTGATCGGGTCGACGCCGTCGGCCGAGATGCCCGGCGTCTTCGCGGGCGCCGATATCGTGCTCGACCAGTTCCGGCTCGGCTCGTACGGGGTCGCGGCGTGCGAGGCGATGGCCGCCGGCCGCGTCGTCGTCGGGCACGTGCTGCCGCAGGTGCGCGAGACCGTCGAACGCGATGCGGGCGTGGAGCTGCCCATCGTCGAGGCGACGCCCGATACGCTGCACGATGTGGTGGCCGAGCTCATCGCCGACCCGGCGCGCATGCGCGAGCTCGCGGCGGCCGGCCCCTGCTTCGTGGCGCGGATGCACACGGGCGAGGCGAGCGCCCGGGCGCTCACGTCGCGCTGGATCCGAGCGTAGCCCGGGCTCAGGCACACGCGTGCGGAGCTCGGATCTCCGTCACGCGCCTCGAACACGGGCCATTTCATCCAGCTCGCCGGCACAGCGCCCCCAGTGTGGAGCCTCATGCATCACCGGCATGCCCTGGGTGGTGCTTCAGGCTCCACGCCTCTTCGGGAGCGCACACCTCTTCCGAGGCTCAGGCGGCAGCTGCGCCGCGCCCGGCACCCCGCTCGGCGCGGGTCTTATCGCGGGCGTCCTTCCAGCGGCGCATGCGCCCCTCGACGGGGTGCTCGATGAGGCGGTAGAGCAGCCAGGCGAGCAGGATGTCGACGGCGAGCAGCGCGAGGTTCCACCCGATGTTGCTCCACGAGGGGGCCTGCGGGCCGAAGACGCGCAGGGCGAGGTAGATCGCGGTGGCGTGCACGAGGTAGAAGGCGAACGACCAGGTGCCGAGCCTCACCTGCAGCTTGGTCTCGAAGATGGAGCGGCGCCCGCGCAGCGTGTTCAGGCTGAACACGAGAATGGCGAGGCCGGTGGCGACCGTGAAGATCTCGTTGCCGAAGCCCGCGAGCACGCCGAGCGGGCGGATCCCGTTGAAGAACTCGGAGCCCATGATGACGACCAGCGCGGCGCCGATCGCGGCGACGCCGACGAACGGGTGCAAGCGCGGGCGCCAGCCGCTGCGCACGGCCCAGGCGAGCCCCATGCCGAGCAGGAACTCGGGCACGCGGGTGACCGGCACGGGCACGGCGGCGAGCCAGGATTCGGGCCAGAGCGTCATGCCGAGGCGATAGGCGAAGGCCCACGCGATCGCGGCGAGCGAGAAGAGCAGCGCACCGCGCTTCGTGAGGGGCAGCAGGATGCGCGACACCCACGGGTGGATCGCGTAGAAGAGCGCCTCGACCGAGAGGGTCCAGGCGGCCGGGTTGCCCGAGAAGAGGATGACGGGGTTCGCCCACCATGCCTGCAGCACGACGACCGAGAGCAGCAGGATGCCGAGGTCGAACGGTTTCAGGAAGCTGCCTTCGGGAATCGGCGCGAAGGTGTAGAAGACCGGGATGGCGACGAGCAGCGCGACCATGTGCGCGGGCCAGATGCGGGCGAAGCGGCGCCAGTAGAACGTGCTCGTCGGCACCTGCGGCCGCATCGACCAGGTGAGCACGAAGCCCGAGAGCACGAAGAAGAAGGTGACACCGAAGTAGCCCTGGTTGAAGAGGAGGTTGATCTTGCCCGGCAGCGGCGCGAAGACGCGCATGTGGTACAGGAAGACCATGAATGCGGCCCACCAGCGCAGCCCGGTGAGCACGTCGAGGCGCGGCGTGCGTTCTGCGAGGATCGCTGCGGTTCTCGGGTTCATAGTCTCGGTTCTGCGTCGGAAAAGGGCCGCGGTCAACTCTACTGCCTCGCGCGCGCACGACCTGGAGTACGTGTTTTCCGTAAGATGGCAGGGTGAACGAGTATGCAGTCGACGTCGTCATCGCGGTGCACTCGGCGGAGCGCCCGGTGGCCCGCGCGGCCGGTTCGGTGCTCACCGGCACGCAGGCCCCGGTGCGGGTGACCGTGGTCGCGCACAACATCGACCCCGAGATCATCCGCGAGCGGCTCGGCGATCTCGCGGACGACCCGCGGCTGCGGCTCATCGGTCTGGCCGACGGCATCCATTCCCCCGCCGGCCCTATGAATCTCGGCTTCGCCCGCGCCGAGGCGCCGTTCGTCGCGCTGCTCGGCTCCGATGACGAGCTCGCGCCGGGCGCGATCGATTCGTGGTTGGCGCTGCAACGCGAGACGGGTGCCGACGCGGTGCTCGCGCGCATCCGGCTCGCGAGCGGCGGGGTCGATCCGTACCCTCCCGTACGGCTCGGTCGGCGGGTGCGCGATCTCGACGGCGCCAGGGATCGCCTCGCGTATCGCAGCGCGCCGCTCGGCATGGTGTCGCGCGAGCGCTTCGGCGGCCTGCGGCTGACCACCGGTGTCGGGTCGGGCGAGGATCTCGCCTACTCGCTGACGGTGTGGTTCACAGGCGCGCGCCTCGCGTACGACCTCGCAGGCCCCGCCTACATCGTGAACGGCGACGCCGGCGACCGCGTCACCTCCGAGGCGCGCCCCTTGGCCGAGGATTTCGCGTTTCTCGACCACCTCGAGGCGATGCCGTGGTTCGCGCAGGCCCCGGCCCGGGTGCGCGAGGCCGTTGTCGTGAAGCTCATCAGAATGCACGTGTTCGATGCGCTCCTGCTGCGGGCGAACTCGGATGAGCAGCTGCGCGAGAACCGTGCCCCGTTCCGTGCGGTGCTCGCGCGGCTCACGCGCTTGTCGCCGTCGGCGCCGGGGCTGCTGTCGCTCGCGGACCGCCGCGTGCTCGATGCGCTGGGCTCGGACACCGAGCTCGATGCGGTGTCCGTGCGTGCGATGATCGCGGCCCGCAGCCGCTACACGTCGCCCGCGGTGCTGCTGACGCGCAGCCCGTTGCGCTGGTTCCACGCGCAGGCGCCGTTCCGCACGCTGCTCGCCGGCGCGCTGATCACCCGACGCGGCTGACCTCGCACGACGAAGAGACTCACTCTCCGGTCTGCATGAGGAGCGCGATCAGCCGGCTGCGCGACGTCACGCCGGCCTTGCGCAGAAGCGCCGCGACGTGCACCTCGACGGTGCGCTCGCTGATGCGCAGGACCTCGCCGATCTCGCGGTTCGTCATTCCACGGAGCACGAGCCCCAGCACGGCCTGCTGCCGCGGGGTGAGCGCCGGCACCGCCTGTTGCTCGTTGCACGAGTCGGCCCGTTCGACGGCCTTCTGGGCGAGCGCCTGCGCGGCCGCCGCGAAGCGTTCACCCGCAACCGGGCCGAACGCGACGTGCTTCTCCGGTTGGGCCCCGAGGAGCGCTTCGAAGCGCTCTGCCAGCGCGAGATCGACCGGCACGCCGGCTTCCGCGAGCAAACGCATGAATTTCGGGATCACGCCCGCCGCGGCGTGCTCGAGCGGCATCCGCGGCATGTCCTCGGAGATGGTCTGAGCCGCGCTTTCCAGCTTCCCCGCCTGTATCTGGACTCCGGACTTGAGCGCGCACATCTGCGCATCGGCGAGCGGCGTGAGGCGGTGGCCCTGGGTCGTCCACCCGTTGCTTCTGCCCAGGGCGGACATCGTCAGCAGCAGCTGAGCGCCGTAGCTGTCGCACTCGTCGAACTGTTCCGAGTACCACAGCTCCGTGAGCGTGCCGATGCCGTCCATGGCCTGCTTGTCGGCGTGCGCCTCGGCGACTTCGCCGAGCCACTCGGCGACCTCGACGCCGCGTTTGCGGTTGTCGGGGTGCGGCGCGGGGCCCTGTTCGATCCGGTGGCTCAGTTCGACGAGATCGCGATGGTCGTCGGCGCGGCCGAGCAACTCGCGGGCCTCATCGAAGCAGCCGTGCCAGAATGCCGCTCTTCCGCAGATCGACAGCGCTTGGGCCTGGGCGTCGCGCGTGGAGTCGATCACGCTGTGCGCCAGCGCGTAGGCATTGCGCGTGTATCCCCGTTCGAGCTGCGACTGAGCCTCTTGCAGAATGGACTGCACCAGCGGGCGCTGTCGGCCGAGGTCGCTCGAGCGGGCCGTGTAGAGCAGTGCGGCCTCGCGGCACCCCGAGCGCCTCGCCGCGCGCGCGAGTTCGACATAGGCCTCTCTGCGTTCGAACGGGCTCGCCTCGTGCACGACCCGTGAACGTACGCGTTCGTCCGCGAAGCGCAGCAGCCCATCGATGATCTTGAGCTCCTGCTTCAGCGGCCCGAGCAGCAGCACCGATGCGTCGACTGCGGAGGCGGCGAGCACGATCTCCGGCCGGCCGGTGACGTCGAATGCCGCGCGCAGCAGCAGGCGGCGGGCGGCGGGCGTACTGTCGCGGGGCACGACGCTGTCGCTCATGGCGGGCACGAATGGCAGGATCTCCGGCAGCATGCTCCGTCCCGCCAGCTGCGCGGGTGTCAGGGCGTCGGCGACGTAGCGCATGCACGTCGCGTCGCGTCGCGTGAACCCGGCGAGCCTGATGGCAACTTTCGGCGACATCACTGCGTCTTCACCCCTTCGCGCCTGCTAGATCCGTGGAATACCCGCGCATTCCCTGCAAACTGTCTACCACGGCGGCTATGCCGGTCATCGCCCGCATAGCGACCCGTGCGGCATGAGGTGCGAGCAGCTGCTGCGAATGGTGCAGACCATTGAGATTCTTCCCTCCCGGGCTTTTCAGCACCGTCGCCGAGCCCCTACGTGAAACTACGCAGAGGCGAGGGCTCGAGCCTCCGCGGCAGCGGCCTCCGCGGCACGGCGATATAGTCTGGTCGGGTTCGCTCTGGTCAGCCAGACCCGGGCGCACACGGCCCGGCATGGCAGTTCATGGAGAGGACGCGACATGGCCACCCTCCTCGTATGCAATACGATTGCGATCCTGCTGTGGACGGTCGTCAGCAAACGGCTGCGGCGCTGGCATATCTCGGGAGCCGTGGCGATGGTGCTGTGCGGCACGATCGCGGGCCTCTTCCTGCGCGATGAGATCAGCGAGCATCTGAACACAGATCTCGCCGAGCACATCGTCGAGCTCATCCTGGCGGTGCTCCTCTTCGTCGACGCGACCGAGGTGCGCGGCGGCTTCCTCGCCGGAGAGCGCTCGGTGGTCACCCGCCTCCTCGTCGTCGCCCTGCCGCTATCGCTGATCCTCACCGGGGCCGTCGCCATCCCGCTGTTCGACCTGCCCTTGTTCAGCACCTCGTCGATCGCGCTGGTGCTGGTGCTCGCCTGCATCGTGCTGCCGGTCGATTTCGCCCCCTCTCCCGAAATGATGCGCGACCGGCTGGTGCCCCGCAGGCTTCGGCACGGCCTCGCCGTGGAGAGCGGCTACAACGATGGCATATTCTCGCCCATCTTCGCCTTCGCGCTGCTGCTGCTGGGCGCCGCGAACGATGGCGAGGCGCTCACTCCCGCCGAGGCGCTCGGCCATGCCCTTCCCGCCGCCGGTTTCGCGGTGCTCGTCGGCGTCGGCGTCGGCGGATTCATGGGAGCCGCCGTCCGCCTCGCCCTCGCACGCGATTGGGTCGATGCGCACGGCGTGCGCGTCGCCATGCTGCTCGTGCCGTTCGTCACCTACGAGTGCACGGTCGCACTGAACGGCAACGGCTTCGTCGCCGCGTTCCTGGCAGGGATCGCCTACAAGCTGCTGCGCACCCGGGGTCGCGGCGACGACCACGACGTGCCGCACGCCGAGCTCGCCCTCGTCGATGATCTCGGCGCCGTGGCGTCGCTGTTCATGTGGTTCATCGTCGGCTCGGTCACGGCGCTGGTCTTCACCACTCCGGCCGGTTGGCCATGGATTCTCTTCGCCGTTCTCGCGCTCACGGTGCTGCGCATGGTGCCGGTCTACATCGCCTTCCTCGGGAGCCGGGTCTCGCTCCGCGAACGCACCACCCTCGGGTTCATCGGCCCCCGCGGCACTTCGAGCATCGTCTTCGGGCTGCTCGCCTTCAACGCCTTGAACGACGATGACGCGAACGCCGCCATCTACGTGACGGTGATCACGGTGCTCGGAAGCATCATTCTGCACGGCTGGCTCGGACCGCGCGTGCTGCGAGCCCTCCGCCCGGGAGGCGTCGGCGCGGCGGGCGCCGATCCGGCACGGGAAACCACGTAGGCGCCTGATCCCTGGCGAGGTTTCGCCGCTCGGCCGGAGACGCTCTGCTTCCACCGTCGAACGCAGGGGCACGCTGCTAACGTAACGCTCGGGCACGGCACGGCCTCGTGGCCGCCGACCCGCTGCATCGCCGCCAAGAAAGGACCCTCTGTGAGCAAAGAAGCCGGCGCACCCGAACCGACACGGCGCAACCTCCTGAAGTGGGGCGGGGTCGCCGCCGCGGGTGCGGTATTCGCGGGAGGCGGCGCGGCCGCCGGTGCTGCGGCGGGCTATCGTGCGGGCTTCCAGGCCGGCACGGACAACTTCGCCAACCTCTCGCCCCGCAAGACCCCGGGCTTCGACCATCTCGTCGTCGTCATGGGCGAGAACCGGTCGTTCGACAATCTGCTCGGCTACCTCTACACGCCCGACACGCTGCCCGAGGGCAAGAGCTTCGAGGGGCTCGCGTTCGGCGACTACAGCAACACCGGCCCCGACGGCACGGTTTACAGCGCCCACGTCTACGAGGGCAGTACCGACGACATCATGGGCCAGCCGAGCCCCGACCCGGGCGAAGAGTTTCCGCACGTCAACACGCAGCTCTTCGGCACCGTCGCTCCCGCCGGCAACTCCGAGCTGTGGGTCGAGCACATGGAGCACCCGTTCAACAGCCCGGCGCCTGGGCTGCAGCCCGACAATTCGGGGTTCGTGCAGGATTACTACATCAACTACCGGCGTCTGCAGAAGGGCGTCGAGCCGCCGTCCGACGAGCTGAACACCATCATGGGCAGCTTCTCACCCGACATGCTGCCCGTGCTCTCGACCCTCGCGCAGGAGTTCGCGGTCTTCGATCACTGGTTCTGCGCCGTGCCCTCGCAGACCTTCTGCAACCGCTCGTTCTTCCATTCCTCGACCTCCCACGGCTTCGTCACCAATAAGCACGGCGGCGGGTACCAGAAGTGGATCGACTCCGAGCAGTCGCCCACGATCTTCAACCGCCTCGACGATGCGGGTGTGGACTGGCGCATCTACTACGACGAACTGCAGCTGCTCGCGTTCACGGGCGTGCTGCACGCGCCGGTGCTCGAGAAGTTCTGGAAGTCGGATCATTTCGCGACCATGGACCAGTTCTACATCGATGTCGAGAACGGCGATCTGCCCGCCTACTCGTTCGTCGAGCCGCGCATGGCGTTCAACCACAACGACTTCCACCCGCCCTTCGGCAAGCTGAAGGAGTCGAGCCTCGAGGGCATGGACGTCATCGACAGCGCCGTCTCCGATGTGCGCGCGGGCGAGGCCCTGATCCACAACATCTACTCGGCGATCAAGAATTCGGCGTCGGACGAGGGGTCGAATGCGGTGAACACCATGCTGCTGATCACCTTCGACGAGCACGGCGGCACCTACGACCACGTGCCGCCGCCCGCGACCGTCGCGCCGCACGGGGATGCCGCGCCGGGCGAGATGGGCTTCACCTTCGAGCGCCTCGGATGCCGCGTTCCCGCGATCGCCGTCTCGGCCTACACGGCCCGAAATACGATCGTGAACGACGTGATGCATCACGGCTCGGTGATCAAAACGCTCAGCGAGCAGCACGGCCTCAAGCCGCTGTCGCGGCGGGACGAGAGCGCGAACAGCCTCTCGCTGGTGGTGAATCTGGAACAGCCGCGCCATCCCGAGGATTGGCCGGAGACCTCGCCCCAGTGGCTGCCCGAGAACCCGCAGGAGGCGCCGCCGCACCCCGCGCACGAGCACAAGGACAAGCCGCTGAGCCCTCCCGGCCGCGGTCTCGTAGGGCTCGTGCAGGCGAAGTTCGGCCTGCACGATGTGCCGGAGGCCGAAACCTACGAGGAGGCATACACTCATCTGAAGACGCACGGCGCCGGCGTCATGGGGGTCGAGCGGGCGTAGCCCGTCCCCGGCGCCCGGCCCCTTCAGCATCGTCCTCAGGAGTATCTTGCGCATCGCAGTCGTTTCCCGCATCTACCGCCCCGAACCGGCTGCGGCCTCGCTGTTCCTCGGCGCCGTCGTCGACGCGCTCCTCGCCGAGGGGCACGAGGTCGATGTGCTCACCGCGACGCCACCGCCCGGAATGCAGCCGCAGTCGCGCGGGGAGCGCGTGCGCACCAGGCCGGTGCTGCGCGACAAGTCGGGGTACGTGCGCGGCTACGCCGGGTACATGAGCTTCGATATCCCGCTCGCCTTCCGTCTGCTCGTACTGCCGAAGCCGCACGTCGTGCTGGTCGAACCGCCGCCGACGACCGGCGCGGTCGTACGCATGGTCTGCGCCCTCCGCCGCATCCCGTACGTCTACGATGCCGCCGATATCTGGTCCGATGCCGCACAGCTCGAGGAGGTGCCGGGCTGGGTGATCCGCGCACTGCGCGCAGTCGAGCGCTTCGCGCTTCGCGGGGCTTCGCACATCGTGACGGTCTCGGAGGGCGTGGTGCGGCGCGTACGCGAGCTCGGCGCCAAGCGCGCGGTGACGGTGACCGGGTTCGGCGCAGATGTCGACGAGTTCCCCGTCGCGGTCCGCGAGCGCGAACCGGTCTTCGTCTACGCCGGCAGCTACTCCCCGTACCACGGCGCCGATATCTTCATCGACGGCTTCGCCCGCTTCCTGGACACCCATCCGGGGCACCGACTGCGCTTCATCGGTAACGGCGTCGAACGGCCGAAACTGCAGGCGCGGGCGCACGAGCTCGGCATCACCGACAGCGTCGACTACATCGACCCGGTGCCGCCGAGCGAACTGGTGCCGCACCTCGCGAGCGCCGCGGCCAGCCTCGCCTCGATCAAACCGGACACGGTGTACGAGTACTCGTACGCTTCGAAGGCCTTCTCGTCGCTGAACGTCGGCTGCCCGGTGCTCTTCACCGGCCCCGGCCCGACGATCGACCTGCTCGAGCATGCGAACGAGCACGTGCGCGCGGGCGAAGCCTGCGCCTACGACGCGAATGCGGTCGCGGCGGCGATGGCGCAGCTCGTGGACGATCCTGCGTCCGCTGCAGAGCGCGAGGCGCTCGGCCATTGGGCCGCCGAGCATCACTCGCTGCAGTCGGTCGCGCGCTATGTCGCGGACGTCGTCATCGCGACCGGCGGGCGCTGACCACCTGCAATGTTACTTCTGGCATGAAGAAGTTCATGTCCAGGAGCTTCGGAGCGACGCTATTCTCGGGTTAAGACACGGCTTCAACGAAGAAGGAGTGGATCAGCTCATGACCAGAACTTTTATCCTTATTCACGGCGCATGGCACGGCGGCTGGGCCTGGCGCCCGGTTGCAGAAGAACTGCGCCGTTCAGGCCATCGGGTCATTGCCCCGACCCTCCCTGGTCTCGCCGACGGCGACGACCCGCGATCGCACAGCCTCACCGACGTCATCGACTATCTCGTGGATCTCGTCGAGGGCGCTGATCTGCAGAACGTCACGCTCGTCGGCCACAGCTGGGGTGGGTACCCCATGACCGGGGCCGCACCCCGGCTCGCGTCGCGGCTGGAGAAGCTCGTCTATTGGAGCGCCTTCGTACCGAATGACGGGGTCCCACTGCTCGAGGAGGTGCCGCCCTCCTACGTCGAGGCGTTCACCGGGCTCGCGGCGGCGTCGGGCAACAACAGCATCGCGCTGCCGCTCGAGATCTTCTCATCGGCCTTCATGCAGGATGCCGACGAGAAGGCGCAGCGGCTCGCCCATGGACTCTTGACCCCGCAGCCCATGCAGTACCTCACCGAACCGGTGGCAGCGCTCGACTGGGCTGCACTGGGCGTTCCCGTGAGCTATGTCGCCTCTGACGCCGATCTGTCACTGCCTCCCGGCGAGTGGGGGTATCTGCCCCGATTCCCGCAGCGCCTCGGCGAGGTGCCGGTGACCGAGACGCCGGGCAGCCACGAGGCGCTGTTCACGCGTCCGGTCGAGCTCGCCCGGTCACTGCTCGCGGCCTAGGTGTACTGACCCGGATCGTTGTTGACGTAGGAGAGACCTCCGTAGTCGAGGTGGTGATTCGCCCTGGGTTTCGTTCCGTTCTTCAAGCAAGGATGGAACACGATGAATCAGAAGTACTCGCCCGAGATGCGCGAACGCGCGCTCCGGATGCTCGACGAGGCGAAGCCCGAGCACCCGAACCTCATGACGGCCGTCCGGCATGTCGCAGCGCTCCTCGGCATGAGCGCCGAGACCCTGCGCGTCTGGCATCGCCGCCGCGAGGTTGACGCCGGTGAACGGCCCGGCGTGCCCAGCGACGTCGAAGCCGAGAACGCCCGGCTGCGCCGCGAAGTCGCGGAGCTGAGAAAGGCGAATGAGATCCTCAAAGCTGCGAGCATCTTTTTCGCGAAGGAGCTCGACCACCCCTCGACGAAATGATCCGGTTCATCGACGAGAACCGGCAGCGTTTCGGGGTCGAGCTCATCTGCTGCGTCCTCCAGGCGCGGTGCGAGGGTTCTTCACCTCCCGCGGTTATCGCGCCGCGAAAGCCCGCCCGAAGTCAGCCAGGCAGTTGCGTGACGAGTTGCTCGTCCCAGAGATCGTGCGGCTTCACGGCGAGAACTACGGCGTCTACGGCGTCCGGAAAATGCATGCCTTGCTGCGCCGGCAAGGATGGGACGTCGGCCGCGACCAGACCTCGAGGCTCATGCGCCTGGCCGGCGTCCGCGGGGTCTCGAAAGCCCGTCGGGCGTTCACGACGAAACCCGATCCGGAGCAGGCGAAGCCGAAAGACCTCGTTCAGCGCGACTTCACCGCTCCCGCGCCGCGGAAGCTATGGGTGGCGGACATCACGTATGTCGCGACGTGGCGGATTCCAGTGGTCGTCGCAACAGTTGATACTTATGCAGGTTCCAGTAAAGCAGCTATCCGCTCTGCCGGAGTGTCCCAGCCCAACGACTTTCGGGGGCGCCCGTTCAACTCCTCCGCAATCATGGCAAGCTGCTCCAATGTGAACTGGCGAAGATCAGCCCCTTTGGGGAGGTACTGACGCAACAGCCCGTTCGTGTTCTCGTTCGTGCCTCGCTGCCAAGGAGAGCCCGGATCACAGAAGTACACATCCATTTCAGTGGCGACAGTGAACGCTTTGTGCTCAGCCATCTCAGCGCCTTGATCCCACGTCAAAGAGCGACGCAACTGCTCAGGCAATGGGTGAAGAGCACGCACGAGGCTCTCTCGTACAGACTCAGCCCCATGATCGCCAGGCAAATGCCCCAGTACGACGTATCTCGTGTTCCGCTCTACGAGCGTCGCGACTGCTGAACGGTTTTGCGTACCCGCGATCAGATCACCCTCCCAATGTCCCGGGAGCACACGATCATCGACATCGCTTGGCCGTTGGGAAATGGGCACCATCTCGTCCACGAATCTCGGGGTGCGCTGCTCGGAAATCTTGCGTGGCTTGCGTCGTTTGCGACCGCGCCGAAGCGAAGCGGCAAGCTCACGTTTCAATTCACCTTTGGCATGCACATATATTGCTTGGTTGATCGTTTCAGCACACACCCGCATCTCCATCTCGTCGGGGTGGTCTTTCCGTAGACGGTGGGCGATCTGCTCAGGCGACCACCGCTTTTCAAGTTTCGCAGCAACATAGTCCCGCAACGGTCCGGGGGCCGCGAGCTTCACTGCTTTCGGCCGGAACCTTCGTTTCACCGAAAGCCGATGCGCGGTATGGGGCAGATAGTGCCCCCGCCCGGTCGTATTGCGTTGCAGCTCTCTGCTGATCGTTGAAGGGGCCCGCCCGAGGTGTGATGCGATCTTCCGAATCGAGAGCCCTTGCGCGGAGAGGTCTTTAATGTGCTCACGTTCTCGCAGGCTCAAATACCTGGCACTGATGACTTGCTCTACCCGGCCTAACCGGATGTGCTCGCCTTGTGCCCACGTGGTTCTTGGTCGTCTCACATTGGCAAGTATCTCGTCTTGGTTATACAGCACGACCCTGCCGTCCGGGTAGATCCGTCCTTTTGCGAATGACCTGATCCCGCGGTCCCAGTCCATCGCCTGGCGCTGTTCGATACCAAGCTGCCTGGCCGCGTCAGCACGAAGGACGCCATCTGCGCGCAGGCGCAGAAACTCGGCTTTCCGTTCGTTCGCATCGTCACTGGTGAAGATACCGGCGCGATGCGCCCACGCATACCCTGTCACCCGATTGATGCCGAGCTCGCGTGACACTTTCGATACGTTCCGCACCTGGGCAAGCCGCGCCACGAAGCGGGCTTTCTCCTCGTCTGAATATTTCCTCGGCGAGCTTCGCGAGGTCGATAATCCTGCCTGTTTCACCCACCGATAGCCGGTATGAGGTGACACCCCGACAGCTATTGCGGCAGCGCGAATTGTTGCCCCTCGATCGACAGCCGCGAGCACTGCCTGTTTCTGCTCGTGACTGTACTTCTGCTCTGCCATTCCCACTCCAAACTCCGAGTGTTGCAACGACCACTGGAATCCGCCCCGTGGCAGGGCTTCGCGTATACGGCGTTCGTGATCGACGTGTTCAGCCGTCGGATCGTGGGCTGGAACGTTGCCTCGACGCTGAAGGCGGACGTGTTGCCGTTGCAGGCGTTGAACATGGCCGCGTTCACCGCTGACGGCCGCTGGACGAGCTCGTTCATCACGCCGGTCACGGCTCGAACTACCTCTCCATCGTCTATACCGATCGGAACGCGGAACTCGGCGCGAAGCCCTCGACCGGGACCGTCGGCGACTCGTATGACAATGCCCTCGCGGAGGCAGTGAACAGTCTCTACAAGGCCGAGCTGATCCGTCGGCGGGGTCCGTGGCGGACGGTCGAGCAGGTCGAGCTCGCGACGCTCGAGTACGTGTGGTGGTGGAACAACTCCCGCCTCCATGGTGAGCTCGGCTACCGCACCCCAGTCGAGGTCGAGCAGGCGTATTACGCTGGCCAGGAATCACCCTCCCTTGCCCTTGCCGGGCAAGCCTCCCGATAGGAACGAAACCCAGGGCGATTCAAACGGAGTCACTGCCTGGCTGAACTATTCAACAGACACGCTCTAGGGTTCAGTAGTTCTCAGCGGGTACGTTCTCGAACCACCAGAACGGGTGGGTCAGAATCTGCATGATGGGTTCGCGCCCCACCCAGTCGCCGAAGTGGCCTTCGCGCCAGCGGCCGCTGGAGTCGCTCAGGTACTTCATCGTGGGCATCATGAAGCGGCTCTCATAGGCGTGGTAGCGCACGGTCGGAGACCAGCGGGCGAGCAGCGAGTCGGCGAACTCCACCCCGCCCATGCGTGCGGGCTCGTGCGAGCTGAATCCGGTGAGCTGCCGGCCGACCGCGGCTTCGAAGACGCTGCGCTGCCGCTCGGCCCATTCGAGGTTGTCGCCGCCGACCACATCGCACAGCCCGCCTTCGAGGTGCAGCTGAACCTCGTGCCCGAGGGCTTCGAGCTCGCGGATGGTGCGCAGCGACGGCAGGCTCAGCAGGTTGTACCCGCGGGCGTGCACGCGCAGGAAGTACGAGGCGGTGCAGCCGACGCGCGCTTCGAGCCGCGCGACGCGGGCCGCGAGCTCCAGATCGTTGTCGATGTCGTGGCGCAGGATCAGATGCTTCTCACGCGGGTCGTCGAGAAAGCCCGCGAAGTGCGTGGCCTCGTAGCCGGCCTTTCGATAGGCCTTCAGGGTCTCCTCGTAGGAGTGGAGCGAAAAATCCAGCGGATACGACGGCAGAGTCATGAAGTCTCGGGCTCCCAGGGCGCGGTCGGGCGCCACGACGGGTCGCAGGCGCAGAACAATCAAACATTACAGCAGGCAATGTCAACCCCATTGACACACTACGAACTTACCCGTAGGTGCTCCTAGTCGCAGGTGCCGGCGCGCATCTCCGCCGGGTCGGACAGGATGGTCGGCGCGAGGTCGACCGTGACGAGCAACCCGCCGTCGGCGGTGACTTCGACGCCGGTGATCGTGAAGCCCTGCGGCAGAGAATCCCGCATGCAGACCGTGCTCGGCTGGGCGAGCTCGGCGCCGCCCATCGCGAGCAGCTCGTCGAGCGATACCGGGGAATCGGGGTTCTCGCGCAGTTCGGGCGAGATCTGCAGCTCGTTCGCGTCGCCGGGCGTGATGGCGATGGCCGCCGAGATCGGAATCTGCATGCCGCCGACGTCGAAGCTCGAGTCGACGAGGATCTCGCCGTTCTCGATGGTCGCCGACTGCCAGGCGTCGCCGGCCATGAGCCCGAGGATCGTGCCCATCTCGTCGGCGGGGAAGGTGAGCTGCATCGATCCCTGCTCGATCTCGCCCTTCGACGGGTCGAAGGGCGCCGAGTGCGCGTGCAGCACGACGTCGGGCACGATGCCCTCGCCGACGGGCAGCTCGGGCACGTGGATGCGGGTGTCGGGGATGCGCCCCTGCACTGCGGAGACGAGCGCGATGCCCTTCGTGCTCACCTCGACCGGGTGGGCGGCGTCGAGGTGGAACTGCGAGCGCATCGCCTCGGCGATCTGCTTCGGGATGATGATGCGCAGCGCGACCTCCCCCGCGCCGACGATGAGAATCGCCACCAGTACCCAGATCGCGATCTTCTTCATTGCAGACATGCGTCTCGTCTCACCACTTCTCTCGATTTCGAATGTGCCCCGCAAGACTGTAGTTTCCGGGCCCGGTGCGGCGCCGCGGCGTACGAGCTTGCACCTAGTGGTGTTCCGCGAGTTCATGCCGTTGCGGGCCTCTTCGGCCGGCCTCGCCCGATGCGGCACTCAGCGTTCGCCTACACTCCGGGTGCATGAGCGCACCACGAGTTGACGTGACGATCGCTGTGCATACGAGCACACGGCCCATTGCACGAGCTGTGGGTTCAGTGATCGACCACACTGCGGCCCCCGTGCGCGTCATCGTCGTCGCGCACAACATCGAATCCGGCATCATCCGCGCCAACCTCGGCGCGTACGCCGCCGACCCCAGAGTCGAGGTGCTCGAGCTGCGCGACGGCATCCCGTCGCCCGCCGGGCCGATGAACTTCGGCTTCGCCAGCTCGACGGCGCCCTTCATCTCTCTGATCGGCTCGGACGACGAACTCGAACCCGGGGCGATCGACTCGTGGCTCGCGATGCAGCGTCGAACGGGCGCCGAAGCGGTGCTTGCCCGCATCATCGACCACGGCAGAACCGACCCCTATCCCCCGGTGCGCGGCGGCCGCCGATTCGAGGGCCTCGACGCCGTGCGCGATCGTCTGGCCTACCGCAGCACCCCGGTCGGTCTGCTCAGCCGGGAGCGCTTCGGGCAGCTGCGACTCGCCGAGGGGCTTCCTTCGGGCGAGGACATTCCCTACTCGCTCTCGGTGTTCTTCACCGCGCAGAAGCTCGCGTACGATCTGCACGGCCCCGCCTACGTGCTGAATGAGGATGCCGAGGACCGGGTCACCGCCGAACCGCGCGAGGTCATGCTCGACTTCGGGTTCTTGCGCGAGGTCGAGCGCCTCGAATGGTTCGCGCAGGCGCCCGCCGACATGCGCCGCTCGATCGTGCTCAAGCTCATCCGCATGCATTTCCTCGACGCCGTGCGCGCACGCACGCAGAACGAGCAGCAGTTCTGGGCGAGCGAGCCCGACCTCGCTGCCGTCGCCGAAGAGCTGAAGGCCCTCTCGCCGGGCGTGCTCGGCTGGCTGTCGATGTCGCACCGGGCGCTCGTCGATGAGATCACGGCCGCCCGCCCGTCGTACGCACGCGTGCGGCAGCTCGTCGACGCCACGGCTCACTACAACCGCCCCACGGCCCTGATCAGCTCGCAGCCGTTGCTCGCACTGCACAGCCAGGCCCCGTTCCGCACGCTGCTCGCCGGGTTCCTCGCCCAGCGCACCGCGCGCCCGCGCCCCGTGGCCGAGCGTTCGGCTGCCGGCAGGGCCGTCGATGCCGTGAAGCCCCGCCTGCTGCAGCTGGCCGGCGGGTTCACCGCGGTCTCGGTCGGCGCCTCAGAACTGCAGACGATGTTCGTCTAGCTCCCGACCCGGGTCAGCCGGGCGGTTGCTCACTCAGCGCCCGGCCGGCTCGACCAGCGTCTGCGGTTGTGGCGGAGCCGCGGCCTGCGGCTCGGGCTCCGCCGTGCGCTGGCGGTACCAGGCGACCACGCTGAACAACAGTGCGAGAATGAGGCCCGCGATGACCCAGAGCACCACGAGGTAGTCGACCCACGACCCGACCGGCGGCTGCCCGGGCAAGAAGTTGCGCAGCGTCGGGGTCGCGAAGAGCATGCCGGCGTTCCAGGTGAAGAAGGCCGGTTCGGCACGGAGCTTGCCGCGCAGGCACTGAATAGCGACGGTCAGCCCGAGCACGGGCAGCATGACCATCAGCCCGAGCAGCACGATGCCGAAGACGATCGTCGCGGGCTCCCGCTGCGCCTCGATCAGGTAGGTCTGCACCACCGCACCGCTGTCGGGGTCGGTGAACGCCAGCTCGGGGTCGGAGCGCAGCGAGATGCTCCACCCGGGCACGTCGTGGTCGCCGAGTGTGAGCACGGCCGGCAGCGACTGCTCGTACGCGGCGAGCTCGGCGTCGTCGGCGCCCACCGGCGCCCCGGGATTCGGGGAGGGCCGGTAGACGTCGACCATGGTCTGCGCCTCGTGCCGGTCGAACGGCCATAGCTCGATCGAACCGGTCGTGTTGAGCGAGACCTTCGTCGGGGCGATGGGGCGGTTCGCCTCGAAGCTCAGCTCCTGCCCGCTGTGCTCGGAGGTCATGTACACCTCGAGGTCGGTCATCACCGACAGGCCGTCGATGGCCGTCATGAGCCCGCCCTCGCGAAAGCTCAGATCGGCGATCAGGCGATCTCCCGCTGCGTCCACTTCGCTCGGCGTGATCATGAGCTCGATCTGTTTCTCCGACACCGCATACTTCTCGGCGTCGCCCCGGGTGCCGCCGGTCGCGTGCAGCGTCACCACGAGCGCATACAGCATGAGCACGACGAGCGATGCGGTGATCACGAGGGTCTTGAACGGCGGAGGCGAGTAGTCGGCCCCGAGCGCATGCGTTCGCCGCTCCTTGCGCGGCCGCGCGCGCGGTGTCTGAGGGTTCATCTGCTCCGAGGGTCGAGGCCGAGGGGTCGTGTCGACCCAGAGTAGAGTCGCACACGAGCACCCGCGGCGCCCTTCAGTGAAAACCCGTAATCGACGGCCGGGTCAGTCGAGCCAGTGCTCGCGCAGCACGCCGGCGGCCATCCGCCCGTCGTGCACTTCGCTCACGAACTCGACGCCAGTGCGGCTCAACGCGTCGAACTCGGCGTCGGCCGCGAGCCCGCGCAGCACGGTCTCGAGGGTGTCGGGGTTCGCCTCGACGATCGGCAGCTCGCGGCCGCTCGCTGCGGCGACCGCTTCGCGCACCTGCGCCGAAACCTGCCCGACGACGGCGCAGCCGGCGGCCATCGATTCGCAGGCGGCGACGCCGTACGAGCCGAGGCGGAACTGGTCGAGCAGCACATCGGTCTCGGCGAACACCGCGGGCATCTCGGCCGACGCGATGCCCTGCAGCACCCGGAACTCGATGACGCCTTCGGCGGCGAGCTTCTCGAGCGTCGGCATGATGAGCGGAGTGCCCTTGAGCACCGGGTTCGACGGCGCGTGCACGACCCGCAGCGGGGCGGCCGGGTCGCGGGGCGGCCGCTCGGTCGCGGCCCAGCGCGCCGTGTCGACGGAGACGGGGCACCAGGCGGCCTGCGGCACGTCGAGCAGCAGATCGGGGGTCGAGACGAAGAGCTTGCGGGCGCTCGCCTGCAGCAGCTCTATGTTGCGCGCGGCGACGTCTTCGAGGCGCGGCAGGTAGACCGACTCGTCGCGGTAGTACGACCACTCGCTCTGGTCGCGGTGCCGCGACGGCAGCCGCGCATCGGTGCCGTGAGCGAGATAGGCGACGTCGACGCCGCGCTCGAGCAGCGCCTCGGCCTGGCGTTCGACCGATCGGCCCATGAGGCGCCCGAACGGCGGCTCCTCGGCCTCGATGAGCACGTGGGTGGCGTTCTCGGCGACGGCGTCGAACTGGCGCTGCTGCCAGTCGGCGTCGTTGTGGTACGTACCGGTCGGCACGAGCAGGTCCGATTCGAAGGCGAAGCCGCCCGGCATGGTGACCGCCATGTTGCGCGCCGAGATGCGATCGCTCGAGCGCTCGAGCGACTCGGCCCAGGCCCGCCCCTGCGCCGCATAGTTCACGGGCGCGATGAGCAGCCGGGTCGGCACGCGGAGGTCGAACTCGGTGACCCCCACGCTTCCGCGCGGCTCGGGGCGACCGAGGCGGCGCGCGGCGAGGCGGCCGAGCGGGCTCATCGGCGCATCGGCGATGCCGTCGATGACCTTGTTCGCCCAGCCGGGAAGCCGGTTCCGATCCATGGGTGCGCGCTACCTCTCGTTCGGGCCCGGTTCACCGGCCGCGCGGCCAGTGCCGAGCTCGCCGGCGAGCCCGGCGAGCAGCACCTGTTCGCCGAACGCCGAGTGGCCCGCGGCGACCTCGGCAAAGGTGCCCTGCGCGGCAATGCGGCCGCCGTCGAGGTAGCAGATCTTGTCGTAGTCCTTGATGGTCGACAGGCGGTGCGCGACCGAGATGAGGGTCGTCTGACCCTGCAGCTCCTTGATCGCCTTCGTCACCTCGTCTTCCGTCTTCGTGTCGAGCGAGCTGGTCGCCTCGTCGAGCACGAGCACGAGCGGGTTCGTGTAGAGCGCGCGGGCGATGCCGAGGCGCTGCTGCTGCCCGCCCGAGAGCGAGACGCCGCGTTCGCCGATGCGCTCGTCGATGCCGTGCTCCCGGCCGGCGACGAGCGTGGCGAGCTGCGCGCGTTCGAGGGCGTACTGCACGCGTTCCCGGTCGATGTCATCGGACCAGGTGAGCGCGACGTTCTGGGCGATGGTGCCGTCGAAGAGCGCGACGCGCTGCGGCACGTAGCCGACGCGGCCGCGCCACTGCTGCAGCACCGTGCGCAGCGGGTCGGCGTCGATGTCGATCGAGCCGCTGCCGGGCTGGCTGAGGCCGAGAATCAGGTCGATGAGCGTCGACTTGCCGGCGCCCGAGGGGCCGACGATGCCGAGGGAGCTGCCGAGCGGGATGTCGAGATCGAGACCGCGGATCACGTCGTCGGGCGAGCCGGGGTACCGGAAGTTCACGTCGGTGAACCGCAGGTGCTGCGGCCGCTCGTCGAGCCGGGCGGTGTCGTCGGGCACCTGCGAGGTGAGCAGGTCGTGCTCGGCCGAGGTGAGGTCGGTGATGACGTCGCGGGTGGTGGCGACGCCCTGGCCGGCCTGCACGAGCGCGGCCTGCATGCCCGTCAGGGCGGGGATCATGCGGAAGCCCGTTGCTGCGAACAGCGCGACCGAAGCGAGCGCGGCCGTCATGTTGCCGTTCACGACGA
Organism: Leucobacter sp. gxy201; assembly: GCF_051043335.1. Lineage (NCBI taxonomy): Bacteria > Bacillati > Actinomycetota > Actinomycetes > Micrococcales > Microbacteriaceae > Leucobacter > Leucobacter sp. gxy201. Next base: position 120,348 of record NZ_JAMXWS010000002.1, read on the forward strand.
ACGAGCTGACACCGATGAGCACGACACCGCCGATGAGGGCCGCCTCGAAGGCGAAGCCGGGCACGACGCTCAGGAAGGAGATGTTCGCCCGCGCGCGCACGGCGTGGGTGCGGTTCTTGCTGACGAGGCCCGCGACCTCGCCCAGCCGACCGCGCAGGCTGAGCTCCTTGAGCGCCTCGATCATCTCGGTCATGAGGTTCGCGACACGGTAGGTGTAATCGAGGCCCACCTGGCCGGCGACGAGCGCCCGCTTCGTGACGACCGCGTGCACCAGGTAGGCGACGAGGCCGAGGTATACGAGGGCGACGAGCGAGGTGACGGGGTCGGCGAAGACGAGCACGCCGAGCACCGCCACGAAGGTGAAGAAGAGGCTCGGTACGCGGGCGATGGGCAGCACGAAGTTCTGCATCGACATGGCGATGCCCTGATCGGCGATGCGGGTGACCTCGGCGACGGTGCGCTTCGAGCGCTGCTCCCAGCTCGAGTTGATGTAGGCGTGGAAGAGGCGGTCGCCGATCTCCTGCTCGTAGCGCGCGAAGCGGCGGGTCGCGAACCAGTGCAGCGTCACCGCGAGCACCGACTTCAGAATGACGAGGCCGATCGCGGTGCCCGCGAGCAGCGGCACCGAGTCCTGGCCGAGCTCGCCGAGCAGCGGCACCGTGAACGTGCCGCCCGACAGCGCCGGGCCGATCACGATGGCCAGGAGGCCCATGGCGACCGCGTCGAGCGCGGTGATCGCGGTAGTGGCGATCACATAGCCGATGAAGTACCGGCGTGCGCCTGCCGGCATGATCGGCAGCAGTTCGCGAAGAGTTCTCCAGATCTCCTTCATGAGGCCCGCAGGTCGGCGTTACGCGCCCGCGCCGAGCACGGCGGTCATCGCCGACACGATGCGCTCGATGTCGCCATCGGTCAGCGACGGGTGCACCGGCAGCGAAAGCACCTCGGCTGCAGCCTTCTCGGTCTCGGGCAGATCGAGGCCCGGGGCGAAGCGGGTGAGCGAGGGCAGGCGGTGGTTCGGGATCGGGTAGTAGACGCCCGAGCCGATCTGATGCTCGTCGTTCAGTGCCTGGCGGATGCGGTCGCGCTCGCCGGCGTCGACGCGGATCGTGTACTGGTGGTAGACGTGCACGGCGCCCTCGGCGACCTTCGGCGTCTGCACGCCGGCGAGGCCTGCGAGGCCTGCGGTGAGCGCGGCGGCGTTGGCCTGGCGCTGCGCGGTCCACGCGTCGACCTTGGTGAGTTGCACGCGGCCGATGGCGGCGTGGATGTCGGTCATGCGCGCGTTGAAGCCGATGACCTCGTTCTCGTACTGCTTCTCCATGCCCTGGTTGCGCAGCACGCGCACGTTGCGGGCGATCTCGGCGCTGCCGCAGGTGACCATGCCGCCCTCGCCCGAGGTCATGTTCTTGGTCGGGTAGAGGCTGAACATGGCGAAGTCGCCGTAGGTGCCGACGGGGCGACCGTTCCACGAGGCGCCGTGCGCCTGCGCGGCATCCTCGTAGATGGCGAGGCCGTGCTCCTGGGCGATGGCGTCGATCTCGTCGACGAGGTAGGGGTGGCCGTAGAGGTGCACGCCCATGATGCCCTTGGTGCGCGGCGTGATCGCGGCGCGCACGGCGTCGGGGGCGATGGTGAAGTAGTCGGGCTCGATGTCGACGAACACCGGCGTCGCGCCGGTGAGGGCGACCGAGTTCGCGGTGGCCGCAAAGGTGAACGACGGCACGATGACCTCGTCGCCCGCGCCGACGCCCGCGGCGAGCAGGCCGAGGTGCTGGCCGCTCGTACCCGAGTTCACGGCGGCGGTTTCGCGTCCGTTCACGAAGTGCTCGGCGAACTCGCGTTCGAAAGCGGCGACCTCGGGGCCCTGTGCGATCATCCCGGATCGCAGCACCCGGTCAACGGCGGCGCGTTCTTCGTCGCCAATAATCGGCTTCGCCGCGGGAATGAACTCGACCATGGAGGTGACCTTCTTTCGATTCGTCCGTCTGCCAGAATAGTCGTATGAGCTTCAATCCGGCCGAGCACCCCGCTGCCAGCGCCGACAATCGCGATGTTTGGGTGGTCATTCCGCTCTACAACGAGGCGACGGTCATCGCTGAAGTCATCGCGGGTCTGCTGCCGGTCTTCCCGAATGTCGTCTGCATCGACGACGGTTCGCGCGACGGTTCGGGGGCTGTGGCGCGCGCCGCGGGCGCCCGCGTGGTGTCGCATCCGATCAACCTCGGCCAGGGAGCGGCGCTGCAGACGGGTTTCGAGTACGCCGTCGAGCACGACGCGCGGTTCGTGGTCACGTTCGATGCCGATGGCCAGCACCGCGTCGTCGACGCCGAGGCGATGGTCGCGCGGGCCCGTGCCGAAGACCTGTCGATCGTGTTCGGTTCGCGCTTCCTCGACGACCGCACGAAGCCCGGGCTCTTGAAGCGCATCGTGCTGAAGACCGCGGTGGTCGCGACGAACTGGACGACGAAGACGAAGCTCACCGACGCGCACAACGGCCTGCGCGTGATTCGCGAGGATGCGCTGCGCCAGGTGAAGCTGCGTCAGGATCGCATGGCGCACGGCACCGAGATCGTGATGCAGCTGGGCCGCACGGGTCTGCCGTACGCCGAGCAGCCGGTCGAGGTGCTGTACACCGACTACTCGCGCAGCAAGGGCCAGTCACTCTTGAATTCGATCAACATCCTCATCGAGCTGGTCATCCGGTAAGGGGGACGCCATGACTGTTTTCCAGCTGCTGCTCATCGCCGTCATCGCCATCGGTGCGATCTTCGCGTTGCGCCTGCTGTCGGGCGATCGCTCGCTCGCGGTGAAGCGCATGCTCGCGATCCTCTTCGCGGTGTGCGCGGTGCTCGCGATCCTCTTCCCGCAGCTGCTCACCTGGGTGGCGAATCTGTTCGGCATCGGCCGCGGCGCCGACCTGCTGCTCTACGTGTTCGTACTGGCGTCGCTCGTATTCGCGCTGATCTCGGTGCGCACTCGGGCCCGCCAGGATGCCCGAGTGACCGAGCTTGCCCGGTCGGTCGCGCTCATGGAGGCGCGGCTCTCGGAGCGGCAGGACGAGGGCCGGTAGGACGCCGTTCAGCCTTCTACGCGCCTGCGCCGCGCATCGGTTCGCCGAGCACGGCGAGATAGCGGCGGGTCATGCGCGCCTGCACGAGGCGGGCGATCGGCCCGCCGAGGCGCGTGTACCAGCGCGCCGGCTGCGAGAACGCGGTGATGCGGAACACGACGTCGCCCGACGCGTCGAGCCGGAGTTCGAAGCGCTCCTCGCCGCGTTCCGGGTGCCCCTGCAGGGTGCCGTAGGCGAATCCGCAGAGTTCGGCGCTCCGCTCCGCCCATACGACAAGGCACGGCGCCGTGAACTTCAGCGGACCGAAACGCAGGCGCATCTCCACGCGGCTCCCGAGGCGCAGCGGCGCCTGCGACAGCTGCACCTCGGCGCCCGCGCGCCGCTGCACTTCCCCTGCGAAGAGGTCTGCGCCGGCACGCTCGAACGCCTCGCGCCCGTGCCCGATGACGCGTTCGGCGCGCACATGGTGGAAGCCTGCGGGCAGATCGCCCGCGGTCGCGCCGACCTCCGAATAGGTGAGGGTGAACACGCGTCAATCGTAGGCCAGCGCCCTCCTGCGGAGCCGGAGCACCGCGGGCGGTAGAATTCTTCTCATGCATTGCCCCGCAACCCTGCGGGCGCAGAGACTACTTCGGAGGTTCTTCGCACTATGACCATCAGAATGGGCGTCATCGGGCTCGGCATGATGGGGCGCCACCACGCACGTGTGGCGCGCGAAGTAGAAGGGGTCGAACTGGTCGCCGTCGCCGACGCGATGGGCGACCCGCACGGCGTCGCGGGGTCGCTGCCCCGCTTCGAGAGCGTCGCGCAGCTCGTCGAGCACGGCATCGATGCGGCCGTGGTCGCCGTGCCCACGCAGTTCCACGAGGCCGTCGGCCTCGAGCTCGCGGAGGCGGGCGTGCACGCGCTCATCGAGAAGCCCATCGCCGAGTCGATCGATGCGGGCCGGCGCCTCGTCGAAGCGTTCGATTCGCGCGGCCTGATCGGCGCAGTCGGGCACATCGAGCGCTTCAACCCGGCGCTCGTCGAGCTGCGCAAGCGCCTCGAGAACGGCGAGCTCGGCCAGGTGTACCAGATCCACACCCGCCGCCAGGGCCCGTTCCCCGGCCGCATCGCCGACGTGGGCGTCATCAAGGATCTGGGCAGCCACGACATCGATCTGACCTCGTGGCTCGCGAAGTCGGCGTACGCCGATGTCGCCGCGCAGACCGCGTTCAAGAGCGGCCGCGACCACGAAGACATGGTGACGATCTCGGCGAAGCTCGAGAACGGCATCATCACGAACCACCTGGTGAACTGGCTGACCCCGTTCAAGGAGCGCATGACGCTCGTCACTGGCGAGCGCGGCGCCTTCGTCGCCGACACATTGAATGTCGATCTCACCTTCTTCGAGAACGGCACCTTCGACACCGAGTGGGAGGCGCTGCATAACTTCCGCGGCGTGAGCGAGGGCACGATGACCCGCTTCGCGATCGAGAAGCGCGAACCGCTGAAAGCCGAGCACGAGGCCTTCCGCGATCGCATCCTGGGCAAGGCGACCGAGGCAGTCAGCCTGCAGCAGGGCCTCGAGGTGCTGCGCGTCTGCGAGGCGTCGATCGAATCGGCGAAGACCGGTGCGACCGTGCACCTCGGCGGTTCCGGTGAGTGATGGTCTGATCAGCCCGGCGGCATTCGTCGGGCCGGGCGTCGAGCTCGGCGCACGCGTCTCGATCGGCCCGGGCGCGATCGTGCTGGGCCCGTGCACCATCGGCGACGACGTATTCATCGGCGCGGGCGCCCAGATCGGCGCACCGCCCGAGATGACCGACCAGCCCCAGAACGCCGCCTGGTCGGGCGACCTCGCCCATGCGGGTGTGCGCATCGAAGCTGGCGCGGTGATCCGCGAGGGCGCCGTCATCCATCAGGGCAGCTACCGCGCGACCACCGTCGGCGCGGGCGCCTGGGTGCTGAACCGCGCCTACCTCGCGCACGACGTGCTGCTCGGGGCCGGCAGCACCGTGAGCGCGGGGGTCAGCATCGGCGGCCACTGCGTCATCGGAGCACGCGTCAACATCGGCATGAACGCATCGATTCACCAGCGGGTGTTCGTCGGCGCGGGTTGCATGGTGGGCATGGGCACTCCCCTCGCCCGCGATCTGCCCCCGTATGTGAAGGCCTTCGGCTCGCCGGCGCGCATTCGCGGCCTGAACTCGATCGGCATGCAGCGCCACGGCATCGATGAGGCGCAGATCGAGGCACTGCAGCAGGCGTACGCGCAGGGCGATCTGCTGCTCGACGGCATCGTCGAGTGGTCGGGCGACTTCGCGGCCGACGTGGCTCAGTGGCGCGAGCGCGACCACCGCCAGCCCGCGGCGCAAGCGTAGCTTTCGGGAGCTCCAGTTCTGGGATAGCCTCAGGCCATGAGCAAGCAACGTGTCGTCAAGGCCTTGGCCGCAGCCTGTGCGGCGGCACTCCTCGTCGGTCTGAGCGCCTGCTCCACCGAGACTCCTCCGCAAGCGAAGCCCACGACGCCACCAGTCGCAACGCAGTCGCCCAGTACGCCGAAGGAGACATCCGAGGAGTCCCCGACCGAAACGCCGGCTGCCGATCCCGTTCCGATCCAGCTTCTAGACTGCGCAGACCTTATCCCCGTCGAGACGGTCAGGTCACTCACCGGCCATACGGGGTTCGAAGTCACTCCCTCTGAGGCTTTTCCGCAGGCCTCTCCATATGAAGGACCGGTCGCCAGCGATACGTTCATGAATGCCGTGCAGTCGAAGGTGTGCGTCTGGGGAGTGCCCGACACCGACGGTCTCACGCAGGTAATCGTCACCGAGATCACGGATACAGCACGGGCAACTCTTACGTCGGCGCTCGACGACTCTGTGTTCACCAAGACAGCCACTGGGAACACCGTGGCATACATGGAGCCGTACGACCGCGGTCTTGGCGGACCCTGGTATCGGACCTATCTGTTCAACGGCAACATCTGGGTGTCCGAGTTCAGCAATTACCCCGAAGCGCCTCTCGGCAGCTTTGCTCTCGAGCAGACTCTGGCAGCGAACCCGCATCCGTTGGCCCGCCCGTAAGAATCCCGGAGCGAACTGTTCCTACTGCCCGAGCCGCTGCTTGACCTTACGGACGACAGCACCCGGCCCCTGACGCACCAGCAGCAGGCTCGCACGGCGCACGTCCTCGACGATGCCGTTCTGGCCCGCAGGGCGCCGTCGCTTCTGCCGCTTCGCACCTGGGGCATCGACGCGAACTTCGCCGCGACGCACTCGATCGGCCGCATAGTGCGCGTTGCCGACGAAGTCGACGAGGGGCTCGAGCACATTGCCCCACTCGTATTCGCCGCGTACATTGCGGATTGCCTTCTGCGCGGCGGCCAGCTTGCCCTTGCCGAACAGCAGATCTTCGATCGCTGCGGCGAGCGCATCCACATCTCCCGCTGGCACGGCGCGGCCGAGACCGCGGTCGTCGACGAGCTCGGCGAAGTGGTCGCCCTCGGTAACCACCATGGGCAGCTCGGCCCAGAGGTAGTCGAGGATGCGGGTGCGGAAGCTGAAGGTGGTCTCGATGTGCGAGTGATGGGTGCTCACGCCGAGGTCGGCTTCGACCAGATAGTTGCCGCGGTCCTTGTAATCGACCCATGAGCCGTTGAAGAAGACGTTGCTGTCTGCGACGCCGAGCTCCTGGGCGAGGGCGCGCGAGTCGCTGACGATCTTCATCTCGGGCACGCCCGGGTGCGGGTGCTTGGTGCCGAGGAAGTAGAGCTTCACCTCGGGGTGGGTCTCGGCGACCTTCGCGACCGCACGGATGAGGGCTATCGGATCGAACCAGTTGTAGAGCCCGCCGCTCCACAGCAGCAGCTTGTCGTTTTCACCGATGCCCGGGTGCACGCCCTTCAGCACCTTCTTCTCGTGGGCAGGGGGCTCGGCCTCGAGGCCGAACGGCACGACGCTGATGAGGCCGGTGAGGTCGGGGTCGTCGGCGTAGTTCGCGGGATTGATGCGGCCGAGGGCTGCGAGCTGCCCGAGGTAGAAGTGCCGCTGGCGTTCGGAGGCGCACAGGAAGTAGTCGCCGCGGGTGAGCTGCTCGTTGAGCACCGTCGTCGCGTCGGCGGTGGCGCGAGTCCACGCTTCCTCGCCCTGCGGGCGGCCCTGTTCGAGCTGTTCGAGGTGCATCGGGTCGTAGATGTCGACGACGAGTACCTTCTGGGTCTTGCGGATCGACGGGAAGAGCGCCATCGCAAGGCCCTGGAAGATGATGACGTCAGCCCAGTCCTCGTGCTGAGCCATCGCCTTGTTGTCGCCGGGCTTCACGGTATCGATCTCGAAGTCCGCGTCGAGTGGTTCGTTGCCGGCGAGGCTGACAATCCGCACATCGTTGTCGGGAGCGAGAGCTTCGGCCATGTGCCAGGCTCGGATCGCGGGGCCCGCCATCTTCACGCCGAGCGGGTCGCCCGTAATGATGAGCACCCGTGTGCGCGCCGGCTCGTTGAGCACGTCGAACGATTCAGTGATATGTCGATATCCCTTCATGAATTCCTTCCCGACGAATGACGGGGCATTCGTTTCGAGGAAGAGCTTATGCATCGCATGCTCTGGCTTCACTCGGGTCGCTTGGATCTCTTTCCGGGAAGCGGTGAGCGACGGAAGCTCCTGAATGAACTGGTCGATCGCGTAGAGCGTTGCGATCGTGTCCTTCGAGATCGCTTCGGTCAGCTCGTGATCGGCTCCTGCATTGCGAATGTCGTACGACGTCGAGTCCAGGTCGCCTCGAGTGATGCTCCGACGGACTGCGAGCAGCAAGGTCGCTGCGAGGGTTTCATCGATCTGCTCCGAACCGAGGTTCTTGTAGAGCGTGTAGAGCGCATTGCGCTCGAGCAGGTAGGTCTCCTTGTACGCCCCGAGCTTGTCCATGCTCGCGTGGTGCTTGTGGAAGGCGAGCGATGCGGGTTCGTAGGCATAGCGGTAGCCCTTGAGGTTCAGCCGCCAGCCGAAGTCGACGTCCTCGAAGAACATGAAGAATCGCTCGTCGAAGCCGCCGAGCTCCTCGTACACCCCGCGGCGCACGAACATCGCCGATCCGGTACCGAAGAGCACGTCGTGCGGCAGGTCGGGCTTGTCTGGGATCTCGAGCCCGGAATACGGTTTGTAGCCCATACCGAACCACGTGAGACCGGCATCGATGAAGTCGACCTTGTCGCCTTCCCAGTTCAGCACTCGGCTCGCCACTGCGCCGATTCTCGATGATTCGTCGAATCGGCGCACTGCCTCGCGCACCCACCCGGTGTCGGGCTTCGCATCGTTGTTGAGGAAGCCGACGATGTCGCCGGTGCTGTGTTTCACCCCGAGGTTGCAGCCGCCGGCGAACCCGAGATTCTCCTTTGACTTGATGAGCTTTACGTGAGGAGCGGCCGCTGCGATCCGCTCGGCGCTGTCGTCTCCCGAAGCGTTCTCGACGACAACGATCTCGAGCTGCGCCTTCGGCCAGTCGATACTGTCCAGATGGCGAACGGCTTCGATCGTGTCTTCCGCTCCACGAAAATTGACGAGCACGATGGAAACCGACGAATGGTCTGCGTTCATGTAGTTCGATCTCCTCTAGGCGAAAAGCCGGATTGCTCCCGGTGAAGCAGGCGTAGGACAGGTCACGAGCCTCACGTTATATCTACAGCCATCGTAGTTGCTCGCCTTTCGGCGCTCCTGATCGGCCCGGGTTGCACTGGCGAATTCGCCTATATCCCGGGGTGGTCGGCAATAATAGTGAGGTGCGGCCCTTCCGCATCGATTCGTCTAGGAGTGATTTGTGACCGGAACAGACCTTGCCCATCGCCCCCTTGGGCGCACTCTCGTCACCGGTGGGGCAGGCTTCATCGGCACAGCGATCTCTTCGCTCCTCGATACGGCCACTCAGATTGTCGCGTTCGACAACCTGCACCCGCAGATCCACGCGACTGGCGAACGCCCGACAGAGCTCGATAGCCGTGTCGAACTCGTCGTCGGAGATGTCAGTTCGGCTGAGGACTGGGATCGCGTGCTCAGCAATTTCAAGCCCGATACCGTCATCCACCTTGCGGCAGAGACCGGAACTGGTCAGTCCCTGAGCGAATCCACTCGCCATGCGACCGTGAACGTCGTCGGCACGACCCAGATGCTCGATGCGTTCCGTCGCAATGAGGCCATGCCTCAGCGAATCGTGCTAACGAGCAGCCGTGCCGTGTACGGTGAAGGCGCATGGGCCGATGCCGAGGGTGCGCTGCACTACCCGGGTCAGCGTTCCGTAGCACAGCTCGAGGCTGCGCAGTGGGACTTCGAGGGACTCGCTCCCGTCGCGATGGATGCCTTGGTCGTGAATCCGAGCCCGGTGAGCGTCTATGCCGCCACGAAGCTCGCCCAGGAGCATCTCGTGCGCACCTGGGCCGAATCGTTCGACATCGAGGCGGTCATCGTGCGCCTGCAGAACGTCTATGGCCCCGGGCAGTCACTGATCAACCCGTACACCGGCATCATGTCGCTGTTCTGCCGTATGGCTATGGGCGGCAAGTCGATCCCGCTCTACGAAGACGGTGAAGTCCGTCGTGATTTCATCCTCATCGATGACGTCGCCAGCGCTGTCGTTGCTGCCGCGAGCGTCGCCGGCGTCGACAGCGAGCCGATCGATATTGGACTCGGCACGATGCACACCATCGGCGATGCAGCACAGCTCATCAGCGCGGAGTACGGCGCCCCTGCGCCCCACGTCAACGGCGCATACCGCCTCGGCGACGTCCGCCATGCATGGGCGAACATCTCGCGCGCCCGCGAGGTGCTCGGCTGGGAGCCCCAGGTCGATCTCGCTCAAGGCATCCATCGTCTCGCTGCTTGGATCAACGAGCAGCCCGATGTCCAGCCCGCCTAAGGTCGCGATGGCAGAGCCCACGAAAGGTAAGACCTCGAGCCGTCCGAAGTTCGGCGCACCGCTGGACCCGAAGAACAACAGCCTGAACCTCATCAGGTTGTTTCTGGCCTCGCTCGTCCTTTTCGCCCACACCTACTTCATCATCGGGCTCCCGCCGGAATCGCAGCCGCTCCTCGGCGATCAGCACCTTGGGGTCTGGGCGGTGGCCGGATTCTTCGCGGTCAGCGGATACCTCATCACGGCGAGCCGCCAGCGTTCCCGCTTCGCCGACTTCCTGATCCTGCGCATCGGAAGGATCTTCCCGGCCTTCATCGTGGTACTCCTCGTGACCGCGTTCCTGTTCGGGCCGATCGCGCACTTCATCAATCACGGGACTCTCAGCGGGTACCTGCGAACCGGCACGAGCCCGATGAGCTATATCTTCTTGAATCTCTTCCTCGAGGTGCGCACCTACGCGATCGGCGATACGCTTTCGTACGTCCCGTACCCTGATGCTTGGAACGGCTCACTCTGGACTCTCTACTACGAGTTCCTCTGCTATATCTTCGTCGGCGTCTTCCTGATCTGGCGCCGCGCGCGCACTTCCGTGTGGCCGATCATCCTCGCGTTCTTCGTATCGGTGCTGGTCTACGCGAAGATCGATTTCTTCCTGTCATTCGTGGATGGCAACCCCTCTTTCCGGCTGCTGGCGATGCTCTTGCCGTACTTCCTCGGCGGCGCCGTCGCAAGAGTCCTGCTCCCGTACTTCGGTCTCCACTGGCTCTCCGGCGTAGCGTCCCTGCTCATCGTGATCTTCGGGATCGAGTTCGGCCCGAGTTGGACGGCCGAGCTGCTCGCGCCGCTGCTCGCCTACGGCCTGCTCTGGCTCTCCACTGTGATTCCTCAACCCAAGTGGATCGCGCAGAACGATGTCTCCTACGGCATCTACGTGTACGCATTCCCTGTGCAGCAGCTCCTAGCGGTGTTCGGCCTCGTCACGCTCGGGCCGATACTGTTCAGCGTTCTTGCTCTGTCGATCACCGCCGTCTTCGCTGTCAGCAGCTGGTACCTCGTCGAGCGCCCCGCACTGCGCCGCACTCGGTTGGCCACCGGCCGCAGCGCCGACAGAGTCAGTCAACCACCGGCAGAGAAAGCCACGGTCGCCCCTTAGGCGATACGAACAAAGGGCGCGTGCGGTGTATACCGCACGCGCCCTTTGTGTTCTGCGCGCTACTTCCCGCGCAGGCTGCGTACCTTGCGCGTCACCTTCCGCAGGGGCGCGGTCACCTTCCATGACGTGCTGTTCAAGAAGTCGTTCACGACCTGCATATCGACAACGGCACGATCCTCTACTTGCTTCACGGATTCCACGATCGACGCCGGTGCGCCCTCGGGCAGAATCGACGGGCGAGAGTTCAGCTTCTTCCGGACACGATCCTCCGACGCCTTCCACGATGCGCGGTCATGCTCGGTGTAGCTCGACGTCACACCGGTCCAGAGTCGGTATATTGCAGTCAGCTCGTCGATCGAGTGCACGCCGAGCAGAAATGCGCCGCGGAGGATGAGGTCCCAGTCCTCGCAGACATCCAGCACTTCGTCGAAGCGCTCTCCCCAGAGGAAGAACAGCTCGCGGGGGAACGCCACGGACATGAATGGCGAGTGGTTGACCTCGAGATGCCGCTCGTACTCGAAGTTACGAAGATACTCGGCTTTCGGCCACGTCAGCGTGCGGAACCCCAGGACTCCGCCGGGCCACACTTCGGAGCGAACCTTCTGCGTCGAAGCGATCGCACGCAGCAATCGGCTCGGGTTCTGCTCGGCGGCGCTGTGGAAGGCCTCAACCCAATTGCCGAACACCATGTCGTCGTCATCGAAGAAGACGAAGTATCGACCGCGGCCCACCTCGATGGCTTCATTCAGCGGGCGCGAACGGCCGCCGCCCTGCACATCGATGAGCTGAACACGAGACCTGAAGCTCGGCATCTGCCAGTCGACGATCTCCCGAAGCGACGACAGGACTGCTTCATCGGTATTGTGCGCCATTAACAGGAGTTCGAAGTCCTGATCGGTCTGGCCGACCAGAGTCAGAAGCGCATCCTGCAGCGCTTCAAGCTTCTTACCCTGAGTGCGCATCACGACCGACAGAAACGGCCGATCCTCATCGATCTCTCGCCCGGCTTTCAATACACTCAGCACCTCGGCGAGCGACTTCTTCAGCCGCTCGTCTGCATTGCTACCGGCGATATCTTCGAGCCATCGCTCAGCGGCGGGGCTGTGCACGTCAAACGCATCATCCGTCATCTTCACATGCCCTTCTAGTAGCGGTGCTCGGTGTAGTTGCCGGCCACGAACCTGGCCACTTCGTTCTCCGCGTCAATGCGCGCGGGCAGCTTGCCCTGCGCGCGACGCTGTTCGAATGCGGCCAGCGCCTTCTGCAGGTCGGGATTGCTCGAACGAGAGAACGCGCGGAGGTTCTGCTTGAGCACGTCATCCCGCGAGTACTTGAACGCGAGCAGCAGCGCGGCTTCAGCGGAGTAGTAGCGCTCCGCATTCGATGAAGGCCAGTCACCTGTCGGAGTCAAACGCTTGTCGTGGAAGAGGCGTGCTGCGGCTTGATACACGACGCGCTTGCCCGCCAGACGGACGCGCCAGGAGAAATCGACATCGTCGCAGTAGAGGAAGAAGGTCTCGGAGTCGAACCCCTCGAGCTCTTCGAAGAGAGCGCGGGGAATCAGGGCGCAGGCGGTGGAGCCCCACTCGGTGTCGCCGGTAAGAGTGTCATACTCCTTCGGATGCTCGACGGGGATCTGGCGCGCCTCGATAAAACCGATGTCTTCCGCAGCCGTTCGCAGAAGTACAGAAAGAGTATTCGGGTCCATGAGCGCGTCGGGGTTTAGGATCACCAGTTGAGAGTGCGAGCCGAGCTTCGCCAGACGGTTGTGCCCGCCGGCGGACCCGAGGTTGTCGCCGAACACATCATGTTCGAACTCGCCGCCTTGCGCTTCGACAAGGGACCGAATCTGCTCGAGATGGCCGTCTCCGAGAACGGGTACCGGACTGCCATCGCCCAGTCGAAATGCCCAATCCCCCAGGAGCCCGGAGCCCCGAGCGATGCGTGCCGAATTGCTCACAGCTTCTGCAGCTCGGAGCAGATCGGCAGGGTCATTCGTATAGACGACCGACTGCACATCTAGAGATTCCACGGATTGTCTTCCTTCGCTCGGTTTCAAACGTCAGCCCGCATCTTCCTGATGGGACTGCACACAGCGCTTTCGTAGGTGGGACCGACAACGGTCGACCAGGCACACTGCTCAAAACGAAAGCACACTACACTTATTCGGATATGGTCGGTGCTACCAGGAGGCTACCTAGAATGACGCAGAGACGGTCACGGTCTAGTCTACGACACAGACTGCTCACCGGACTCTTCGCCTTGTCGCTGCTTCTCAGCTTTGGCGCAGTTGCAGGCACTCCAGCGCAGGCAGCTCCTGTCACCGGCTTCAATCCCGGCAACATCATCAGCGATGAGAACTTCTATAACAGCAACGCGATGACTGCTGCAGAGGTTCAGGCATTCCTCAATAAGCAGGTGCCCCGTTGCACAATCGGCGACCCTGGTCGCGCACCGGGCACGGCCATCTACGGCACGACCGTCGCAAGCAACTGCTTGAAGGACGCCTACTTCTCTACATCGTCCCGGGCCGCGAATGCGTACTGCGCGAGTTACGCGGGCAGCCCTTCCGAGAGCGCAGCGACGATCATCACGAAGGCGGCTCGATCCTGCGGGGTCAGCCAGAAGACGCTGCTCGTCATGCTCGAGAAGGAACAGTCGCTCGTCTCCGACACCTGGCCCACAGTGCGCCAGTTCAATGTCGCCATGGGGTACGCCTGCCCGGACAGCGGACCGAACAACTCGGCGAACTGCGACCCCTCCCAGACCGGGTTCATGCAGCAGGTCTACCGAGCGGCCTGGCAGATCAAGGTCTACAAGGCGCATCCGAATAACTACAACTATCGCCCGGGATGGAACACCATCCAGTGGCATCCGAATGTCGCCTGCGGTACGTCGCAGGTCTACATCGAGAATTGGGCGACTGCCGCTCTGTACATCTATACGCCGTATCGCCCGAACCAAGCAGCACTCGATGCAGGATGGGGCACCGGAGACTCCTGCTCCACCTATGGCAACCGAAACTTCTACCTGCTCTTCACCACGTGGTTCGGCAACGCCCAGGCGCCAGACGGAACCCCCTTCGGCGAGCTGAAAGACTTGTGGGCGACGAATAACACCATCCACCTCTGGGGCTGGGCGGTCGACCTCGACGACCGTCAGGCGCCGCTCCAGATACATGTCAAGTTCGGCCCGTCCTGGGCAGCCACGACCGCCAACGCCCCGAATGGCAGCGCCGAGGCCCTGTATCCGGGGTCCGGACCCAACCACGGGTTCGGCCTCGCGTTCACCGCACCGCCCGGTGCGCAGCAAGTCTGCGTGTACGCGAAGAACATCGGCTCAGGCGCAGACCGCCTACTCGGCTGTCAGGAACTCACCGTGCCCGACGGCTCACCCGCAGGCAAGCTCGGAGACCTCTGGGCGACTCCTGGGACCATCAGCATGTGGGGTTGGGCGCTCGATCCTGACACTGTCGACCCGATCGTGCTGCATGTCTCGATCAATGGCCGATGGGCAGTTGTGAACGCCGATGCTCAGAACCTGTCGACGCAGGGGCTGTACCCGAATCACGGAACCAACCACGGCTTCAGCGCGAGGATTCCCGCTGACGCCGGATCGAATAAGGTCTGCGTGTACGCGATCAACCAGGGCCCAGGCAGCAACACCACATTGGGGTGCCGCACTGTAACCGTGCCGAGCGGAAGCCCCGTCGGACAGGTGAAGGAGATGTGGGGTGAATCCGGCGTCATCAAGATGTGGGGTTGGGCCCTCGACCCGGACACGGTGAACCCGATCGACCTGCACGTATCCATTAACGGACGTTGGGCCGTTGTACCTGCGAACGCGCAGAATCTGTCGACCCAGGCGAGCTATCCGAATCACGGCACGAACCACGGTTTCGGAGCGGTCATCCCGGCCGATCCCGGCAGCAACAAGGTCTGCGTCTACGCGATCAACCAGGGCGCCGGCTCGAACACGACGCTAAAGTGCCAGGACGTCGTCGTTCCGAGCAGCGACCCTCGTGGCGAGGTGAAGGAACTCATCGGCTTGCCCGGTCAGATCAGCATGTGGGGTTGGGCCGCCGATCCCGACACCACCGACCCCATTGATCTGCACGTCAGGGTCGACGGGACGCAGTGGTACGTTGTTCCCGCAAATGCACCATATTCAGCAATGGCACAGCTGATGCCCGAAGTCGGTTTGAATCATGGGTTCGGGGCCCGCATCCCAGCCACACCGGGTTCGCATGAGGTGTGCGTGTTCGCCGTCAACGCGGGTCCCGGCTCAAGCAAGACCCTGCGCTGCGCCACTGTGACTTCATAGGAGACTATAGGTATGAACATCTCGCATAACCCCGATTCTCCTGCCCCGGGCTCTGTCGGCAACGTAGGCAGCCGCGTCAAGAACCGCGCACTGCGCCTGGCCGGCATTCAGCGTCTGGCCGAGAACCAGGAGTCGGCAGCTCAACAGCGTGCCGCCGAGATCCTCGACGCCGCCGTCGCAAATCGTCAGGAAATGCGTCAGGAGGTCAATGCGCTCGGAGCACAGATGACCGCAATGCTCGCGGAGATCCGGGTCCGCTGGCAGCAGGAAGACGAGCTGCTCCAGTTCCTGTCCAGACGAGTTCGAGTCGAGATCGAGAGCGATCGACTCGAGCGGGCCAGACCGAACGAGATGATCGAGCTCCTACAGGGGATGCGGGAGAGTTCTGACTACAACGCTGCCTGGGAGGAGGAGCTCCCACTGGTATCGGTTCGGATTGCAAGCTACCGCGACACCGAGGCATTGGTGAATCGGGCTATTCCATCGGTCCAGGCTCAGAGTCACACGAACTGGGAACTGATCATCGTCAACGACGGTCCGAACACGGAAACTCGCGCCGCTGTCGAGGCGATCGGAGACAGCCGCATCCGGTACGAAGAGTTCCCGACGAGAAGTAGATACCCTGAGGACCCGCACCTTCGTTGGATGGTCGCCGGCTCTCCGGGCATGAATCGTGGCGCAGAACTCGCTCGGGGCAGCTGGATCGCTCCGCTCGACGACGACGACGAATTCGACTCAGATCACATCGAGCGATTGCTCGATGTCGCGCGCTCCTCCCGTGCCGAGTTCGCATATGGAGCGATCCGGCAGAAGCGCCTGCTCACCGGAGACGAAGCACGCATCTACAGCGATCCCCCCGTCGCAGGACAGATCAGCATGCAAGCCGCCATCTACCATTCCGGTCTGCGGTTCATGGAGTACGACACCGAGAGCTGGAGAGTCGACGAGCCAGGCGACTGGAACCTTATCCGCCGCATGAAGGACATTGGCGTTCGCATGTCGAGCACCGAGGACTACGTCACTACTGTCCATATGCTCCCCTACCATGCGAAGGACGCAGCCGGGGAGTGAATTCAGTCACAGTGCGGTGAGCCAGTCATCCAGCTTTCGCAGCTCCCGCGAGGGACTGCCAACGACCACTGTTCCCGGCGCCACGTCATCGATCACAACCGCACCTGCACCGATCACCGCGCCTTCACCGATTCGCACTCCATCGCGAAGGGTTGCGCCAATTCCCACGAAGACGCCCTGTTCGAGGATGCAGCGGCCGCCCAGTGCTGCACCCGGAGATACGGTGGCGTAATTGCCGACCACGCATTCGTGACTGATGATTGCCCCGGTGTTCACCAGCACGTGATCGCCCAGCACGACTCTCGCCATGACTTTGGCGCCTGGGGCGATCACTACGCCTGCGCCTATCCTGGCACTTGCAGCGATCGTCGCGTCTGCCGCAATGACCCTCCCGTAATGCACACCCGCCCATCGGTCCAGAAGCATGCGTTTGAGGCCAGGCGCCCCGATCGCCGCAATCACCGGAGACTGCGCAAACGCTTCTCCAGGCTCTGCGATATCTACAGTTCTCGGGACGTGTTCTTCGGATTGAAGAAACTGTCGCTCGACTGCGAAGAACTGGACCTCATCCTGACAGTAGTCCAGCATCTCAATGGCTTGTCCGCCTGCCCCAAGGAAACCTACTTTGCGGCTGCTGCCTCGCAAATCGTTCAATCTCTGCGCCTCGCTCACGAACCTCATGGGTAGTTATTGGAACCAGCGTAACCGCCTCAGCTAAGCTGACTGAGGTTTCACCCCTCAACGAGAGGCATCCATACCTGCATGTCTGCACTTATCCCATTCATTCGCCCGGCTCTTCCCACTGCGCAGGTGCTCTCGCACGATCTCGAACGAATCTCCGAAGCCAATTGGTTCTCGAACTTCGGGCCGATCGAGCAGGCATTCCGCACCGAGATCGCCGACTTCATCGGCGATGACGAGCTCGCTGTCGTCACGATGAATAATGCGACAACAGGCCTGATGGCGGCACTCGCCGGGCTACTTCCACGCGGCGATAACACTGAATCGATCGCGGTAGCCACGTTCACTTTCGCGGCCGGAGCGCAGGCAGTCATCTGGCACGGCTATCGACCTGCATGGTTCGATATCGACCCGGTGACGCTTCAGCCAGACTTGGATTCGTTCAATGCTCTGCACGAGAAGAATCCGCGGATTCGAGCGATCCTCCTGACTCAGACCTTCGGAGTCGGGGCTGCCGATATCGACGCTTGGGAGGAATTGGCGAGCTCACACGGGATCCCGCTCATCCTCGACTCCGCCGCAGGTTTCGGCTCCGAGTACCCAGACGGGGAGCGACTCGGTTCACGAGGCGACTGCGAGGTGTTCTCGTTCCATGCCACGAAGCCATTCGCGATCGGTGAAGGCGGAGCGGTCACCACGCGAGATCACACCCTTGCGGAGAACCTCCGAAGCTTCACGAACTTCGGATTCGCTGCCGGTGTCGGAGCTATTGCTGTCGGTCTGAACGGAAAGCTGCAAGAGCTCAACGCGGCAATCGGTCGCCATCAGCTCACCGACTTCGAGGATACGTTGACGAAGCGGAAGGCCGTCCTCCGTCAATACTCCGATGAGTTCGCAACACTACCGGTTTCGTTCCCCACGAACATCGAACGCTCCTCGATCTGTTTCGCTTCGATGATCGTCGATCACCAGGCTTCCGCACCTCGCGTGTTCGCTTCTTTGCAAAACGCTTCGGTGGAGGCCCGTGCGTACTACGCACCCCTCCTGCACCGGCAGCCGTGGCTCGAGCAGTTCCCGCAAATGGTGAGTCTGGAGCACAGCGAATCGATCGCGGATAGGATCGTTTCCCTGCCCGTGCTCACGGACATGCAGCCGGACGAGATCCGCAGAGTCACAGCTGCCGTGCGCGATTCGTTCTGAGCGAGCACCGCGTGACCGGCGACCGCGACGAGTAGGTCTTTTCAGCCTTCGAGGTCGACCCGACCATGGTCGAGCAGTCGCGGCTTGCCGTAGATCACACCGCTGTACAGCGGATCCGGTTCGACGGTGATAGTCGCTGCATCCGGGAACGTGTGGATCTCCACTCCGTCGGCATCCCGAAGCGCGAGCTGGATCGAGTAGGTCCCCGGCCCGGCATGCATGTCATCGAGCACGAAGGAGAGCCGCCGAAGCCCTTCAACCGGAACGGCAGAGGGCTGAAGACGTGCAGTGCTCGTCTCGAACACCTCCGTGCCTCCCCCGACCGGGGCGACGCTGATCACGAGATCCCAGTCTTCCAATGGCTCCTCTGACCGAAGGTCAACGGTCAATTCGAGGCTATCCCCGGGAACGAATTGCTGACCGACTTTGCCGTGTAGAGGCTTCGCCATGGCCCCGACCACTCGGCCGGTTCTCTTCGTTGCTTCTGACCGCCCCGCGACATGCAGGCGATGCTCCTCGAGGATCCTCCGGAACTCGTTCACGGCGACTGCCGGTGATCCGGAGTAGAAGACCCGTCCGTGATCGAGAAGCACGGCCTGGTCGCACATTTCTTCTACGGTCGAGAGGGTGTGGGTGACCAGGATGATCGTACGACCTTCCTGCTGGAACTGACGGATACGGTCCAAGCACTTCTTCTGAAACGCTTCGTCGCCGACAGCAAGCACCTCATCGACAAGAAGCACGTCCGGGTCGGTGTGCACGGCGACGGCGAAAGCGAGCCGAACGTACATTCCAGACGAATAGAACTTTACCTGAGTGTCGATGAACTGGCCGATCTCGGAGAACTCAACGATGTCATCGAAACGGGAAGCGATCTGCTCTTCGGTAAGCCCGAGCATCGACGCATTCAAGTAGACGTTCTCCCGGCCGGTGAGGTCGGGGTGGAAACCGGCGCCGAGCTCGAGCAGCGCAGCCATCTGGCCCCTCGTCGATACGGTCCCACTGGTCGGGCTCAAGATCCCGCCGATCATCTTGAGCAGAGTGCTCTTGCCCGATCCGTTATGCCCGATCAGGCCGACCGTGTGCCCGGCTTCGATCTGAATGCTCACATCGTTGAGCGCCCAGAACTCCTCACGGTGCTCCCTGCCACGCCTACCGAAGGTGACCACCCGTTCCTTGAAGGAATTGTCCTGGCGGATCTTGAATTCCTTCGAGACCCCTTCGACCGAAACCACAATCGGCCGGGCAGTTTCAGAGCTGCTCATTTCACTTCCATATCTCGCGGTAGACGTCGCGGAAAATCAGAGGGCCTGGGCGAAGTTGCCCTGCATGCGACGGAACAGCATGTACGCCCCGCAGAGAAGGATCGCAGCGAAGCCGCACTCCACCCAGAGCATGGACCAGAGGCCATCCGGGAAGAACCCTGGGTCGTTCCCGGCCCCCCAGAGCGCGCGCTGGAACCCCAGGACCGAGACGGTAAGAGGGTTCGCCGTATACAGGGACAGCAGGATCCCTTCCCCGAGAATGCCCTTCACCATCGACCAGCTGTACACGATCGGAGAAGCCCACATCAGCACCATGGTTCCGACCTCGACGAGATATTGAACGTCCCGCAAGTAGACGTTCATCGCGGCGAGGACCAATGTCATCGACGTCGCAAGCATGAGGGCGAGAAGAAATGCCGGTACGAGGTATCCGAGCTTGTCCCAAGTGGGGGAGCTCCGGAGCACCAGCATCGCGATCAGAAGAATCGTGAGCTGAATAGCAAAGTTGACGAGAGCCGAGCCGACTGATGAGAGCGGGAGGATCTCGCGCGGGAAATACACCTTCTTCACCAGGCCACTATTGTCTACGACCGCGGAGGAGCCCGACATCAGGATCTCGGCGAAGAGACCGTAGACCGCGAGTCCGGTGAAGATGTAAATAGCGAAGTCCGGGATTCCCCGTTCCGCACCGAGGAACTTGCCGAGAACCAGGTAGTAGATCAGCAACTGTGTGAGAGGGCGAGCGAGCGACCAGAACACGCCCAGGACGCTGTCCTTGTAACGCGCCTTCAGATCTCGACGAATCAGGTGCCCCAGCAATGCCCGGTTCATCCAGAGGTCGCGCAACGAGCTCGCAAGCCGCAAGCCCTTGCTCGTCGACCCGACAATGCGCATCGGCTCCTGCGCCAGGCGAGCGTACCGCTCAGGGGCAGAATTCATGCTTTGCCTTTCCAGATATTACGCAGTACGACGTGCGCCGCAAGAGATAAACCTTACCGTAGCGTGGTGAGATACTTCCCGTATCCGCTCTTCAGCAGCGGCCGTGCAAGCTCCGCGAGCTGCGCATCGTCGATCCAGCCGTTGCGCCATGCGATCTCTTCGATGCATCCGACTTTGAATCCCTGACGGTCTTCGATGACACGAACGTATTCCGATGCCTGCATCATCGATTCGAAGGTGCCGGTATCGAGCCACGCGGTGCCACGGTCGAGCGTCTGCACGTTCAAGCGGCCGGCGTTGAGATATTCCTCGTTCACACTCGAGATCTCGAGCTCCCCACGAGCGCTCGGCGTGATCGTCTTCGCGATGCGCACGACGTCGTTGTCGTAGAAGTACAGCCCCGGTACCGCGTAGTTGCTCTTCGGAACGGTCGGCTTCTCTTCGATAGAGATCGCCTTCATGTTGTCATCGAACTCGACGACGCCGTATGCCTCCGGGCTGGAAACGTGATACGCGAAAACAACCGCCCCTTCGATCTCAGTGTGCTTCCGCAGGTTGGTACCGAGCCCCACGCCATGGAAAATATTGTCGCCGAGCACCAAGGCGACGCTATCGTCGCCGATGAACTCCTCGCCGATGATGAAGGCCTGTGCGAGTCCGTCGGGCGACGGCTGCACTGCGTACTCGATCTGCATTCCGAGGTGCGACCCGTCGCCGAAGAGTGCCTGGAACTGCTCGTTGTACTCCGGAGTCGTGATGATGAGGACTTCGCGAACCCCTGCCATCATGAGGGTCGAAAGGGGGTAATAGACCATCGGCTTGTCATAGATCGGCATGAGCTGCTTCGAGATGCCTTTAGTAATAGGCCACAAGCGCGTACCGGAACCACCGGCAAGAATAATGCCCTTCATAGGGGTCACTTCCTTTCAAGAACTGCAGTCAATCCTACGAGGTCACTGCTCCGCATCGCCTCAGCACTGCCGCGAATGGCATTCCGCACAAGTTCGAGAGATTCGCTGCGATCTAGAATGAAGGCCATGGCGAACCCCAGAGTTGCTTTCATCACCGTGAGCTACGGGTCGGGCGAAGCCCTGACCGAGTTTCTCGAATCGCTTCGCGAATTCCACTCGGCGCACCATCCGGTCGTCGTCGTCGACAACAAGCCGGATCATGAGAACGTCGCCGAGATCGCCCGAACGTTCGGTGCTGCGTACGTTCCACTTCCGACTAACCCGGGCTATGGCGCGGGCATGAATGCCGGGGCGCAGGCCGTTGGCGGCGACGTCGATGCTTATTTCTATTGCAACCCGGATGTCGTGTTCCTCGAAGAAACCGCAGAGTCTCTCGCTGCCGTTCTGACTGCCGACAAGCGGCTCGGCTCCATCGGCCCGAAGATTCTGAATGAAGACGGAACGGTCTATCCCTCGGCACGCAACATTCCGTCTGTCTCGACAGGCATCGGGCATGCACTCTTCAGCAAGGTCTGGAAAGGCAACCCCTGGAGTCGCGCGTACCAGAACGCCACGGAGTACGACTCGCCGCGGCCGAGCGGCTGGCTCTCCGGCGCCGCAGTCATGGTCCGTGCAGACGTGAACCGCGAACTCGACGGTTGGGACGAGGGCTACGTGATGCATTTCGAGGACATCGACCTCGGGTACCGCATCGGCCGCGCTGGGTACGAGAACCGCTTCGAACCGTCAGTGGCCATCGTGCACAGCGGCGCCCATTCGACGAAGAAGCATGCCGTCGCGGTTGAGCGCAAGATGACCAACAGTGCGATCAGGTTCATGTCGAAGCGCTATGCGGGAGCGCTCAATGCTCCGCTCCGCTGGGTGATTACAGCAGGTCTGCGAGTGCGAGGCACGCTCAAAGTACGCGCCGCCCAGCGCTCGAATTAGGGCACTGGCACGAGTCCACAGGCATCGCGCTCGCCGACGAAGTTAGGATGGGATGCGTGCGCCCACCCCGGCGCTGTTCTGTCTCATTGTCTGGAGGACCGCCGTGGCCCGCAAGATTCTCGTGACCGGTGCAGCCGGCTTCATCGGATCGAACTTCGTTCACTACCTCGTCGCGAACACCGACGATGTTGTGACTGTACTCGACAAGTTCACCTATGCAGGGAACGAAGCCTCGCTCGCAGGCCTGCCCGACAGCCGGGTCTCAGTCGTGCACGGTGACATCTGCGATGCTGAACTCGTCGACGGGCTCGTCGCCGCGAGCGACATTGTCGTCCACTACGCCGCCGAGTCCCACAACGACAACTCGCTGCACGACCCGCGTCCGTTCCTCGACACCAACATCATCGGTACCTACACGCTGCTCGAGGCGGTGCGTCGTCACGAGAAGCGCTACCACCACATCTCGACCGATGAAGTCTACGGCGACCTCGAACTCGATGACCCGAACCGTTTCACCGAATCGACGCCGTACAACCCGTCGAGCCCTTACAGCAGCACCAAGGCCGGCAGCGACATGCTCGTGCGCGCCTGGGTGCGCTCGTTCGGCGTGCAGGCCACGCTCTCGAACTGCTCGAACAACTACGGCCCGCGTCAGCACGTCGAGAAGTTCATCCCCCGCCAGATCACGAACATCCTCGTGGGCGAACGCCCGAAGCTTTACGGCGAAGGCCTCAACGTACGCGACTGGATTCACGCAGACGACCATTCCTCCGCAGTGCTCCGCATCGTCGAAGCCGGCCGCATCGGCGAGACCTACCTCATCGGCGCGGATGGCGAGAAGAACAACAAGGATGTGCTCGAGCTCATCCTCACCGGCATGGGCCAGCCCGCCGACGCCTACGATCACGTCATCGACCGCCCGGGCCACGACCTGCGCTACGCGATCGATTCGACCAAGCTCCGCACTGAGCTCGGCTGGATGCCTTCGTTCCCCGACTTCGAGAAGGGGCTCGCAGCCACCATCGAGTGGTACCGCGACAACGAGGCCTGGTGGCAGCCGCAGAAGGCCGCTACCGAGGCAAAGTACAAGGAGCAGGGTCAGTAACAATGGCGGCGAAGCAGCTCTCGATCCGCGAGACCACGATTCCGGGGCTCGTGCTCCTCGATCTCCCCGTGCACGGCGACAATCGCGGGTGGTTCAAGGAGAACTGGCAACGCGAGAAGATGGTCGCACTGGGCCTGCCCGATTTCGGCCCGGTGCAGAACAACATCTCGTTCAATGACAAGACGGGCGCCACTCGCGGCATCCACGCCGAGCCCTGGGACAAGTTCGTCTCGGTCGCCACCGGCAAGATCTTCGGGGCCTGGGTCGATCTGCGCGAGGGGCCGAGCTTCGGCAATGTGTTCACCGCCGAGCTCGACCCGTCGACGGCCATCTTCGTTCCCCGCGGCGTCGGCAACTCCTATCAGACGCTCGAGGACAACACGGCGTACGTATACCTCGTCAACGATCACTGGAGCGCCGAGGCCCAAGGCGAGTACACCTTCCTGAACCTCGAGGATGAGACCGCTGCCATCGAATGGCCGATCCCGCTCGCAGAAGCTGAGCGTTCGGAGAAGGACCTCGCGCATCCTCGACTTGCCGACGTCGTCCCGATGAAGCCGAAGCGCACGCTCGTGCTCGGCGCGAACGGACAGCTCGGAAAGGCCCTGCAGCAAGCTCTGCCGGCCGCGGACTTCGCTGCTCGGGACCGTATCGACCTCGCATCGGCGGACCCGTTCGCCGGCGTGCGGTGGGCCGATTACGACACGGTCATCAATGCCGCCGCCTACACGAAGGTCGATGAGGCCGAGACCGATACCGGCCGCATCGATGCATGGGCTGCGAACGTCACCGGCGTCGCTGCGCTTGCCCGCGCTGCGACCGAGCACGGTCTCACCGTCGTGCACGTCTCGAGCGACTACGTCTTCGATGGCACGAAGCGCCTGTACACCGAGGCCGACGTGTTCGCACCGCTCGGCGTATACGGTCAGACGAAGGCGGCTGGCGATGCCATCATCGCGACGGTTCCGCGGCACTACATCGTTCGCACCAGCTGGGTCATCGGCGACGGGAACAACTTCGTGCGCACTATGGCGTCTCTCGCCGAGCGCGGCATCGATCCGTCGGTGGTCAACGACCAGCTCGGACGCCTCAGCTTCACTGAGGACATCGCCGCCGGCATCGCGCATCTTCTGGGCGTCAAGGCGGATTACGGCGTCTACAACCTCAGCAACGAAGGCCCCGTGATGTCCTGGGCAGAGATCGCAAAGCAGGTCTACGCCGCCACCGGGCACGATGCAGAGCGCGTCAGCGGCATCAGCACTGCCGAGTACTTCGCGGGCAAGTCCGTCGCTCCGCGGCCGCTGAACAGCGCGCTCGCGCTCGACAAGATCGAAGCGACCGGGTTCACCCCGCGCACGGCTCAGGCTGCTCTGGAAGCCTACGTGCGAAGCGCCGTTCTCTGAGCCGCTTGAGGCCCGACTCGTATCCGGGCCGGGCCTAAAGCGGCCACCAGAACGGCTTCGTATTGACTGCACGTTGTGCACGGTCCACTGGCGTACCTTCGGCGTACACGTTCTGCGGCCACCATTCGACCTGATCGGTGATCGCGTCAGTAAATTTCTGCGCGAGCGTTCGCATGTACGTTCCTGTCAGGTGGCTTTCGTCGAAGTAGGTCACCACGCCCCCTTCAACTGGCCTGCAGATGTTGTCCGGGCAGATGTAGTCGTTGATGTCCACCCAAATCGCCCCTATTGATTCGATCTCTCCGATGTAGTCGGGGTCCGGACTCGTGCTGTACCAGTAGACGCATTCGTCGCTCTCGAACCCGTTCTGCACCGCGCATTCGAACAGCGAGCTCGGGTTACGCGGAGTATCCCGCATTGCGACGAACTGCGTGCTGGGTGAGGCCGCGGAGAGGGCCTTCATCCATTCCACGAGTTCGGGCTCAGCAGGCTCGGAATCGAAATCGGTCCGCGTCGCCGGCAGCACGACGAGGTCCGGCTGCTCGTCAACGATGTATGCGGCCACCTGGTCCCACATCACAACGCATTCCTCACCGATGTCGACCCGGTTTGAAAAGTAGCAGAAGGGCGTGAACTGCGTTCGAAATTCCCAACCAGGATTTCGGTTCACCGCCTCCAGAAGCGCACCGTTCAGCTGCGCCGTGTGGGAGCTGCCGACGGTGAGAACGGTCTTCTCGGGTTGCTTCGTCTCAGCGGGAATCTCATAGCATCGAGCGCTGATGTACGGGTCGTCCTGCGCGCATTCGGCGCCGGCGAACACCCAGTCGTTCGATGCCACTGTCTCGGCCGGCACCGGTGCGGGTGTCGCATCGGGATTCCCGATGGCGTTGGCTCCCACGTCGGCGATAACCGTGCCTTCGACGAAGTCGAGGTCGGCCGAGCGCTGCTGCTCGACTGCGTGCGCACCGGCTCCGGCTCCGACGAGTACCAGCGCCGCACTGAGCGCGATAGTGATCGGGCTCCTCCACCCGAACCGCGGCATCCAGAGCTTCTTCGGAGGCAATTCGGCCTTGGTCCACCGCGCGATCGGTTGTTCGACGAGACGCGCGATCACGAAGCTGAGCACAAACGATATGCCCAGCACGACAGCCCCCTGCCACCAGTTCAATCGCTCGAGATCCATGGCGAAGAGGAAGAGGATGAGCACAGGCCAGTGGGTGAGATACAGCGCATAGGTGTACGAACCGAGCGAGTTCAGCACGCCGGTCGCAAGGATTCGATCGGCACCGTACTTGGTGGGCGGCCCGGTCGAGATGATGACGAGCGCTGCAGCGCCCACGGGCCAGAGCGCCGCCCAACCGGGGAAGCTCGACTCGACGGGGAGCACGAAACCGCAGGCGAGCATTGCGCAGATACCCGCCCACGAGGCGACGACACGGAACCAAGTCGCCGCGCGAATCCAGGGATGAACGAGCGCGAGTATAGAACCGACTGCGAACTCCCAAGCGCGTGCTCCGGTATCGAAGTATGCGAACGCCTGGTCTTGGCTCGTCAACCAGACCGAGTAGGCGAACGAAGACGAAGCGGCCACGATGAAAAGCACCAGGAGCACCTTCCGCGGAGACAGCTTCAACGCTCGGGCGACGAGATCCCCGAAAAGGTGGATGAGAACGAATGCGATGAAGATCTGCCCTTGCACGGACAACGACCAGAAGTGCTGGAACGGGCTGGCGTCGATCTGATTGGTATTGAAATAGTCGACCAGTGCATTCTGGAGACGAATGTTCTCAACGTAGAAGAGCGAAGCGACCGACTCCCCGACCGATTCGTTCCACCTGCTCGGCGGCAGGACCAAGAACACACCCGCCAAGATGAGCAGTAGCGCCGATACCGCAGCCGGAAGCAGTCGCGAGAACTTGTGCACGAGGAACGAGAACGGTCGCGTGATCGAACCGCGTTCACTCCGTGCGACCAGCGACCGCGTCATGAGATATGCGGACACCAGCAGGAATACATCCACGCCGCCGGAAACCTTGTCGAACCAGACGTGGAAGGTAGCAACCATCAGCAACGCGACGGTACGCAGGCCCTGAATCTCAGGGATGAACTCTAACTTCACTTCGCGCCGCATCCACCGTTCCCGGATATCAAGACTTGAGCCAAACCTTCAGCTTAGGGAACCAACACTGCATGAACCATCCACTCGAGGTGACGACTGCGTGAACAGGCTCTGAGGCAGAGAGCGTCCACTGCTTCAGCGGTCCGCCGCCTCCGACGTGTTCGCACCTGATTCGTCCCAGAGCTTCTCATACAGCCCCGGAGACCGGGAGGTGATCACCTCGCTGTACTCATCACGAGTGAGACTCGTGATCGCCGACTTATCGTCGTCGAAGCCATCCGGGCTGACGAGCGCCGATACGCCTACGCCGGCACGGTGATCACTGCGGCCGAGGCCCAGCACATCGAGCAACGTGGCGTAGACGGACAACTGGTCGATCGAGGTCCGCTCGATCTCGGTTGCGTCCGGATTCCACAGCCTGTTGAAGAGCGGCCGGTCTGTCAGGCCTCGCATCTCCTCGTAGAACGGTTCGCCCTCGCCCGTCATCTTCGGATGATCACCGGTGATGAATACGACGGTGTCTTCGAGATAGCCCATCTCCCGCATGTAGTCGACAAAGCCTGCCACCTGCTGCAGCGAGCACTCCGTGGCAGCTGCCATCTTCTCCGTCTCATCGTCTGAATCGGTCGGGCAGTACTCATGGATGAACGCCGGAGCATGCGGATCCACGGTAAGCGCTGTCAGGTTGAACGGTTCACCGCTGTCATGCAGGCGGGTAACCTCGGCTTTCGCCTGCTCCATCAAGCGCCCATCCGACAAGCCCCAAGGCGACATCTGGGTCTCGCCCATTTCATGCCAGTCGTTGTAGTCGAGAACTTCGTCATAGCCGTGCGTCTTGAGGAAATCCTTCTTCGAGGCGAAGCTGGCATCCGCGCCACCGAGAAACACACTTCGGTAGCCGGCATCGTCCAGAACGTCACCGATGCAGACGGCGCCGGGCATATATCCATCGCTGTCCGTGCCGATATCATTCGGGCTGCCCGCCGTCGCAAAGATCCCCGCACCGCGGAGGGGAACACCGCATTCGGTGCCGACGACGCCAGCCATCGTCCATCCGCCGCCTTCGTAGGTCTCCAAGCGGTCGAACTTCTGCCAGTCTGCAGTGGCTTCCTCGAGTGACTCGTTCAAGTTCCGACCGAACAGCGACGGGTCGCTGAAACTTTCTTCTCCTGACTCGAGGAAGATCATCACCAAGTTCTTCGGTTTGTCCTCCCGTTGAACAGCGTTCCGATAGGTCTGTTCGGCGTCGGGCACCACGTAGTACTTCTCCATGGTGACGGAGGTGACGATCGATCGGATGAACGTGTCCAGACCGACCACTTGCACGAACACCGCCAAACCAGTCGAGAATGCCACGATCGCAACGAGCGGCTTGACCGCTCCCCTCCATCGAGAAACCCCTCGAGCACTCGGCAGCTCGGGATGAGTGTGCGCAGCACGAGGCCCGGTAATCCTCCGCGTCACGAACCGTACGAGCAGTGCTGCAACGACCAGAAGTGCGATCGGGATGACGATTGCCTGCCAGATGAACGTTTCGATGTAACCGGACGGGACGCCTTCGCCGCCGCCGACCAAGTTCATGATCATCTGGTCGACCGTGATCGGTCCGAAAGTACGCCGGATCCAAATCGCTGCGCCGACAAAGACGGCGCCGAGCACGAGAAGCAGCCAAAAGACCACTCTGCCGCCTACTCGAAAAAAGCCCCGCCAGAACCGTCGTTCAGAGCTAACCGACTCAGCTTCTCCCGCTTCGTGCTCCGACACTTCCTGCAACCGCCACTCCTAGCATCCCCATCGCAGCAGTACACGCCGCATAAGTGCTTTAGCTTACGTGGCAGCACTGAACGTTTCCTTGAACGCCAGATGCCGTTCACTCTTCGGAGGCGCGATCCGGGTTATTGGGGTCGAAGTAGTCGGCATCGACGGTCTGCCCGTCGGGAAGGCCCCACAGCTTCGCGTAGAGATCGCCCGACCGCGACTCCACCGCTTCGCGGTAGTAGGCGGGTCGCAGCGCGAGCATGCCCGTCTTCGCGCTCGCCGGCACCGTCGCCGAAACGCCGACGCCGGCGCGATGATCTGCGACGTCGAAGCCGAGCAGGTCGAGCATCGTCGCGTACATGCTCAGCTGGTCGACGTCGTCGCGCGCGATCTCCGCCCCATCGGGCGCCCAGATGCGGTTGAAAATCGTGCGGTTCTCGATCGTTGCGAAGTCGCGGTACTCCGACTGGGCGACGACGAACTTCTCGTGGTCACCCATCAGCACGACCACGGTGTCATCGAGATACCCTTGCTCCTCGATGTGCTCGACGAACCCGGCGACCTGCTCCATCGAGCAGCGCAGCGCCGAGGTCAGCGCGATCTCGGTGTCGGCATCGCAGTAGTCGAAGAGGTACACCGGCTCATGCGAGTCGAGGGTCAGCATCGTCAGGTTGAAGGGCCGGCCGGTCTCGTGCAGGCGGTCGATCTCGTCTTTCGCCTGCTCCATCAGCGAGCGGTCCGATGCGCCCCACTCCGACTCCTCGGCAACGCCCTCTTCGCGCCAGTACTCGAGGTCGTGCACCTCGTCGAAGCCGTGCGTGCGCAGAAAGTTGCCCTTCGACGCGAACGACGCATCCGCGCCGCCGAGAAAGACGTTCTCGTATCCCGCCTGCCGCAGCACATCGCCGAGGCAGGTCGCGCCGGCCATGAACTCGCTCGAGTGCGCGCCGATCTCGTCGAGACGACCGGCCTGCGCCGTCTGCGTGCCGCGCAATGGCACCCCGCACTGCGTACCGACGATGCCGGCCATCGTCCACCCGCCGCCATCGAACTGTTTGAGGTTCTCGATGCTCTGCCAGCCCTGCGTGACGCCCTCGAGCGGCGCGAACGCGTTCTCTTCGACGTACCGTTCGTCGCCGAACGCGTTCTCGGCCGACTCGAGGTAGATCACGACGAGGTTCTTCGGGTCGGGGTTCTCGGCGACGGTCGGCACGACGTAGTAGTCGGCGAGCGAGAAGTCGGTCGTGAGCGAGCGCACGTACCCGGCGAGGTCGATGGTCTGCGCGAAGAGGCCGGCACCTGCGCACAGCACGCTCACGGCAGCGAGACCGGGCAGCCACTTCGATGTCGCATCTGCCCCGCGGCGCACCATGCCGGGCCCGAGATCCCTGCTGCGCGCATTGCGCCGCACGCGCCAGCGCATCACCCGCGCCACCGCGTACGCCGCCAAGATGGCCACGGCCGGCAGCACGAGCACCTGCCACACGAAGCTCGACAGGTACCCCTCGGGCACGCCCTCGCCGCCGCCCGAGAGATTCGCGAGCATCTGGTCGACGGTGATGAGCCCGAAGGTCGTACGAATCCAGATCGCGGCCCCGATGAGGGCACCGCCGAGCAGCGCCCCGAGCCAGCCCGAGATGCGGCGGAGGGCACGCCAGAAGCGGTGCTCGGTGCGCGCGGGGGCGGGCGACGTCGGGTCGCTCTCGCTCCCCTGCGAGCGCAGCCTCCGCAGCCTCATCAGCGCACCCATCCCTGCCGTCGATCAAGCGAATACGACCCACTGGCGCACATACGCCAAACATCCGATTGTAGGTGCGTGAACTGAGGATAGACGGAACGGGACCCGGCGCGGAAATCGCCGCGGTCGCGGGTGCGCCTCCCCTACTCCTTCGGGGCCGGGGAGGCGGCTGCGACACCGTCTGCGACGAGCTGCTGAATCACCTCGTAGATGGGCAGCTCGGGGTCGACCGCGGGCGGCGCGAGTTCGACGGCGACCGGTTCGTACTCCTTCGCCTTCGTCGCGAGCGTCGCGAAGCGGCCGAGCATCGATTCGGGAATGTCGGTGCTCACGACCTCCGTGCCGCTCTTCGCGATCTCCTGGAACCGCAGCAGCACGTTCGCGGGCTTCATCTGCGCGAGAATGGCGCGCTGCAGCTCGCGCTGATGCAGCATGCGGTCGTAGTCGCCGTTCTCGAGGCCGTGTCGAACGCGAGCGAAGGTCAGCGCCAACTCGCCGTTCATGTGCTGCACGCCGGGCTCGATGTACGAGTCACCATCGACCCACTCGCCCGTGTACTCGTCTTCATAGCCGCCGAGCGGAATCGGCTGCTCCACGTTCACGGTGACGCCGCCGAGCGCGTCGATGAGCGACGAGAAGCCGTCCATCTCGATCATGACGTAGAACTGCACGGTCAGACCGGTCGCGCCCGAGACCGCATCCTTCATCGCCTCGAGGCCGGGGCTCGACCCCTTCGACACGGCGTCCGCGTACATGCCCTCGTACGACGGCGAGCCCGACTGGTCGAGCTCGGTCAGCATCGAATTGAGGTAGCCGGTGCCGTAGCAGTAGTAGCCGCCGCCCTCGACGATCTCGTAGTTGTTGACCTCGTCGCAGAACCCCTCGGGGTAGACCGGCGCCATCGGCGACGTCTCGGGGAAGGGCATGTCGGTGAGCTCGCGCGGCAGGCCGACGATCACCGACTGCCCGGTCTTCGCGTCGACGCTCACGAGCGAGATGCTGTCGGGGCGGGTGCCCTCGCGGTCGGCGCCCGGGTCGACGCCGAGCAGCAGGATGTTGTAGCGGCCGTCGACCGGCTCGACCGACGGGGCACCCGCGAAGATGTCGAGCACGCCGCGGCTCGCCGACACCACCGAAGACGCCCACACGGCCCCGCTGCTCGCGACGAGCGTCAGCACGACCGCCACGGCGGCGACCGGGGCGCGCCAGCCCGGCGACATCTTCACGATACGGGTGAGGCGCAGCGTATCGAAGCCGAGCACGAGCCAGAGCACCGCGTAGGCGACGAGCAGCCACTGCACGACGAGCAGCACCCAGGCGTTTGTGACGACCGTCAGCGTCGCGGTCGGCGCGACGAGCATGCCGACGCCGGTGAGAACGAGCAGCAGCAGCGCGGTCCCGGTCGCCGCGAGGCCGAAGCGCCCGAGCCGCCGGTTGCCGGCGAGCACCTGTGCGCTGCCGGGCAGCACGAACCCGAGAAGCACCAGCCACCGCGCCCGCTTGTTCATGAGCGGGGCGGATTCGGCGTCGGGATAGCGGATCGGCCGCTCGAGGTCCTGGCTCACGCGCGTTACTTTATCTCAGCTCGCCGCCTTAGAAGACGGTACGCCCCGAGGTGCACGTTTCTTCTGCCGCGGGCTGGCCCGTGATCGTCGACGGCAGCTGCACCGGCGCATTCGGGTCGGCGCTCGGCGTGTCGGTCGCCGGCGGCGCGATCGTCGCGGGGTCGGTCGGCACGCCCGTAGCCGGGTCGATCGGCCAGCCCGTAGCCGGGTCGACCGGCCATCCGGTCACCGGGTCGATGGGGTAGCCCGTCGCCGGGTCGATCGCGGGGGCGGTGCCCTCGGCGCCCGCGTCGGTGACGCCCTCGCCGACGGCGGTCACCTGGATCGCCTGGCCCGCCTTCACAGCATCCATGAGGATCGCGGCCGACGCAGAGTCGGGGGTGAGGCGCCCCTCCTCGTACGGGTGGGTGAAGGTCGGGTACTGCACGAAGTTGATGCGGTTCAGGTCGATGTCCTTCACCGTGCTCGCGGCCGACTGCATGAAGGGCACGCTCGCCATGTTGTCCGAGAGCGTCATGTTCTCGACCGCAGCCTTCGCGAGGCCGAACACCTTCAGCGGGTCGCCGAGCGTGTCGGCGCTCTTGAGCTGGCGCACCATCGCCGACATGAAGACCTGCTGGTTGCTGATGCGGCTCGTGTCGCCGCCGTCGCCGACGCCATGACGGGTGCGCAAGAACTGCAGCGCATCGAGGCCCTGCAGCCAGTTCTCACCGGCCGGCAGGTCGAGGCCGGTATAGGGATCGCTGATCGGTTCGGCCAGGCACACGCCGACGCCGCCGATCGCGCTCGTCATATCGATGACGCCGTCGAAAGTGATGAGGCCGGCATAGGGCACGTCCATTCCGGTGAGCGACGAGATCGTCTCGGCGACGCAGGGCAGGCCGCCGACGCTGAGAGCGCTGTTGATCTGCTGCTCGCTCATCGCGGGCGTGTATTCGGGCTCGCCGTTCGGCCCCGGGCAGCTCGGAATGGGCACCATCAGGTCGCGGGGGAAGCTGATGACGGTCGCGTTCTGGTGGTCGGCCGAGACGTGCAGCAGCAGGTTGACGTCGTTGAGCTCGCCCTCCTCGCCGTCGTCGAGCACCGAGCCGGCACGGCTGTCGGAGCCGACGAGCAGCACCGTGAACTCGCCCTCGAGCGCCTTGCCGTTCAGGTCGACCGTGTCGACGCCCGGCTCCTTCGCCAGCGTGACGGTGTTCAGGTCTTGCGTCAGCCCCCACACGGCGTAGGCGACGGTCGCGACCCCGCTGAGCCCGAACGCGATCACGCCGGTGAGCAGCAGCTTGAGGCCGTTCGTCCAGGCGTTCGACCGGCGCAGCTGTCCGTGCCTGACGCGGCCGAACTGCTCACCTTCGCGGCTTCTGCTCATCTGTCTATATGGTCCCATCGTGGCACGGGCGCGGGCCCGTTCGATTCTGCTGCTGGCGACCGGGGTGCCGGCCTGCGCCGCTCCCGGCGCGAAAGTACGTGAAGAATCTACCCGACCTTCTTTGGGGAATACCGAGAAGAGCACGGGGAGGTCACAATTCGACGTTCTCGGCGAAGCACGCGATATTCCCAGCCGCGCACTCCATAGAATGAATCATGGATCAGGTGTCACAATCGATGCACTCCGATTCACATGTACAGGCGCAGTTAGAGGCGGGAGACCAGTGACAGCACTCACGCTCATCGCCGAGCCCTTCCCCGACTGGGAGGCGCCGCAGCATCTCGCAGCGGCCCGCGACCTCACCATCGGGGTCGCCGCCACCGCGCCGCGCGCCTGCAGCGCCCGCTACCTCGCGTCACGTGGAGCGCACATCCCCGAGTTCTCCTCTCCGCGCATCCGCGCCGAGCACCTGCCGGTGCCCGCGAAGTCGCTGCCGCTGATCTGGCGGTCGGGGTCGGCCGCGCGCCCGCTCGATGGCGAGTTCGTGCACGCCGTGACGCCGTTCGTGCCGCTGCGCCAGCGCGATGACGACGACGGCTCCCAGAACACCGTCACCATCACCCATGGTCTCGCATGGGAGGCGCCCGAGCTGCTCGGCGCCTCACAGGCCCGCCTCTACCGCAGTTTCGTGCGCCGTGCCGCGAAGTACGCCGATGCGATCCTCGCGACCTCGCACTCCGTCGCCAACCTGCTGCAGCAGCACTACGGCGAGGACCTGCCCGTGCAGGTGCTGCAGCTCGCGACCCCGCAAGAGTTTCTCGAGCCGGTCGACCGCGCCGAGCGCGCGGCGGCCCTCGGCCTGCCCGAGCAGTACGCCGTCACCACCGCGACTCGCGGCGACCACGGCCGCCTCGAATGGATCTTCGACGCGCTGCGCGCCAACGGATCGCTGCCGCCCGTCGTCGTGCTCGAAGGGCTCGACCCGACGGCGCCGGTGAAGCCCGGGCCGAAGCCCGCCGCGAATGCCGCCCCCGGCGAGCAGGTCGAAGAACCGGCGATCCCTGTCGACCTCGCCGGCCGCGTGCTCATGGTCACCCCACGCGACCTCAGCGACGTCGGCGCCGCCCTCGCGGGCGCCTCGCTGCTGCTGCAGCCGCAGAGCTACGCCACGACCGGATACACCGTGCTCGGCGCGCTCACCGCGAGCGTGCCCGTGCTGCACGCAGGCCACCCCGCCACGACCGAGCTCGTGATCGACGCCGGCATCATCGCGGAGACCTCCGGCGACTTCGGCGCCGAGTTCACCCGCCTCATGGGCGATGCCGAAGAGCACGCCCGTTACACGGTGCTCGCGCTCGACCGCAGCCGCGCCTTCAGCTGGCACAACACCGCCTGGCAGCTCTGGGAGACCCACGCGAACCTGTAGCTCGCGCCGGGCCCGGCCCGAGCTACGAGTTCTCCCGTAAGCCTTTCCCCCGGAAGCTATTCGGCTGCGATGCGCGCCTGCAGCGCAGCGTTCTTCTCCGCGACCATGTCGCTGAGACCGCGCGCGTAGTCGTCGAGCTGCGTCGCGAGCTGCGTGTCGGTCGCGCCCAGAATACGGACGGCGAGCAGACCCGCATTCTTCGCGCCGCCGATGCTCACGGTCGCGACGGGGATGCCGCCGGGCATCTGCACGATCGACAGCAGCGAGTCGAGGCCGTCGAGCTTCGCGAGCGGCACCGGCACACCGATGACCGGCAGCGTCGTCATCGACGCGACCATGCCGGGCAGGTGCGCCGCGCCGCCCGCGCCGGCGATGATCACCTTGAGCCCGCGGCCCGCTGCGTCGTGCGCGTACGACACCATCTTCTCGGGGGTGCGGTGCGCGCTGACGACCTCGACCTCATGCGCGATGCCGAAATCGCGCAGCACCTGCACGGCGTCGCTCATCACGTTGAAGTCGCTGTCGGAGCCCATGATCACCCCGACGAGCGGAGTCGTGCCGGCGGTGGTCGATGCGGGTTCAGTCATGGGAATATCGTAGCCGTCCGCTGCCGAAACCGAATGTCGGTGGCATGGTTCATCATCGAAGCATGGACATCTTCACCGACCTCACGACCCGGGTCGTCGCCCTGCGCGACCGGCTCGGCGAGGTCGCGCGCACCGAAGATCTCCCGGCCGCCGTCGCCGCGCTCGACGACGCGGCGATCGTCGAAATCATCACCGCCGTGTCGGGCCTCACCCGCACCATCGAGCAGATCGGGCTCGCAGCCACCGGCGTCGCGAGCGCACGGTCGACGCGCGCGGCCGGGCACTCAGGGCTCGCGCAATCGCTCGGGCACCGGTCGCCGGTCGCGCTGATTCAGCACGCGACCGGCGACCCGCGGCGAAGCCCTGCACCAGGTGCGCGTCGGCGAGTCGCTGCTCGAGGCGTTCGACCCCGGCGCCGGGCCCGTCTCGGCTGCCGGGGCCGGGGCTTCCGGTGAGGTTGACCGGTCGGTACTGCCGGGCGAAACCGCCGCCCCGCGCCCCGAGCCCTGGCACGCCCCGCTGCGCCGCGCACTCACGGCCGGCGAGATCTCTTCCGCCCAGTTCGATGCGATCAAGAAGGGGCTCGGCGAGCCGCCGCTGCCCGCCGACGCTCAGCCGGATGCGCTCCCTGCTGCGCTGACTGCTGCGCAATCTGGCGATGCACAATCTGGCGATGCATCGGAGGCGTCTGCCGCGCACACGGCCGCCGTGCGCGAGGCCTGGTCGCAGGCGGCAACGGCGCTGCTCGAAGAGGCCGAGCACAGCACCACCGAAGAGCTCGCCAAGTCCGCGCGCAGCCTGCGCGATCTGCTCGACCCCGATGGGGCGAACGCGCGCTTCATGCAGCGCTACGAGGCCCGCTCGTTCCGTATGTGGATCGATGCGGAGGGGCAGCACCGCGGCAGCTTCGTCTTCGATGACGAGTCGGCGGCGATGCTGCAGTCGGTCATCGATGCCGCGCTGCGCCCGCGCCGCGGCGGGCCCCGCTTCGTCGACCCGAATGAACGGGCGCGCGCCGACGCGCTCATCGCCGACCCGCGCACCAACGATCAGCTGAGCTTCGACCTCATGATCGATCTGTTCAAGGCCGGCGCCCTCGCCGATGCGAAGACCGTGCTCGGCGCGAAGCAGGCCGGTGTGCGCATCGTGCGCGTCGTCCCGCCCGCCGTCGATGACGCGACCGGCGCGGCTTTCGGTGCCGGTACTGATTTCGGCGCAGCTGCTGGCAATGCAACCGGCGGAGCTTCGCGGGGCAGCGCGCACTGCGAAGACGGGCTCGCGACGATCCCGACCGCCATCGCCGACCAGCGCATCTGCGACTCGGGCACCGTCACCGTCGACGTCGCCCCGAACGGCGACCCGCTCAACCTCGGCCGCGAACAGCGCCTCTACTCGTCGCGGCAGCGCATCGCCCTTTCCGTGCGCGACGGCGGGTGCCGCTGGAACGACTGCGACCGCCCCGCCTCGTACTGCGAATCGCACCACATCGACCACTGGGTCGCCGACGGGGGTCGCACCGATATCGACCGCGGGCTGCTGTTCTGCAGATTCCATCACCTCCAACTGCA
Source organism: Leucobacter sp. gxy201 (assembly GCF_051043335.1). Lineage (NCBI taxonomy): Bacteria > Bacillati > Actinomycetota > Actinomycetes > Micrococcales > Microbacteriaceae > Leucobacter > Leucobacter sp. gxy201. Next base: position 157,471 of record NZ_JAMXWS010000002.1, read on the forward strand.
CAACCGCGGGTGGAAGGTGACGCGGCACGGGCTCGGCCCGTTCATGCTGCATCCGCCCGATGGCGGCGACCCGATTCCGCTCGAACGACGTGCGACGCTCGACTACGCCCTCGCCTTCGCAGATGCGTTCGCAGATGCGTTCGCCAACGCACTGTCACCGCCCGGCACGGGGCACGGAACCGGCATCAGCACCGGTCTCAGCACGAGCATCGACAAACGAAGGGCTGCGTGAGGAATCGGGGCTGTCTTTCTGAGGACGCCCACGAAGCTGCGGGCGAAACTCTCGGGTGCGCGAGGCGCTGTCTCAGCACATCGGCGACAGTGCATGTCTCGTGCTCCCATGCCTCCGCTTTCATGCCTCAGTTCTCATGTCACGGTTCTCATGTCACAGTTGCCTCTCCTCTGGCCGCATGATGTGCGGGCTGCGCTTCTCCCCCGTAGACTTTCGCCATAGGGCGCGCACAGAGATCGACGTGCAACCCCTGAAGCGAAGTCAGATCACAGCAGATCGCGCGCACGGTTCGCCCGTGAGCGCCGGGAGATTCTCCGATGTCACAGCCGAACCCGCCGCACCCCCAGGCGTGGGAACACCCGGAGAACGCTGCTGCGAATGCCCGGTCTTCTCAAGACGCGCAGGAGCAACCGGAGCCCGCAACACCTCCGCCGCCGCAGTATCCGCATCCGCAGGCCCTGACGCCGCAGGCGATACCGCCCCAATCCATGCCACCTCAGGCCGGCCCACCGCATGCACCGCCTGCAGTGGTACTTCCTGCAGCAGCGCCGCCCGGGCCGCCGCAGGTTCAGCCTCAACAACCGCAGCCCCAAGAACCGCAATCGCCGCGATCGCATTGGCAGGGCCAGCAGCAATGGCAGCCGCAGCAGTCTGCACCCCTGCAACCGGCATCCCAACAACCGGCACCGCAGCAACCGGCACCGCAGGCTCCGCAGCTGGCGCAGTGGTCCCAGCAGGCTCGACCCCAGCAGGCACCGCAGCTTCAGCAGGCACCGCAGCCTCAGCAAGCACAGTGGCCCCAGCAAGCACAGTGGCCCCAGCAGGCACCGTCATTCCAGCAAGCGCAGAACCAACCGCAGCAGTACCTCCCGCCGGCCCCGCAGCCCCCGCACGACCAGCAGCGGTTCGCTCGCCCGGCCGAACAGCTGCCCCCGCAGTCACCGATGCAGCACCCCTCACCTGCACCCCCAGCGCCCCAGGCCCCCGACCCTCAGGGATTCGCACCTCAGGGATTCGCGCCTCAGCGATTTATGCCTCAGCAGCCTGCGCTTCAGCAGCCAGTGCCTCAGCCACCGGGCCAGACTCATGCCCACCCGCCACAGTTCGCACCGCCGCACTCAGCACCTCAACAGTTCGCGCCCCCGACGCACTATCCGCCGCAGTTCGGGCAGCCGCAGCAGGTTCCCATGGCGCCGATGCCGCCTTCGGTGTTCCCGGGAGACTCCGCCGCAGCCGAGCCGGCCCCCGGCAAGCCCCAGGAGCGCAAGCAGCGCAAGGCCCGACCGGCGCCCCCGCCCGCGCCGAGGCCCGCGCCGCGATCCCAGCGCGAGGTGAGCGATGTTCCCCTGGTGCTCCCAGGGCCTCCATTACTGACGACCCGCACTCCTGAGCCCGCCGTCTCCGAACTCGACCCCTCGATGCCGGTCCCGTCCGATCCCATCGAGGCCGAGCCAGCGGCTTCCGGGCCGACCCCGCCGGAACCCGCTCAGCCTGGCCTCGCAGAACCCGCCGCACCGGCATCGCAGCCACCGGCGCCTCGACCGCAGGAGCCTCAACCGCAAACGCCTCAGCCACCGGCGTTTCCAGCACCGGAACGGCCTCAGCAACCGATGTCAGCGTCTCCGGTGGCCTCGCCCACACCTGCATCTGCATCTGCACCTGCACCTGCACCTGCGGCACCTACGGCTCAGGCACCGGCTCCGGCTCCGGCTCCGGCTCCGGCTCAGTCACCAGCACCAGCATCGGCACCAGCACCGGTCGAGCAGGTGCGACCGCCCCAACCTCAATCGCAGCAGTCGGAGCCGAAGCAGTCGGAGCCGCAGCAATCAGAGCCGCAGCGCTCGATGTTCGCCGCCCCGGTCGCGCAGCAGCCCGCTCAGCCGAACGTGCAGCCGGAGCCCCGGCCCGAGCCGGCAGCCGCTCCCCCGGCAGTCGATTTCGACGACGAAGAGTTCGAGGCGACCATCGTCATCCCGCGCAGCAACACCGCGACGCGATGGAAGCTCATCGACCTCGACGGCACCGCGTACGCGCTGCACGTCTCGAACGTGTTCGGCCGCAACCCGTCGCCGAAGGATGCCCCCGAGAAGGCGCAGCTGGTGTCGCTCTCCGATGCGGAACGCGTGCTCTCGCGCACGCACGCCCTGCTCGAGGTCGACGGCGACACCCTCTACGTCACCGACCTCGATTCGACGAACGGCACCGACGTGATCGACGCCGACGGCGACCTGCTGCTCGAATGCGAACCCCGTGTACGGGTCGCAGTGCCGGCAGGGGGCAGCCTCAGCCTCGGCGGCCGCGACGTCACCTTCGAAGATCCCGACGCTTGACCGCGTCCGAATAGCAGTGTGCAGCCCCGCCGCTCACGCTCAGGCCGAGCGGTCGGACTTGCCTACCACCAGCGACGAAACTGACACGCCATTAGCGACCAAACTCACATCTGACCAGCGACCAAACTCACGCACGGCTGACCGAGATCCGCATGAGTACGCCGAGTATCGAGGACCTGGGCACCCGCCCTCGATGCACGTAGTGATGCGGTATTCGATCGGCTCGGTTCACACCGCCGGCGTCACGTATGGACCGGCCTATCAGTCGAACATGGCGGCGGCGGCGCGCGCCTCCGCGAGCACGGATTCAAGCTCGTCGCCCGTCACCGTCACGTGCCCGACCTTGCGGCCCGGCCGGGGCTGCTTGTCGTAGCTGTGCACCTTCGCGCCCGGGTGGGCGGCGAGCACCTGCGCGTAGCGCATCGGCATCGGCCCCTCGGCGGGGCCGCCGAGCACGTTCACCATGACGGCCGCCGGGGCGGTCATGGCGGTGTCGCCGAGCGGCAGATCTGCGACGGCGCGCAGGTGCTGCTCGAACTGGCTCGTCACCGACCCCTCGATCGAGAAGTGGCCCGAGTTGTGCGGGCGCATCGCGAGCTCGTTCACGAGCACACGGCCGTCGCGGGTCTCGAACATCTCCACCGCGAGCACGCCCGTGACCTGCACGCCCTCGGCGACGGTCACGCCGATGCCGGCGGCGACGTCGAGGTTCTCGGGGTTCTGCACGGGTGCCGGAGCGAGCACCTCGGCGCACACGCCGTCGGCCTGGATCGTCTCGACGACGGGCCAGGTGCGAATCTCGCCGCTCGGGCGCCGCGCGACCAGCTGCGAGAGTTCGCGCACGAAATCGACGAGCTCTTCGACGAGCAGGCGACCGCCTCGGCCGTCTTCGGCGAGAGTCGCGAACCAGTCGCGCACCTCGGCCGCGCTCGACACGACGCGCACGCCCTTGCCGTCGTAGCCGCCGCGCGCCGTCTTCACGACACCGCGGCCGCCGTGCGCATCGATGAAGGCCTGCAGCTCCGTCTCGTCCGAGACCGCGGCCCAGTCGGGCACGGGGACGCCGAGCTCGCCGAGCTTCTCGCGCATGAGGATCTTGTCCTGCGCGTACTGCAGCGCGTCGGGGCGCGGGTGCACGGCCTTGCCGCGGCGCTCGAGCTCGCGCAGAATCTCGCCGGGCACGTGCTCGTGGTCGAAGGTGACGACGTCGACGGTGTCGGCGAAGGCGTACACCGTCTCGGGGTCGCGGTAGTCGCCGACCATGTCGGCCGCGCGTGCGGCGCTCGATCCCTCTGCCTCTGCGAGCACGCTGATGCGCAGCCCGAGATGGATCGCCGGAGGCACCATCATGCGGGCGAGCTGCCCGCCCCCGATGACACCGATGTTGATGCTGCCGCTCTCGCCCAAAGCCATGCCCCCTATTCTGCCCTACCGACCTGGTTCCATTCTTCGATGCCGGAATGCGGCAGCCCGCCGCGCCGCAATCCGCCTGACTCCGATGGTTGACGCGCATCAACCATTCACGTATAGTTGACGCTCATCAACCAATTCGTCCGTTCCGGAAGGATCCCGTCACCTCGATGACCCAGACCCAGCAGATGCCGCCCGCGGGCGTGCTCACCGGCCGCGCCAAGAATCTGGCGCTCACCGGCCTCTTCCTCAGCATGTTCGTCTCGATGCTCGCGATGAACGTCGTAGGCACGTCGATGCCCGTCATCATTTCGGACATCGGCGGCACCCAGGCCGCCTACACCTGGGTCATCACCGCGACGATGCTCGCGAGCGCCATCTCGACCCCGATCTGGGGCAAGCTCGCCGACCTCACGAGCAAGAAGGTGCTGCTGCAGCTCGCCCTGATCGTCTTCACCCTCGGCTCCGCCCTCGCGGGCATGGCGCAAGACCCCACCTGGCTCATCGTGTTCCGCGTGTTCCAGGGCCTCGGCGCGGGCGGCCTCGGCGCCCTCGGCCAGATCGTGCTCGCCGAGATCATCAGCCCCCTCGAGCGCGGCAAGTACATGGGCATCATGGGTGCCGTCATGGCCGTCGCCACCGTCGGCGGCCCCCTCATCGGCGGGTTCTTCACCGACACCATCGGCTGGCGCTGGAACTTCTACGTCGCCGCCCCGATCGCCGTCGTCGCGATCATCATGCTGCAGCGCACGCTGCACCTGCCCACGCTCAAGCGCAAGATCAGCATCGACTATCTCGGCGCGGTGCTCATCTCGACCGGCTTCTCGAGCCTGCTCATCTGGGTCACCCTCGGCGGCCAGCAGTTCGAATGGTGGTCGTGGCAGACGCTGGCCATGGTCGGCGGCGGCATCGTGCTGCTCGCGCTCGCCGTGGTCGCCGAGTTCAAGGCGGAAGAACCGCTGATCCCGCTCACGCTCTTCAAGAACCGCACCTTCACCATGTCGGTCATCGCGAGCCTCGCGGTCGGCCTCGCCATGTTCGGCACCGCCGTCTTCCTCGGCCAGTACATGCAGCTCGCCCGCGGCCGCTCGGTCATCGAATCGAGCCTGCTCACCATGCCGATGATGGGCGGCGTGCTCATCTCGTCGACCGTCGTCGGCCAGATCATCACGCGCACCGGCAAGTGGAAGCGCTACATGATCATCGGCGGCTTCGGCCTGCTCGCCGGCCTCCTCATGATGGGCCAACTGCGCTACGACACCTCGTACTGGTACGTCGGCATCTCGATGTTCGTGCTGGGCGCCGGCGTCGGCATGACGATGCAGAACCTCGTGCTCGTCGTGCAGAACACGGTCGCGCCGACCCAGATGGGCGCCGCGAGCTCGGCGGTCACGTTCTTCCGCACCATCGGCGGCACCGCCGGCATGTCGGCCATGGGCGCGATGCTCGCGGGCCAGGTCGCGCAGTACATCAAGGACGGGCTGGCGCAGCTCGCCCCGACCGACCTCAAGGGCGCCGAGGTGCTCTCGGGCGGCGTACTGCCGAAGGTCTCCGAGCTGCCCGCCCCCATCCGCGAGGTCGTCGAAGCGTCGTACGGCATGGGCATCGGCCACATCTTCCTCGCCGCCGCCCCGATCGCGGTCATCGCGCTCATCGCCATCGCGCTCATCCCGAACATCCCGCTGAGCACGAAGAGCAACTCCGAACTCATCGCCGAGATGCAGGCGAAGCGGGCGAAGAACGCCGGGTCGGGCGACGCCGCGGGCGATACCGAGACCGACGCCGAGCGCGCCTCGGACCCGGTGCTGCTCGACGCGTCGACGGGGTCGATCACGCTGCCGACGCACCGGCCGTCGAACGCGGCCGGGTCGAAGCGCTAGGCTCGCGATCATGAGTCACGACGCCGATGTGATCTCCGAGATCATCGTCGAGTTCTCGGAGATCTTCGCGTTCGCCCGCACCCGTTGGGCGAAGTACGCCGAAGAGACCCATGAAGACCTGCGCGGCGCGGGCATGATGGTGCTGCAGCTCGTCACCCGCAAGGGCCCCATCACCGCGACGGGCATCGGCCAACTGCTCGTCATGGACAAGGCCGTCGTGAGCCGCCAGATCACGAAGCTGCGCGAGCTCGGACTGGTCGAGGCCGAGCCCGCGGCCGAAGACCGCCGGGTCGTGCTGCTCACCGCGAGCGCCCGCGCGAAGGAGCTGCTCGAGGGGCTGCATCAGCAGTGGGCGCACACCTATCACGAGCGTTTCGCCGACTGGAGCTCGGCAGACCTCGAACAACTGCGCAACGGACTGCACCGCTTCAACGCGTCATCGGATGCGCAGCGCCCCGACGGGCCCGCGCGCCGCTGCGCCGAAGGCCATCGGCACGAACCGGAGGCATGACGCCCGGTGATCCCTGGGCCGCCCGCAGTTCGAGAGCGGCTCCAGGGATCGCCTCACCCGTCTACGCCGCGGCCATCTCGCGCACGCGCTCCTCGCGCATCGTCGCCGACACCATGATCGGCAGGTGGTCCGAGAGGCCGCGGTCGAGCGTGCGCACGCTCGAAATGTCGAGCCCCGCCGACGTCGCGAAGTCGAAGTGGCCGCGGAACATCTTGTACCGCGTGTAGGTGCGCTTGTCGCTCAGGCTGAGCTCGTACCCGCGCGAACGCATCTCGGTATCGAGGCGCCCCTTGAACACCGGGTAGTTGTAGTCGCCCACCATGAGCGCGGGCAGGCCCGGGCCGAGTTCGCGCAGCTCGGCGAGCGCCGCATGGATCTGGTGCCGGCGCAATGAATTCAACGCCGTCAGGGGCGCGGCGTGGAACGACGCCATCACGACATCGCGGCCCGTCCGATGGTCGTGCAGCGAGACGCCGAGCAGACGCTCGTGCGCCGGCGCCAGCAGCCGGTCGTGCATCGACTTCTTCAGTTGGAACGTCTTCGCCGCGCGGGCCTCGAAGCGATCGGAGCGCACATACATCGCGAGCCCCAACCGGTTGCGCGACGTCGTATGCGCGAGCTGCATGTGCCCGAGGTGCTCGGGCAGGGCTACCGATTCCGCCTCCTGCAGGCACAGCACATCGGCCTCATGACGCTCGGCCAGCTCGCCGAGCTCGCACACCGCACGGTTCTTGCGCAGGTTGTAGCTGATGATCTGCACTATCGAGCCCTTCGTCGGGAATGCCGACGACCGCCGACAGTCACCACCATACGCTGGAGAGCCTGACGCGAACCTGGCCGTTCGGGCATTCACCTATGTATTCGCTTCGAGTTCGCACGAGAGGCGCATGCTCGAAGTCGGCTTTCAGTCGCCGGGCGTACGCTCGCCGCATGACCGACCCGTACGCGAAAGACGCCGCCCGCGCGCACCGCATGAGCCGGCGCGTCGGCGCCTTCATGGCACGGTGGCGGCGCTGGCTGCAACGGCGGCCCTGGCTGAACACGCTGTACAAGATCATCGTCACCGCGCTCGGGCTCGCCATCGTCGCGATCGGGCTCATTCTCGTGCCGCTGCCCGGCCCGGGCTGGCTCATCGTCTTCCTCGGCCTCACCGTGCTCGGCTCGGAATACCACTGGGCGAGGCGTCTGCTCGGCGCGCTGCGCCGCATCCTCGCCCGGTTCTGGGAGCGGTGGCACGCCTGGCGCGCGGCGCGCAAAGCGGCGCAGGCGGCGCAGCCCGCTCAGGGGCGCCAGGCGCCTCCGACCTCGCAGATGCGCGCACTCACCTCGCGGTGAGCGCGCGCGAGATCTCCTCGCTCCTGGCCTGCACCTTCGCGACCAGTGCGGCATCACCGGGCCGCGCCGGGTCGAGCCATTCGTCGTGCAAGCCCGCAGGCAGCACGAGCGGCATGCGCGAATCGCCCCGCGAAGTGACGACCGAGGCAGCCTCGCCGATGCCCGCGCGGGTGACGAGCGAGTAAGAGATCGTGGTCGCACCGCCCACGATGCGCGGAGACAGGATCGCGGCCATGCCGAAGGACTCGCCGCCCGGCAGACGCCAGACCTTTCCACCCTCGGAATACCAGTCGGCAGGCAGGATCGCGCGATGCTGGAACGGCTCCCGCCACTTCACGAGGAGCGCGTCATCCCGGCTGTTGAACGCCGTGAACCTCGCGGGCGCTCCCCCGACATGCAGCCACCACCAACCGAGATCGACCCGGCGCATTCCGCCGGCATCCTGCCAGATGACGGGGTTGAGATTGGTACGGCCGTCCTTGCGCACGCGGCTCGTGGAGGCCTTGCCGCCCCACTCGCGCATCCACGCGGCGACCACCCCGGCGGGCACCGGCTCGTCGAGCGGCGCGACCGGTGCGAACTTCACTCCGGTGCCGGGCCCGTCGTCGCGGCGGCCACCGCCGAGGCCGTAGCTCGCGCACACCGTCAGGCCCCATACCCGAGTGCGATACGTGCGGCGCGAAGCAGGCTCATGCCGCTACCGTACCTCGGTTTCGGCGGCGCCGACCCGCTTTCCGCTGCGCTGCGCCGCGGCGCCCGCGAGCACGACGAGGGCGATCCCTGCCAGCTTCATCGCCGTCGGCCACTGCTGCAGCGCCACCATGCCGATGAGCATCGCGAACGCCGGCTCGATCGAGAGCAACGTGCCGAACGCGTTCTGCGTCATGCGGCGCAGCGCGAGCATTTCGAGACCGAACGCCATCACGGGCGAGAGCAGCGCGATGCCGGCGGCCGCGGCGACCCCCCACAGCGGCACCTGATGCGCGAAGAGCGGCGGCACCCCGACCGGGGCCGTGCACACGACCGCGATCGGGAAGGTGACCGCGAGACCACTGATGCCCGAGTAACGGTCGCCCACGAACTGAGTGAACACGATGTAGAGCCCCCAGCACGCACCCGACGCGAGCGCGAACGCGATGCCGATGACGTCGGCCTGCCCGTGCCACGGCTCGGTGAGCAGCACGACCCCGCCGAGCGCCATGACGGGCCACACGAAAGCGCGCAGGCTCTTGCTGGCGATGCCCGCGACGACGAGCGGGCCGAGAAACTCGACCGCGACGGCGGTGCCGAGCGGCAGACGCTCGATCGCGAACAGGAAGAACATGTTGTTGCCGCCCGTGACGATGCCGAGCCCGAGCAGCGCCGGAATGTCGCGGCGCCTGATGCTGCGCAGCTTCGGGCGCGCGATGCACAGCACGATGAGCGCACCGAAGGCGAGACGCAGCCAGGCCGTCGCCGCCGGACCGATCACATCGATGAGCGGCACCGAGAGCGCTGCCGCGAGCTGCACGAGCAGCATGGCGGCGACCGCCTGGGTCCACGGCGGGATCCATTCGAGACTGCGGTTCTGATTCATCGCCACTTCGTGCCTGGGGTCGTGCGGGGGCCTCGCCGGTTCGAGTTCAGCGGTGCCCGGGAAGGGACGGAATCGGCTCGGAAACGGAAAAGCGGGAACCACACGAATTTACCAGGCGCGCATGGGGCGAACGGCACGGCACTGCCCCGGAGCCGAGCCGAATGCATCGGCCCGACCCCGGGGCAGTCGGTTCGCCGCGGCCGTCAGCGGCGGTCGGTCTCGATCAGCGGTCGAAGGCGTCCTTCGCGGCGTCCTTCGCACGCTCGGCGGCGCCCTTGAGCTCGCCCTTCGCCTGTTCGGCCTTGCCCTCGGCGACCTTGCCCTCATCGCCGGTCATGTGCCCGACCGTCTCTTCAATCTTTCCCTTGGCCTTGTCCATACCGGCCGACATCTTCTCGGATGCACCCATGAGTCGTCTCCTCTGCTCTCGCGTCGGTTGATCCTGCATCCCCGACTCCCGATCGGGAACGGCACCACTCTCGCAAGCGTCGGCGCCGGTCGATAGGGGGTTGCGTTCGCCTCGGCCGGTGTGCAACCCGGGATCGCGCCGTCGACGTCACCGGTATGCATGTAACGCCATGGTCGACCCGTTACGGTGGCACCAGCGATCGGCGCCCGCCTTTGGCTTCACCAGCACTCTTCCGAGAAGAGCTGCATTCAGGAAGCAGGCTGCGCAATGCCCTCTATTCCACCGTCGCATCTCACGGGCTTGAGCCCGCTCCGCCCCACACGAGCGAGAAGCAGCGACTTCCCCCCGGTGGCGAAAGCGTACCGGCAGGTGTCGGAGGTGGCGCGCGAGACCGGGCTGTTCCAACGCACGCCCTGGTTCTACGTCTGCGTCGGCCTCGGTATCCTCGTGGCGCTGGGTGCCGCCGCTACAGGTTTCGTGCTGCTGGGGCACAGCTGGCTCCAGCTGCTCATCGCTGCAGCGCTCGGCATCATCTTCACCCAGGTCGCATTCCTCGCACATGAAGCGGCGCATCGCCAGATCCTGCTCCAGGGACCGAAGAACGACCGCCTCGCCCGAGTGCTCGCGGGGTCGATCGGCATGAGCTATTCGTGGTGGGACTCGAAGCACTCCCGGCACCATTCGAACCCCAACCGGGTCGGCAAAGACCCCGATATCGCGGTCGACACGATCTCGTTCATCGAGGAGGACGCCGTCGAGGCGCGCGGCCTGCGCCGCCTGATCACGCAGCACCAGGGGTGGCTGTTCTTCCCCCTGCTCACCCTCGAAGGGCTCAACCTCCACGTGCAGAGCCTGCGGCACCTCGTGCAGCGCGGCCCGGTCAAGCAGCGCTGGCTCGAGCTCGGCATCATCGCGCTGCGGTTCGCGGCGCTCTTCGTTCCCGTGTTCATGCTGCTGCCACTCGGCATGGCCTTCGCCTTCATCGGCGTGCAGTTCGCCGTATTCGGAGTGTATATGGGGGCGTCGTTCGCCCCCAACCACAAGGGGATGCCGATCATCGCGCACGACGCCCGGGTCGATTTCTTCTCGAAGCAGGTACGCACGTCGCGCAACATCCGCGGCGGATGGTGGGCGACCATCCTCATGGGCGGCCTCAACTACCAGGTCGAGCACCACCTGTTCCCGAGCATGGCCAGACCGCACCTCGCGAAGGCGCGCGAGATCGTGCGCGAGCACTGCCGCACGCTCGACGTCCCGTACACGGAGACATCGCTCTGGCGCTCGTACGCCATCGTGATCGCCTACTTGAACCGCGTCGGGCTCGCAGCGCGCGATCCGTTCGAATGCCCGATCGTCGCGGAGCACCGGCGGGCGTAGAGCCTTCGGCGCACGACCGACCTCTCGCCCCGGCACACTGCGAGCCTGGGGATGTCTCACCTCCGCAGTGCGATGACAGAGGCATCGCCTACGCTCGTCGCATACAGTTTCGAGAGGAGCCTCCGCCATGGCCCGTGCCGAACCGATCCAGATCGAGGCCGACTCGTGGATGCTCATGCGCAACCCGTCGAACCACCCCGTCGCGATCGTGAACCGCATCACCGACACCACGGGCGAGGCGCGCTTTCTCGTACTGACCTGGCACGCGAACCCGGCGATGCGGCGCATGACGGGCATCTACATCAGCCTGGAAGACGCCGACTCCTCGGTCACCTCCGACATGGCGCCGGTCGAACGCGTGCACCGCATGAACGCGGGCCCGCCGAACGCCCGCCCCGCTCAGCACAGCCCGAACGGGCGGCGCGCATGAGAATCCGCGAGACCCGCGACTTCGGCGAACAGCACTCCCGCTTCGACGCATCGGCCGCCGAAGAGACGCTGCGCGAACTCGAGGCGCAATATGCGGCCGGCGAGATCGAACGCCACGCCTACTTCGAGAAGAAGCAGTCGCTCGTGCGCCTGTTCCTCAAAGCGACGACGAACCCGAAACGGCGGCGCACCGAGAGCACCGAGAGCGCCGGCGGCGAGTAGCGCGGGCGTTCCCGTTCCGACCTCGGCTTCCGCTCCGGCCTCGGCCTCGGCGCCGGTCTCAGCCGAGCCGTTCGGGTCGATAGGCGGGCAGAGGGATCGTGTCGTCCAGCTCGGCTTCCGGGTGCTGCGGGTCCGAGATCGGGGTCGGCTCCGGCCGTGCCCAGGGGCTGCGCTCTGTCGCGGTCATGCTGCACTCCTTCGTACGGGAAGGCCAGTATCGAGGCGCAAGCTGAGCGCGCATTCACGGGGTGCAGAGGGGAGGCATAGCTACGACGTTCGCCGCAACGCAAAGCCCGGTTCCCCACGACTCGGCGCCCGGAGCGAACGCGCGAACCCCGTCAGACGAGCAGATCAGCGATGAGCCCTTCGACGCGCGCCCTGATCTCATCGCGGATCGGGCGCACGGACTCGATGCCCTGCCCAGCGGGGTCGGCGAGCTGCCAATCCTCGTAGCGCTTGCCGGGGAAGAACGGGCAGGCGTCACCGCACCCCATCGTGACTACCGCGTCTGAGACCTGCACGGCTTCGGGGGTGAGGATCCGGGGTTGTTCGGCCGCGATATCGATGCCGACCTCGCGCATCGCCGCCACAGCGACCGGGTTGATCTGTTGCGCAGGCATCGAGCCGGCGGAGCGCACCTCGACCCGGTCGCCGGCGAGTTCGCGGAGCCAACCGGCGGCCATCTGGGAGCGCCCGGCGTTGTGCACGCAGACGAAGAGCACGGTCGGTTTCCGGTCGGTCATGGTGCGACCCTCTCGTCAGGTGCGGTGAGCGCGGCGACTGCCGGGCCGAGCAGCACCGTCGCGGCTTCCCGACGCGCCTCCGCGATGCGGTAGTAGACCCACGTGCCGCGTCGTTCTGAGGTGAGCCACCCCGAATCCCTGAGCACCTTCAAGTGGTGCGAGATCGTCGGCTGCGACACGTCGGCGAGATCGTTCAGGTCGCAGACGCAGGCCTCGCCGCGTGGGTCGGCGGCGATCGCCGACAGCATGCGCAACCGCAGCGGGTCGGCGATCGATCGCAGCACTCCCGCCGCTTCGGATGCGATGTCGACGCCGAGCGCCCGCGACGACGTCGGAGCGCACTCCGCGGGGTCAGGCGCGGTCATCGGCGATCCCTGCATGGGGGTCCGTACCGAACCAGGCGCGTGCGGCCCACAGCGAGACGTAGACCAGGCCGACGAGCACCGGGACTTCGATCAGCGGGCCGACGACGCCCGCGAGGGCCTGGCCGCTGGTCGCGCCGAACGTGCCGATGGCGACCGCGATCGCCAGCTCGAAGTTGTTGCCCGCCGCGGTGAACGCGAGCGTCGTCGACCGCGCATAGCCGAGGCCGATGGCCTTGCCGACCCACAGCCCCACCAACCACATGACGGCGAAGTACACGAGCAGCGGGAGCGCAATCCGGGCGACGTCGAACGGATTCGTCGTGATCGCCTCGCCCTGGAGCGCGAACAGCAGCACGATCGTGAACAGCAGCCCGTACAGCGCCCAGGGTCCCGCCTTCGGGATGAAGGTCTCCTCGTACCAGGGGCGCCCGCGACGCCGCTCGCCGATCCACCGCGTAGCGAACCCGGCGACGAGCGGCACTCCGAGGAAGACGGCCACGTTCAGGGCGATCTGCCCGATCGACACGTCGAGCCCCTGCGGGTCGAGGCCGAGCCAGCCGGGCAGGATCGTGAGATAGAACCAGCCGAGAACGGCGAACATCACGACTTGGAACACCGAGTTGATCGCCACCAGCACAGCGGTCGCCTCGCGGTCGCCGCACGCCAGGTCGTTCCAGATCACCACCATAGCGATGCACCGCGCCAGGCCGACGATGATCAGGCCGGTGCGGTACTCGGGCAGGTCGGGCAGCAGCCACCATGCGAGGGCGAACATCAGCGCGGGCCCGATGAGCCAGTTCAGGATCAGGGACGAGAAAAGCAGCTTCGCATCGCCCGCGACCGCGGCGACCTTGTCGTAGCGAACCTTCGCCAGCACCGGGTACATCATCACCAGGAGCCCCAGCGCGATCGGCACGGAGATGCCGCCGACCTCCATTCGCGCGAGCAGCCCGGAGACGCCGGGAATGCAGCGTCCCAGCAACAGGCCGGCCACCATGGCGAGGCCGATCCACAGCGGCAGCCACCGATCCAGCATCGACATGCGCCGCATCGGAGGGGCGGCCGCTGTGAGCTCTTGATTCGACACGTGTCTATATTGATGCCTGTCGATATAGGGCGCAACTCACGAGCAGTGCGACCATGCGGGCACCGCTCACGCCGGCGCCGTTCCTGACCCATGGGCAAGAAGGAGCGGCTGAGCTCCTGGTCACCCCGCGGCCCCGCAGCTCTTCGCAGGGGTCTGTCGTGGAGTGCGGCTCGTCGCAGGACCGCCTGGGCTCCCTGACGACCTCCGGCTAAGCGGCGGCCCGGGCGGGCGCTTCCGGCCGGTCGCGGCGGGCCCAGAGCGCAGCGTGCCCGAAGAACAGGATCGCGCCCGCACCGAAGGTCGTCACGATCAGCGTATTCGTATGCGCGTCACGAGCGGAGGCGCACGCGAGGTCTGCCCGGAGCGATTCGATGTCGTTCTTCAGGATCTGCTGGTTGTGCGTCTGCATGGCCGGGGCCTGATCGCTCGAGAGCTCTTGGCCGCGGTTCACCGTGGGCGGATCCCACCTGGATGGGCCGGCATTGGAGCACCGGAGCGTGATGCCCTCGTTTCCAGCGCCGTCCGAGGCGACTACGGCGGTAGGCGTGTGGAACCAAGTGAACATCACGATCGCGACTGCGGCGAACACCAGCACGAGATAGGCGGGCCGCTTTCCGCGTCCGGGCGAAACGGGCGTCTGCTGGGTTTCATTCAATGCTCTGCTCTTCCTGTCGAGAATAACGAAAGCCCCCGCTCTCGCAGGGGCTTTCGTGTTGTTCAACTGGCGGAGACGGGGGGATTTGAACCCCCGGTCAGGTTTAAGCCCGACCCTTCATTAGCAGTGAAGTCCGTTCGGCCGCTCCGGCACGTCTCCATACGCGAACAACGTCAATCATTCTAACCGGATGAAACCGCGCGCAGGAAATCGCGGGCGCCGAGTGGCGCGGCATCCTCCGCAGTTCGCCGGAAGATAGGCTGGCTGCATGCGCATCGCCACCTGGAACGTCAATTCGATCCGCACCCGTTTCGGCCGCGTCGTCGACTGGCTCGTCCGCGAAGACATCGACGTGCTCGCCATGCAGGAGATCAAGTGCCGCCCCGACCAGTTCCCGGTCGAAGCCTTCGAGCAGGCGGGCTACCAGCTCGAGATCCACGGCCTCAATCAGTGGAACGGCGTCGCGTTCGCGAGCCGCCACGAGATGACCGACGTCTCCCGCGGATTCGCGGGCATTCCCGGCTTCGGCAAACCGATCAAGGGGCAGGAGGAGCTGCAGGCCGGCGGCTCGAACGATCTGCCCGTCGAGGCGCGCGCCCTCGGCGTCACCGTCGGCGACCTGCGGCTCTGGAGCCTCTACGTGCCCAACGGCCGCGGGCTCGACGACCCGCACATGCCCTACAAGCTGAACTGGCTCGAGGCGCTGCGCGCCGACACCGCCTCGTGGCTCGACGAGAACCCCGACCTGCCGCTCGCCCTCATGGGCGACTGGAACATCATCCCCTTCGACTCCGATTGCGGCGACCCCTCGTTCGTGCCGGGCCGCTCCACGCACATCTCGCCCGAAGAGCGCGCGGCGTTCGCGGCCTTCGAACCGTACCTGCAGGATGTGGTGCGCCCCATCGTGCCCGAGGGGTACACGTACTGGGATTACAAGGCGGGCAAGTTCCCGAAGAACGAGGGCATCCGCATCGACTTCATCCTCGGTTCGCAGGCCTTCGCCGACGCCGTCACGGGCGCGAGCATCGAGCGCGAGGAGCGCAAGGGCGACTCCCCCAGCGATCACGTGCCGGTCGTCGCCGAGATCGACGTCGAGCTGCTCGGCGGCACCTTCGAAGACGAGTTCGACCGCCCCATGGTGTTCTGACGCGCGACCCGATGCGCCACCGGCCGGCTACGTCACGCGGGCGTACAGCTCGCCGCCGAGCCCTGGGCCCGCCGACCCGATCTCGGCGATGAGCACGCCGCCCTGCGCCCAGAAGTACACTTTCGACGAGTCGATGCCACCCTCCGACTGCCACACGTATACAGTCTCATCGCCCACCTGCTCCTGCGCGAGCCCGTCGGCTGCGAGGGAGCTCGCGACGGCGGCCAGCTGATCCTCCGTCGCACGCGTCGCGAACAGCGTCGTGCGCGCGCCCGAGTTCGGCACGCCCCACATGCAGCGCACCGTGTCGGGCGACGCCTGCAGCACCCCGCGCACCGTGTCGTTGAACCCGGAGTTCAGCCAGTAGTCGCCCTCGCCCGTGGGTTCGAAGCCCGGGTTGAACATGTCGAGCATGTCGCCGCGGGCCCAATCGGGGCCGCGCATCGCCTGCACATCGGCGAGGGGCAGCACGGTCTCACAGTCGGGAATCGGCGCTCGCGCATGCTCCGGATCCTGCTCGGGATTCTGCTCCGGTTGCTCATCCGGTGGAGGCGAGGTCGGCGGGGCGCTCGTCTCGGCCGGGGCCGACGTCGCGGCCGACGGCGCGGAGGTCGTCGCCTCGGACTCGGCGCCCGCAGCGCAGCCTGCGAGAACGGTCGCACCGAAGAGACCCAGGGCGACGGCCCCGGCACGCATCCTCGCGAGCTTCGGCATACTCCCAGTCTGCCCGCCCCTCTTGCGGAAGGCTACCCGCCACCCCGCGCCACGCACGGGCGACTCGAACTAGACTGGAGCCCATGGCTGAATCTCTGCGTGTGGCATCCGTCAACGTGAACGGCATCCGTGCCGCCTTCCGCAAGGGCATGGGCGAGTGGCTCGACGCCAGCGGCGCCGACATCGTCGCGCTGCAGGAGGTGCGCGCCGCCGATGCCGACATCGCGAAACTCATCGCCGCGGCCGACGACGGCGGCTGGCACGTGCTGCATGATCCCTGCGAGATCAAGGGCCGCGCGGGCGTCGCCCTGCTCAGCCGCACCCCCGCCCTCGCGCACCGCGTCGGCCTCGGCGGCGCCGACCTGCAGGCGAGCGTGCAGTCGTCGGGCCGATGGCTCGAAGCCGACTTCGCCTTCGGCGACTCGCAGATCACCGTCATCAGCAACTACACCCACTCGGGCGAGGTCGACACCCCGAAGCAGGAGGCCAAGTGGGCCTTTCTCGACGCGATGGGCGTGCGCATGAACGAGCTCATCGATGAGCGCGACCACGTCGCCATCGTCGGCGATTTCAACGTCGGCCACCGCGAGCTCGACATCAAGAACTGGAAGGGCAACGTCAAGCGCTCCGGCTTCCTGCCCCGCGAACGCGCCTACTTCGACCGCTTCTTCGGGCCCCGCGGCGAACTCGTCGCCGGCGTCGACGGCAGCGAAGGCACGGGCTTCGGCTGGACCGACGTGGGCCGCACCTTCGCCGGCGAGGTCGACGGCCCGTACAGCTGGTGGTCGAACCGCGGCCAGGCCTTCGACAACGACACGGGCTGGCGCATCGACTACCACGTGGTGACCCCGCAGCTCGCCGAGCGCGTCGCCGACTACCGCGTCGACCGCTACCCGTCGTACGACACCCGATGGTCCGATCACGCGCCCGTCATCGTCGACTACACCATCTGATTCCGAAAGCGAACACCCCCACGCAATGAGCGAGATCACCGCCAAGCCCGTCCTCTTCTCGGGCATGCAGCCCTCCAGCGACTCGCTGCAGCTCGGCAACTACATCGGCGCGCTGAGCCAGTGGACGCAGATGCAAGAGGACTTCGACGCCTTCTTCTGCGTCGTCAACCTGCACGCCATCACCGTGCCGCAGGATGCCGCCGAGCTCGCGGCCCGCACCCGCCGCACGGCGGCCCAGTACATCGCGGCAGGGATCGACCCCGCCAAGTCGACGCTGTTCGTGCAGTCGCAGGTGTCGGCGCATGCCGAGCTCGCCTGGGTGCTCAACACGATCACCGGCTTCGGCGAGGCCGGCCGCATGACCCAGTTCAAGGACAAGTCGCAGAAGCAGGGCGCCGACGCGGCGTCGGTGGGGCTGTTCACCTACCCGGTGCTGATGGCCGCCGACATTCTGCTCTACCAGGCCGAGTCCGTGCCGGTGGGCGAGGATCAGCGCCAGCACGTCGAACTGACCCGCGACCTGGCGACGCGCTTCAACTCGCGCTTCGGCGACACCTTCGTCGTTCCCGAGGCGCAGATCCCGAAGGTGAACGCGAAGATCTACGATCTGCAGAACCCGACGGCGAAGATGTCGAAGTCGGCCGAGACCGAGGCGGGCCTCATCAAGGTACTCGACCCGGCGAAGGTCACCACGAAGAAGATCATGCGCGCCGTCACCGACGACGACAACGAGATCCGCTTCGACCGCGCCGCGAAGCCGGGCGTCTCGAACCTGCTCACGATCTTCTCGGTGCTCTCGGGCCGCACGATCGATGCGATCGTCGAGGAGTACGCGGGCCTCGGCTACGGGCACCTGAAGAAGGGCGTCGCCGAGGTCGTCGAGGCGAGCCTGACGCCGGTGCGCGAGCGCACCGAGGAGCTGCTCGCAGACCCCGCCGAGCTCGATCGTCTGCTGGCCGCCGCGGCCGAGCGCGCGAACGAGGTCGCGAACCGCACGCTCGACCTCGTGTACGAGCGCGTCGGCCTCATCCGCTGACCGTTCGGGGCGCCGACCGATCCCTGGCGAGGCGCCCCGCCCGCGCCTGCCCTGGTCTGCGGCTGCCCGCACTTGCCCGCCGGACGGGCCGTCGCCCTTCGCGCATGCGGGAATATGTGCAGAATCACGCGAGAATTCTGCACTCATTCGGGCACACGGCGGCGATCACTCAGCGCAGCGCGAGTGCCGGCGGCAGACGCCGGGTCCATACCTCGTCCCCGCGCAACAGGTTCTCGGCGCGTTCGCGGAGGTAGCTGCGTAGGCGCGCCAATTCGTGCGCCGTCGACGCCACTGACCTGGTGCCGGCTGCGGGAGCTGCGCCCGGCTCGTCTTCGCCGATACGGGCGAGTACTTCGACGATGCTCTCGCAGGTGGCTGCGATGACCGCTTCCGCGCGGGTCGGCGCCATCCCCCAGCCCGTAGCCTCCGCCATCAGATGTTCACCGGTCACCCCGTTCGCATCGCTGCTTCCCGCGATGCGCATCGCGAGAAGTTCGGCTTCAGCCGAGAAGAGCAGCTGCGGCACCACGTCGTAGATGTCGGCGAGAGTCGCTGCAGCAGTCGGATCGGCGAGCGGCGGCAGCATCACCGAGAAGTTCTTGGCGTGCGCGTCGGTGTTGCCTGCGACGACATTCAGCACGGTCGCCGCGAGCAGCCGCTCCCGATCGGAGGGGCCCGAGTCGAAGAGCGAGCGGCCCCGGTCGAGAAGCGCGGCGATGTTTCGCAGGCTTGCACGGTCATTCACGTTCTCGTACTTGTCGTTGCCACCCCACGGAAGGCGGAGCGCCTGCGCGCAGTCCTCCTGATGGATGCGTTCGATCGTCCCGTCGTCGAGCTTCCGTCGGTCATATCGTTCCACGACCAGCACGCTGCGGGCACCGGCGGATTCGACCGATGCACGATGCTGCGCCAGGTCGAGTTCGCGCGCCAGCCGGTTCATGAAAGCTTCGGCACGCACACGTGCGCCGAACTCCGCCGGTACCGGTTTCAGCAGATGCGTCGACGGGGTGCTGCCTCTGCCGATGAGCCATCTGCCGGTGGGATCGTCGCGCGTCAACGCCACCTTCTGCTGAACGCCGGTCGCGGCCGAACCTCCGCCGCCGACCGCTCTGCCCCGAAAGTAGCCGTAGGCGCGGTCGAGAATGCCGGCGAAGTCCTGCTCCTCGATCTCGATCGGAGGCACCAGGGGCCTCGGCTCCCCCACTGTCACGCTGCCGCCGACGTCGGCTCCGACTTCGGCGAGCAGACCGAAGAGGTCGTTCGACGCCACCCGGGCCTCGCGCGCCAGCCTGTCGAGCCCGACGCCTTCGGGCAGCAATCCGCCGAAGAAGGGCGCCGGGTCGCCCCCATCGGCGCCGAAGGGCAGCGAGTTCGAGAGCACGGCGGAGTTCAGCGGCGCCCAGCCCTCCCAGCCATCGGCCCAGCGGAATCGCCCATCGGGGTCGAGCTCCCCGACCTCGACCCCGGACAACCGTACCGCGAGCGATTCAGGCATCGTCGACGGTCCCGGTGAGGCGGATGCCGAGCTGAGCCAGCACCGCGAAGTAGCGGTCGTTCATCTGCTTGCCTCTGCCCGATTCGAGCTCGGACAGCCAGCGGTGCGTGACGCCGAGCCGGGCCGCGAGCTCGCGCTGAGTCAGCCCGTGGCGCGTGCGCACATGGCGTACCAGGCGCCCCATGTCCTGCGTCGACGAGACCAGCGCTTGCATGTCGCCCCCTGTGATTACGAATTCGTGAACACCCTGCCCTGACTACATTATCGTAATCAACAGCGCCTGACTACCATTTCGTACACCTGACCGTTCGGGGGGGGGGCGGCCGATCCCTGGCGAGGCGCCCCGCGCGTGCCATACGTGCTTCCCCTGAGCTCTCGGCGCGCAAAGCCGTCACCCGTCGCGCGTGCGGGAAAATGTGCAGAATCACGCACGGATTCTGCACCAGAACCCGCACGCGACGCCGTGCCGCCCGTACCGCGAGCGCCGACCGACCCAATGCCGCCCGCAGCAGCCCGACACTGCCCGCAGTCGATCCGCGCACCACTGCAGCGAAGAACGCGGCGAATCTCGAGAATCCGCCCGTCGCAGCCATAGGCTTAGGCCATGGAGAAAGCCCCGACCGCAGTGCCCGCGAACGCCCCCGCGACCCCGCCCGAGCACACGCGCGCGCACCGATTCATGCGGGTAGCGCGTCGCACCCCGTTCACGATCGCGCTCGTGCTCGCGCTGCTGGTCGTCGGCGCCGTCACCGGCACCCTGTTCTCGGTCGCGAACGCGCAGGCCGCGTACGAGACGCTCGGCACCGGCCTCCCCGCATTCGCGGAGGGCCGCTGGTGGACGGTCTTCACCTCACCCTTCATCCTGAAGCACCCGCTCGTCTACCTCACGCTGATGCCGCTCGTCATCGGCGGAGTCGGCTGGGCCGAATGGCGCTTCGGCACGCCGCGTACCATCGGCCTGTTCCTGGCGGGCCACCTCGTCGGTGTGCTCGGCGCCGCCGCGATCCTCACCCCGCTCGCGAACTCGGGGTGGCCGTGGGCCGAGAAGGTCGCCGCGAGCCTCGACGGCGGGCCGTCGTGCGGCGCACTCGCCGCGCTCGTGTTCGCGATCGCGACGCTGCCCGCGCCCTGGCGCCTGCGCGCCCGCCTCGCCGTCGTGCTGTGGGCGGGCATCTCGGTGCTCTACCTCGGCCGCATCGACGATCTCGAGCACGCCGTCGTCATGGCCGCCGCTCTCATCGTGAGCGGCTGGCTGCCCGCGTTCCGCCGCCCGAAGAGCCGCCCGACCCAGCGCGAGTGGCGGCTGCTCGCCTTCGCCAGCCTCATCGCGATCGGGGCGATCCAGGTGCTCGACCTCATCGTGCCCTACTCGGGGCCGCTCGGCAGCAACCGGCCCGAGGCGTCGCTCGTCGACATCGCGATCGACGTCGTCGTCATTCTGCTCATCGCCAACGGCATTCGCAAGGGGTACCGGGTCGCCTGGATCGTCGTGCTCGTGCTCGGCGGCTTCAACGTGCTCACCGCCGCGATCGTGCCGGCCGTGCTGCCGCAGCTGCTCGAGAGCGGAGCAATCGACTCCATCGCCGAGGCGCTCGGGCTGACGCTCGCCCCTGCCGTGCTGTGGCTGCTGCTCATCGTGCTGCTGATCGCGGCGCGCGGGGCTTTCCGCGTCTCGATGCGGCATACGAAGCGGGTGCTCGCGGCCGAGCCGCAGACCCGCGACGAGCTCATCGCACGTCTGCGCCGTTTCGGGGGCGGCACGATCTCGTGGATGACGACGTGGGAGGGCAACCAGCGCATCGCGGTCGACCTGCAGGGATCGGTCGATCTGCAGGGATCACCCGGCGCCGGTGCAGGGAACACCGAGGCCGAGGCCGGCTCGATCGCGTACCAGGCGTGGTCGGGCGTCGCGATCATGCTCGGCGACCCGATCGTGCCGCAGGGGCACGAGGGCGAGGCGCTCGCCCAGTTCGAACAGGTCACGCAGTCTGCCGGCCTCATCCCGTGCGCGTTCTCGGCGGGGGCGGCGAGCGCGGCCGCCGTGCCCGAGGGGTGGCGCTCGGTCATCGTCGCCGAGGACACCATCGTCGACCTGCCCGGCCTGCAGTTCACCGGCAAGCCGTGGGCCGCCGTGCGCACGGCGATCAACCGCGCGGGGCGCGAGGACATCGAGTTCCGCATGACGCGTCTCGCCGACGAGCCGTGGAACGTGCTCGCCCAGGTTCGCGCGATCTCCGAGCAGTGGACGGGCGACAAGGGACTGCCCGAGATGCGCTTCACCCTCGGCACCGTCGAAGAGGCGCTCGACCCCGAGACCTACGTCGGGCTCGCGGTCGACGCCGGTGGCAACCTGCACGGCGTCACCTCGTGGCTGCCCGTGTACGGCCCGGCCGAAGCGGGCGGCGAGCCCCGCATCGTGGGCTGGACCCTCGATCTCATGCGTCGCCGCGACGGCGGGTTCCCGCCCGTGATGGAGTTCTTGATCGCTTCGTCGGCGCAGTGGTTCTCGCAGGAGGGCTACGAGTTCGTATCGCTCTCGGGAGCACCGCTCGTGCGCCCCGCAGAAGCGGCGGCGGGCCCGGTCGATCAGGTGCTCGAGCAGATCGGCGGTCTCATCGAGCCGCTCTACGGCTTCAAGTCGCTGCACAAGTTCAAGCAGAAGTTCAATCCGCGGCACGAGTCGCTGTACCTGCTGTTCCGCGACGAGGGCGATCTACCCCGCATCGGTATCGCCATCACGCGCGCCTACCTGCCCGACGCGTCGCTGCGCGACCTGGTCGCCGCGGGGGCCGAGGCGAGCGCGGGATCGGGGTCGAAGTGACGGGCGAGCACGCGGGTGCGCACGCGGGCGAGCACGCGGGTGCGCACGCGGGCGAGCACGCGGGCGAGCGCGACGAGCCGAGCGCAGCGAGCGACGGCGCAGCGCTGCCGGGCGCGATCCGCCGGACCGGCAGCATCGCGATCCCGAAGACCGCGCGCCCCCTCGACCGGTTCAGCCACCGCGCGCTCACCGCGTTCGCCGTCACGGGCGAGGTGATCGGCCTGCTGCTGCAGCTTCTGCTCGTCTGGGTCGGCGCGTACACCATTTGGGGCACCGACGTGCCGGAGGCCGAGACCGTGCTGCGCTTCATCTGGTGCGGAGTCGCGGCGATCTACCTCGGTGCGACCGTCATCGGGCTGAACATCATCGTGCGTTTCGAGACCCCCGACCCGCGCGCGGTTCGGCTGCTCATCGGCCATCCGCTGACGCGCATGCTCTCGACGGTCGTCGGGCTGGGCGCCAGCCTGCTCGGGCTCACCGTGGCGACCGATCTGATCGCGAGCATCAGCGCAGAGTCGCACGATGTATTCGCCGAACTCAGTTCGATCACGGCGATGCTGCTGTCGTGGGCGATGTTCAACTGGGGCTACGCGCGCATCTACTACTCGCGCTATCACCGTTCACCCGCGGTCACGCTCGTCTTCCCGGGCACCGCCGAACCACGGCTCGTCGACTTCGTCTATCTGGCGTTCACGAACGCGACCACCTTCGCCGTGTCAGACGTGCAGGTGACCGATACGCGTATGCGGTGGACCCTCGTGTGGCACACCACCCTGGCGTTCTTCTTCAACGCGCTCATCCTCGCGCTGACCATGAACGTGATCATCAACGGCCGCATGTTCGCCGATCTTCTGAACTAGGGGTCGCTCCCGAACATCACCGCCCGGTCGACGCCGGCGGTGCCGGGGTCGCTTCGTCCGGCCTCAGCCGACTCACAGCCCGCACCCACGGTTCGGGCGAGTACAGTGGTGAGCGTTCCGGGGTCGGTGAGAATCCGAACCGGCGGTGAAAGCCCGCGACCCTCGCCCATGCGAGGCTGAATCGGTGAAATTCCGATGCCGACAGTGATGGCTGCGATATGTGTCGCAGTCGAGTCTGGATGAGAGGAACGCACCCTTCGCGTACGCGGAGGGTATTTGCCGCACCCCGGTTCGCCTGGCATTCGCCGCCGAGACCTCGGGGAGGAGCACATGCTCGAGCGACAGATCATCGAAGACGCGATGCGCCGCGCCCTCGTGCTCGCGCACCGCGGCCCGTACGACGACCCGAACCCCCGCGTCGGCTGCGTCGTGCTCGGGCCCGGCGGCCGCATCGTCGCCGAGGGCTGGCATCTCGGCTCGGGCACGCGGCACGCGGAGGTCGATGCGCTCGCCCAGCTGACTGCGGAGCATCGGGCCCGCGCTCGCGAGCTCACCGCCGTCGTCACGCTCGAGCCCTGCAATCACACGGGGCGTACCGGCCCCTGCACGGCGGCCCTGATCTCGGCCGGCATCGGTGCGGTCGTCTACGCTCTGCCCGACCCGGGGCGGGCGTCGGGCGGCGGGGCGAACGCGCTGCGCGCCGCGGGTGTGCGCGTCTTCAGCGGCGTGCTGGCCGACGAGGCGCGCGAACTGCTGGCGCCGTGGTTGGCGCGGCAGGGTGCGGGCTCGCGGCATGAGCACCGGCAGCGCCCCCGACAGGGATCGTCGTCGGCTCTGCCCCGCCCAACGGCACCGTACGACCGCCGCCCGCACGTCACCGTGAAGTGGGCGCAGACTCTCGACGGCCGGGCCGCTGCGGCCGACGGGTCGAGCCGTTGGATCACGGGACCCGAAGCGCGCGCGGACGTGCACCGGAGGCGCGCCGGGGCCGACGCGATCCTCGTCGGCACGGGCACACTGCTCGCCGATGACCCGGAGCTGACGGCGCGGGCCGCCGACGGAACGCTGCTCGTGCCCGCGGTTCGGCAGCCGATGCCGGTCGTGCTGGGCCGCCGAGCGATCCCGGCCGATGCGCGGGTGCTGCAGCACCCGGCGCTCGCGGCTCGCGGCTGGGATGCGCCGTGGCAGCTGTGCGGCGTCGACCTCGCCGCCGACCTCGCCGCACTCGCCGAGCGGGGCGTGCACCGCCTGTTCGTGGAGGGCGGGCCCGCCGTCGCGAGCTCGCTCATCGCGGCCGGCGTCGTCGACGAGGTGCTCGTGTACCTCGCTCCGGCACTGCTCGGCGGGCCGCGCCTCGCGCTCGGCGATATCGGCATTGCGAGCATCGACGGCATCGCCCGCCTGCGGGTCGACCGCGGCACCGGCCGCGGCACCGGCCGCGAAGACCTCGGGGTCGAGCGGCTCGGCGACGACCTGCTCGTGCGCGGATCGCTCTTGCACCCTGCTCTGCACCCGGTCGAGACACCCGGTCCACCGGCCGAACCACCCGTCGAGAGAAGGAAGAACTAGACGTGTTCACAGGACTCATCGAAGAGATCGGGGAGATCGTCGCCGTCACCGCGGCGGGCGACTCGACCCGGCTCGAGATCGCCGGCACGCTCGTGACGAGCGACGCCGCGCATGGCGACTCGATCTGCGTATCGGGCGTGTGCCTCACCGTCGTCGACCGCGGCACGACCGCCGACGGGCGCGGCACGTTCACGGCCGACGTCATGGCGCAGACGCTGCGCATGTCGGCCCTCGCCTCGCTCCGCTGCGGCGATGCCGTGAACCTCGAGCGCTCGGTGCGGGCCGATGCCCGGCTCGGCGGCCACATCGTGCAGGGTCACGTCGACGGTACGGCCGAGCTCGTGTCGGTCGCACCCGGCGACGCCTGGCGGGTGCTGCGCTTCGCCATCTCGCGAGATCTCGCGCCGCTGCTCGTCGACCAGGGATCGATCGCGGTCTCGGGCACCTCGCTGACCGTCTCGGCGATCTCGCCCGCAAGCGCGACGGAGCAGTGGTTCGAGGTCTCGCTGATCCCTGAAACACTGGCCGCCACCACGCTCGGCGCGCTCGCCCCGGGCGACCGCGTCAACATCGAGACCGACATCATCGCGCGCCATGTCGCCCGCATGCAGGAGTTCGCGAGCGCACCGGTCGCCGGAGGGATTCCGACCCCGGTCGCCAGCCCTTCGCTCGCGCCTGCGCACGGTTCTGCGCACGATTCTGCGCACGACCCCGCTCAACCCGACGTCTCATCGATCGACGAGGCGATCTCGGCGATCCGAGCCGGCCGCCCCGTCATCGTGGCCGACGATGAAGATCGCGAGAACGAGGGCGACGTCATCCTATCGGCCGAGCTCGCCACCGCCGAGACGATCGCGTGGACGGTGCGCTGGTCGTCCGGTCTGCTGTGCGCCCCGATGACCGACGAGATCGCCGACGCGCTCGAGCTGCCGATGATGGTCGCCCGCAACCAGGATGCCCGGGGCACCGCCTACACCGTGACCGTCGATGCGGCTCGCGGCATCACGACCGGCATCAGCGCGAACGACCGCGCGACGACGCTGCGCGCGCTCGCGAACCCGGATGCCGTGCCCGACGATGTGCGCCGCCCCGGACACGTGCTGCCGCTGCGCGCCGTCGCCGGCGGCGTGCGCGCTCGTGCCGGGCACACCGAGGCCGCGGTCGAGCTCATGCGGCTCGCGGGGCTGCGCCCCGTCGCCTGTATCGCCGAGATCGTCGCCGACGACGGCGACATGATGCGCCTGCCCGGCCTGCTCGAGCTCGGCGACCGGGAGGGGGTGCCGGTCATCACGATCGAGCGCCTCATCGCGTACCTGAATGCCGCCGACGGTGCCGCCAGTACCGTTCGCCGCGCCGGCCGCAGTGTCAGCCGCCGCGCCGAGACCCGGCTGCCGACGCGCCACGGCGAGTTCCGCGTGCTCGCGTATCGCGACCGCCGCGCCGGTATCGACCACCTCGCGCTGCTCGCGCCGACGTCGGCGGGCGAGCAGCCCACCGGCGAAGCCCTCGTGCGCGTGCACTCGGAATGCATCACCGGTGAGGCGTTCGGCTCGCTCCGGTGCGAGTGCGGGCCGCAGCTCGACGCGGCACTCGCGCTCATCCAGCAGCACGGCGGCGCGCTCATATACCTGCGCGGGCATGAGGGGCGCGGCATCGGCCTCACCAACAAGCTGCGCGCCTATCAGCTGCAGGATGACGGCCTCGACACCCTCGATGCGAACCTGCGCCTCGGGCTCCCCGCCGACGCACGCGATTACACGGCCGCCGCCGAGATGCTCGCCGACCTCGGCATCGACCGCGTGCGCCTGCTTAGCAACAACGCCGACAAGGCCGAGCAGCTCGCCGAGCACGGCATCGCGGTCGCCGAGCGGGTGCCCCTCGTCACCGGCATCACCGAGCAGAACGTCGCCTACCTCGAGACGAAGCGCGACCGCATGGGGCATCTGCTCCCCGAGATCATCGCACCGGACTCCGCTCAGGACTCCGCTCCGGCATCCGCACCGGTCCCCGTGCCGATCCCGTTCCCCGTTCCAGCACCCGGCGCCGAACTCGGCGCCGACACCACCGGCACCGGCACCGACACCGACACCGACACCGACCCTGAGGAGCAGCCATGAGCGGCGCAGGCGCCCCCGATCTCTTCGTCGATGCGCAAGGCGTGCGCGTCGCCATCATCGCCGGTAGCTGGCACGAGGAGGTGATGGCGCCGATGATCGCGGAGGCGCAAGCCGCCCTCGAGCGCGCCGGCTCGGAGTCGGAGCTCGTGCGCGTCGCCGGCTCGTTCGAGCTGCCGCTCGCCGCGCAGGTCGCGCTGGCTCCGCACGACGGCGCCCCGCCCCGCTTCGACGCCGCGGTCTGCCTCGGCGTCATCATCCGCGGCGGCACCCCGCACTTCGACTACGTCTGCAACGCCGTGACCGACGGGCTCGCCCGCGTGCAGCTCGACACCGGCCGCCCGGTCGGCTTCGGCGTGCTCACCACCGACGACGAGCAGCAGGCGCTCGACCGGTCGGGCCGCCCCGGGGCCCCCGAGTCGAAGGGCCGCGAAGCCGCCGAGGCCGCCCTGCACCTCGTCGCCGCAGTGCGGGCGCTGCGGGGGCCGGCCGCGTCGTCGCAGACTGCGCACGGGCGATGACCGGCGGGGGTTCGACGTCGGCGATCCCTGGCGAGACCGCGGCCGCAATCATGACCGAGCCCTCGACCGTGACCGCGCCCGAGACCGCGCCCGAGACCAGTGCTCCCATAAGCCCGCGCCCAGGCCGCTCCCATAGAGTGGAAGCCGTGGCAGAGCACCCCGAAGCACCCGCGACCGACCGGGCCGAATCGACCGCCCCGACCACCGCGGCACCGGCGCCGAAGACAGCCCCGACGACGGCGCCGAAGGGGCCCCGGGCCTCGCTGAAGCAGCTGATCCCGTACCTCTTCGAGCAGCGCGGGCCGCTCGTGCTCGCGATCGTGCTCGGCCTTGTCGCCGCGGTCGCGTCGTTGCTGCAGCCGCTGCTGCTCGGGCAGGTCATCGAGCGCGTGCAGCACGGCGACCCGCTCGCGCAGTTGCTCGTCGTGCTGAGCATCATCGTGGTGGTCGGCGCCGTGCTCAGCGGCCTGCAGCATTACGTGCTGCAGCGCATGGGCGAGGGCGTCGTCCTCGCGAGCCGCAGGCACCTCATCGCGAAGATTCTGCGCCTGCCCATCTCGCAGTTCGACCGCCGCCGCACCGGCGACCTCGTATCGCGCATCGGCAGCGACACGACCCTCTTGCGCGCCGTGCTCACGCAGGGCCTCGTCGAGGCGATCAGCGGCATGCTCGTCTTCGTGGGCGCACTCGTCGGCATGCTCGTCATCGACCCCGTGCTCTTCGCGATCGCGTTCGGCGTCGTCGTCTCCGCGCTCGTCGTGGTCGTCGCGGTGTCGCGCCGCATCCGCCCCGCCGTCACGCGCGCTCAGGAGAAGGTCGGCGACCTCGCCGCCCAGGTCGACCGCACCATCTCGTCGATCCGCACGATCCGCGCGGCCGGCGCCGCGGAGCGCGAAGAAGCGGCGACCGTGCAGGACGCGACCGAGGCGTACGAGCTCGGCCTCAAGGTCGCCCGCATCTCGGCGGTCATCGTGCCGATCTCGTTCCTCGCGATGCAGCTCACCTTCCTCGTCGTGCTCGGCCTCGGCGGCTTCCGGGTCGCGACCGGCGCCATCACCATCGCCCAGCTCGTCACCTTCATCATCTTCCTGTTCCTGATGATCATGCCGCTCGGCCAGGCCTTCGGCGCGATCGCCGCCGTGAACCAGGCGCTCGGCGCGCTCGGCCGCATCCAGGAGATCGCGTCGCTGCCCACCGAGACCGAGCACGACGCCGCGCTGTCGCCCGTCGGCCGCATCGTGCCGCTGAGCGAGGCCGTGCCGGCTACGGTGTCGGCGCCTCTCGATGCTGCTTCGGCGCCCGGTGCTGCTTCCCGAGGCGCTTCCGCTGCCGACCTCCCCTCGCCGGCCCCCGCGATCGCGTTCGACGACGTGCACTTCACCTACCGCTCGGCCGCCCCCGACCGCGCCGACGCCCGCGCGCTCGTGCGCCGCGGTTCGCGGCGCGACGCCGAGGCCGCCCCCGCGCCGATCATCGAGACCCCCGTGCTGCACGGCGTCAGCTTCACGGTGCCCCGCGGCTCACGCGTCGCCCTCGTCGGCCCGTCGGGCGCCGGCAAGTCGACCATCCTCGGCCTCATCGAGCGCTTCTACGACCCCGACTCGGGCACGGTCTCGCTCTTCGGCGCCGACCTGCGCATGCTCGACCGCGCCGAGGTGCGCGCCCAGATGGGCTACGTCGAGCAGGACGCCCCGGTGCTCGCCGGCAGTCTCCGCGACAACCTGCGCCTCGCTTCCCCCGACGCGAGCGACGCCGCCTGCGAACGGGTGCTGCGCTCGGTGAATCTCGGCGGGCTGCTCGACAGGGATCCCTCCGCCTCGCTCGCCACCGCCCTCGACCTGCAGGTCGGCGAGAACGGGCTCCTGCTCTCGGGCGGCGAGAAGCAGCGCCTCGCGATCGCCCGCGCGCTCCTGACCGCACCGCCCATCCTGCTGCTCGACGAGTCGACAGCCTCCCTCGACGGCGTGAACGAGCGGCTCATGCGCGAGGCACTCGACTCAGTATCAACGGGGCGAACGCTCATTGTGATCGCGCACCGGCTGTCGACCGTCGTCGACTCCGACAAGATCGTAGTGCTCGACAAGGGCCGCGTCGTCGGCGAGGGCACGCACGCCGAGCTCATCGAATCGACGCCGCTCTACCGCGAGCTCGCGAAGCACCAGCTGCTCGTGCCCGACGAGGCGTAGCCCTCGGCGCTCCGGGTACCGGCACCCTGATCCGGTGCTGCCCGTCGGCGCGCACGGCGATCCCTGGCCCGCAGCGCGCCCTCGCCCTCGCCCTCTCCCTCGCCCTCGCCCTCGCCCTCGCCCTCGCCCTCGCCCTCGCCCTCGAGCGTAGAGTCGTCGACCGGACGTATAGGGGAAGCACGGTGATTCACGTACCCGCCGGTGCTTCACCTATACAGTCGCGCCGATGGAGTGCAGGGCGGCACCGACCGCGCGCAAGGCAGCACCGACCGCGCGCAGGGCAGCACCGGCCGCGCGCAGGGCAGCACCGGCCGCGCGCAGGGCAGCACCGGCCGCGCGGCAGCCGCACACCGCTCAGCCGCGCTTCAGCAGCCAGTCGATCTTCGGCTCGATGACGGGCCCGAACACGACCGTCACCCACCGCATCGACAGCAGCGCCGACAGGGCGACCGCCATGATGACGAGCGCCGGTACGCCGAGCAGCCCCCATGCGTGCACGTCGTCGATCACACCGCTCGTGCGCAGCAGGTAGACGATCGGCCCGTGCAGCAGGTACACGAACAGCGTGCGCGAGCCCCACTTGGTGCAGAACGTGGTGCTGCGGGGCAGCACGATGAGCAGCGCGAAGGTGAGCAGAGCGGCGAGGAAGAGCAGCGCGGCCGTCGCCGGGATGCCGACGAGCGCGGTCGACCACCAGGTGTCGGGCTGCAGCGCGCCGATCGGCGCCCGCTCGAGCGTGGTCTCGTAGCTGTCGCGCCAGGTGAGCCAGCGGTCGAGGCGCCAGATCTTGATGAGGTTCGGCACGCACAGGAACACGAGCGCGAGCGCCGCGAACACCGCCCACGCGAAGACCCGCAGGCGCTTCGTCGGGCGCGTGAACCAGATGCCGTCGATCCAGCCGCGATCCCTGGCGAGCCACCCGAGCACGAAGAACGGCAGGAACACGAGGGTGCGCGCCGCCGAGAATTCGGTGCCGAGCACGGGGCTGAGTCCGCTCGCGAGGGCGAGCACGCACGACACGACGAGCGGGTGCCGCAGCCTCGCGATGTAGGGCAGCAGCAGGCGCATCGTGACGAGGGTGACGAGAAACCAGAGGGTCCACGCCGGTTTGATGAGGAAGCCCTGGCCGGGCGCCTGCCCCTCGAGCACCAGGTGGATGAGCGCCCAGACGCCCTCCCACACGAGCCACACCGCGAGCAGCTGCAGCGTCGAGCGCACGATCTTCGGCGAGCTGTCGGCGCGCGAGAACATGCCCGACAGCAGAATCATCGCCGGCATGTGGAACAGGTAGATGTAGACGTAGATCGCGAAGCCGAACTGCGATTCGGTGCGCACGGTCGACACCATGTGGCCGACGAGCACGAGCACGATGAGTGCGAAACGGGCGTTGTCCCAGAGCGCGATGCGGGGCTTCGGGTGCAGTTTCGGGGCGGGCTCGGCGGTCGCAGCGGCGGGCTCGACAGGGATCGCCGCCTGCGCGGCCGGTGCCTGCGGTGCCAGCGGTGCCGCCTGCCGGGCAGCGTCGTCCCCCGGATGCGGCTCGCGCTGCGCGGTGGGCGGGGGCTGTTCGGTCACGATTTCTACCCTAAGCGCTTCGCGGCGCCGTTCTGACCACCTGTTCAGGGGCGCACGCTGCACCCCCTCCCGGGCGCTCAATCCTCGCGCAGCAGCAGGAGTACGCGCTGCTCGTCGACGCTCAGATAGCGCCTCGCCCGCAGCCGCACCCGGTGCACGCGCGCGATCTCCGCGGGATTCTCGAACGCTTGCAGCACCCGCGGGTCGATGTACGACGACTTCGCTACCGCCGGCGTATTGCCGAGCCGCTCGGCGACGAGGGCGATCGCTCGTCTGCGTGCCGCTGCCGCGTCACGGCTCTCGGCCGCTGCGTCCGACGCGTCGTCGGTGCTCCCCGAGTCGTCGGCGACGTCGCGCGCCCAGCTGAACAGCGCACTGGCCGCGACGACCGTGCCGCCCCAGGTGCGGAAGTCCTTCGCCGTGAACTCCTCGCCCATATGCCGTTTCACATACGCGTTGACATGTCGGCTGTCGAGCCGATGGATCAGCCCATCCTCGTCGAAGAAGCGGAACACCTCATCCCCCGGCAGACTCTCGAGTCGCGCGATCACCCGGGCGACGCGCGCGTCTCGCACCATGCGCCGCTGCCGGCGGCCGCTCTTGCCGACGAAATCGAACCGCACCGCCTCGGCGCCCGGCGTCACATGCTCCCACTCGAGCGTCGTCACCCCGCGGCCGCCGCCGCGCGACGCGTACGCGGCGTTGCCGACGCGGAAGAACTGCTCGTCGATGACCCGGACGACGCAGGCGATGACGCGATCGCGCGACAGGCGCCTCCGCCGCAGGTCGCGGTCGACGCGAGCGCGCATCGCCGGCAGGCTCTCGGCGAAGCGCACCATCCGGTCGAACTTCTCGCGCTCGCGCCTGCGCCGGTATGCGGGATGGTAGATCGCCTGGGTACGGCCCGCGGCGTCGACGCCGGTCGCGAGCACCTTCGCCCTCGGCGACCGGGCGATCTCGACGTCGCGCCAGGCCGGCGGTACGGCGAGGGCGTTCAGCCGCTCGATCTCGGCCGTTCTCGTGATGCGACGGCCCTGCAGACGGTAGATCGCCTCGTCGCCATCGTACTCGCGGGTGATCGGGCGGCGCCGAGCAGCGGCTGATGGTGCTGCCATCGGTTCCTCCGCCCGCATCGATTCTCTGCCCGCCCGGTTCGCTGCTCGCCCGGTTCTCTGCCCGCCCGGTTCTCTGCCCGCCCGCTTCGCGTACTCGTTCGTGCGGGAGCCGGCCCCGGTCGGGCCTGCGCGATCGGCCCGCTCGAGCGGGCCCCAGAGCCGACCCTAGCCTCGCCGAGAGAATGTGTCAGCGGGGTGGCGCATCGGCACGCTTTCCTCTAGACACACGAAAACGGGCCGGACCGGTAGTTTCCTACCGATCCGACCGGTCCGATTCGGAGCCGACTTGGGGATTTGAACCCCAGACCTGTTCTTTACGAGGGAACTGCTCTACCCCTGAGCTAAGTCGGCCTGGCGCGAAACGAGTTCCGCACACGAGCAATAATATTAGCACGATGAACCGTCGCGTCGTGCCACCCCGGCACCGGGGCGCCGCACGACCCGGCCCGAGGTCGAGATCGGAGCCGCACCGCATGCCCGCCAGCACCCGCATCGTCGTTCTGGGCCCGAGCGGCTCGGGCAAATCGACGGTCGGGGCCGCTCTCGCGGAGCGCCTGGGCGCCGAGTTCATCGACGCCGATGACCTGCATCCGGCCGAGAACGTGGCGAAGATGCGTGCGGGCGCCCCGCTCGACGACGCCGACCGCGCGCCCTGGCTCGCCCGCGTCGGCTCCGCGCTCGCGGCACGCGAACGGGCGGTCGTCGCCTGCTCCGCTCTCAAGCGGGCATACCGCGACGCGATCCGCCGCCACGCGCCCGACGCCGCCTTCGTCGAGCTCGCAGTCGATGCGGCCGAGCTCGACCGCCGCATGCGCGACCGGCCGGGCCACTTCATGCCGCCCGCCCTGCTGCGCTCGCAGCTCGCCGCGTTCGAGCCGCTCGCCGATGATGAGCCCGGCTTGCGGGTCGCCGCCGATGAGCCGGTCGACGCGATCATCGACACCATCCGGTCGTGGCTGACGGAGTAGGGATCCCTGGCCCGCCGAACCCGGCACGAACCGCGAACGGCCCGCGGCGCTCAGCCCGCCGCGCTCAGCCCGCCGCGCACTGCGGGTCGCGCGACGGCACCTCGCTCTGCACGAAGTAGGCGTCGACGACCCGGTCGATGCAGTCGTTGTCGCCGTAGGCGGTGTGCCCCTCGCCGTTGTAGGTGACGAGCACGCCGCTCTCGAGCTGCCCGGCGAGCGACTGCGCCCAGCGGTACGGGGTCGCCGGGTCTCCGGTCGTGCCGACGACGAGAATGGGGCCTGCGCCCGCCGCCGTGACGCCGTCGCGCGACTCGACGCCCGAGACCGGCCACGCCGCGCAGCCGATGTCGCCGTAGCCCTGGAACCGCCCGATCGTCGGGGCCAGCTCGGCGAGTTCGGCAGCCTGTTCGCGCATCAGGTCGCGGTCCATGCCGCTCGGATAGTCGAGGCAGTTGATCGCCATGAACGCCTCGGTCGAGTTATCGAGGTAGCGGCCGTTCTCGCGACTGTAGTAGAAGTCGGCGAGCATCAGCCCGACGTCGGCGTCGCCCTCGTTCACGCTCGTGAAGAGGTCGTCGAGGTAGCCCCAGTTGCTCTGCGCGTAGAGCGGGGTGATGATGGCGGTGAGCATCGTGCCGCTGCTGAGCCAGCGGCCGTCGGTGCCCTGCAGCGGAGTCTCGTCGACCTTGTCGAGCTGCGCACCGATCTGCTGCATGCCGCGCGAGACCGGGCCCGTGAACGGGCAATCGGAGCGCTTCAGGCAATCTGCGAGGTAGGCCTCGAGCGCCTGCTCGAAGCCGCGCGTCTGCTCTTTCACGACCTCGTACTCGGTGGTCGTCGGGTCCATCGCGCCGTCGAGCACCATGCGCCCGACTTTGTCGGGGTAGGCGTCGGCGTATCGGGCCCCGATGTAGGTGCCGTACGAATAGCCGAGGTAGTTCAGCTGCGGGTCGCCCACGATCGCGCGCAACAGGTCGAGGTCTTGCACCGTCGCCGCCGTGTCGACGTGCCCGAGCAGGGCGCCGGTGTTCTCGGCGCAGGCCTGCCCGAATTCCTCGGATTCGGCGTATGCCGCGTCGATCCAGGCGTCGCTGCCGGCTTCGAGGGCGGCATCGGCCGCATCGCCGAGCCCGAAGAGGTAGTCGTCGAGCCCGGCCGCGTCGAGGCACGAGACCGCGCTCGAGCTGCCGACGCCGCGGGGGTCCCACCCGATCAGGTCGTAGTCGTCGAGCACCGCGGGCTGCGCCGCGTACTCGGCGCCGTTCCAGACGTAGTCGGCGCCCGAAGCGCCGGGCCCGCCGGGGTTCACGAACAGCGAGCCCTGGGGCTGCTTGCTCTTCGCGACGTGCTTCACCATATGCAGGGTGATGCGCTCGCCCGAGAGGTCGCCCCAATCGAGCGGCGCGTACACGTCGGCGCACTCGAGGCGGTCGCCGCAGGCCTGCCAGACCGGCTGCTGGCTCTGGAATCCGTCGAGGGTCGCTTCGGGCGCGGCCGGCAGAATCGGTTCGGGCTTCACGTGCGGCGTCTGCGAGAACAGGCCGGTGAGGGCGGCGCAGCCGCCGAGTGCCGGGGCGGCTGCGAGGGCCAGCGCGAGCAGCGCGACGGCCCCGACGCGGCGGGCCCGCACGGCGGCGGTCACGCGCGCACTCCCGGCTCGGTCTTCGACGCGGCCGATCCCGTCGCGATCGCGGCGAGCAGCGCCTCCATCACGAGCCCCGGGGTGATGGCGCGCAGCAGCCGGTCGCGCGCGGTCTCGATCGCGGTGACGGCGGCGAGGGCGCGCTCGGCCCCCCAGCGCTCGGCGAGCTCGTCGATGCGGGCGGCACGCTCGCTGTTCACGAGGTCGGGGCGGTCGGAGTGCGCGTTCGAGGCGCCGTCAGCGCCTTCGCCCGCGAACATCGCGGTGAGCAGCACGTCGCGGTACAGCGAGAGCAGGTCGGTGAGGATGCGGTCGAGGCCGTCGACGAGGCTGCGCTTGGCGCGCCGCTTCTGGTCTTCTTCGAGCGCGCGCATCTGGGCGCGCATCTGCGGCGGGATCGCGGCCCCCGCGGCGATGCCGAGACTGCGCATCGCCTCCTCGCGTTCGCGGGCGTCGAGCTGCTCGGTGATGGCCGCCGCATCGGCCTCCGCCAGCTTCACGAGCCGGGCGGAGGCGGCCATCGCGTCGCCGAGCGTCTCGATCGAGAGCGCGGTGTCGAGGGTCTGCTCGCGGCGCTGCAGCGCTTCGGCGTTGCCGGCGAGACGTCGGGCCATGCCGATGTGGCTCTGCGCGAGGCGCGCAGCGCGCTCGGCGAGTTCGAGGTCGATGCCGTCGCGCTCGGCGAGCAGGCGCGCGATCTCGGCGGGCTGCGGCGTCACGAGCCGCAGGGCGCGCGTGCGCGAGCGGATCGTCGGCAGCAGATCGGCCTCGCTCGGGGCGCAGAGCACCCAGACCGTGCGCTCGGGCGGCTCTTCGAGCGCTTTCAGCAGCACGTTCGAGGTGGTCTCGGTCATGCGGTCGGCGTCTTCGATGACGATGACGCGGTAGCGGCCCTCGGCGGGCGAATAGTACGAGCTCGCGACGACTTCGCGGGCCGCATCGATCTTGATGATCGCGGCCTGGGTGGTGAGCACGCCGAGGTCGGGGTGCGTGCGCCCGCTGACCTGCGAGAACACGTGGTCGAGGGTGCGCTCGTCGCGTGCGATGAGCGCGGCGGCGAAGCGGTACGCGATGTTCGAGCGGCCCGACCCGGGCGGGCCGGTGATCAGCCACGCATGGGCGGGTACGGCTCCGGGCGCGGCGGCCTGCTGCAGCGTGCGCACGGCCTCCGGTTGACCGACGATCTCATCCCAATAGCCCACCCAGCAAGCGTATCGCGCGCCTGCGACTTCGAGCTGGGCCGCGGCACATGCAGGCGTCTCGGGGGCGCTTCGGGCGCACCGGGGCGCTGCGGGCGCACCGGGGTGCTTCACGCGCGCCTGTCTCGTCAGGGATCGCGAGGGATCGCCGGGCGCGGCTCAGAGGTCGACGTACGCCGATGCGCCGGCGCGCACCTCCGCGGTCCCGGCGCTCGCCTCGGCGGCGAGCGACGCGAGCGCGGCGACCTCGTCCTCAGCGACCGCGAAATGCTGCGCGACGCGGTCGCTGTACTCCGCCTCGCCGACTGCGTACCCGCGGCGGCGGGCCTCCGCCTCGATCGACCCCGCGACCTCGTAGGAGCAGACGACGACCACGTCGCGCCGCAGCCCGCGCCGCACGCGCCGGGCCTGCAGCACGGCCTCCGCGACCGCGCCGCGGTAGGCACGGGTGAGACCGCCCGCCCCGAGCAGCACTCCGCCGAAGTACCGGGTCACGACGGCGACGACATCGCTGAGCCCCGCCGAGACGAGGGCGTCGAGCATGGGGGCGCCGGCCGTGCCGCTCGGTTCGCCGTCGTCGCTCGAGCGCTGCACGCGCCCGTCGGGGCCGAGTACGAATGCCGAGCAGTGGTGGCGGGCCCGCGGATGCTCGCCGCGCACCTCGGCGATCGCCTCGCGCGCCGCCTCCTCGCTCTCGGCCCGCACGAGCCGGGTGAGAAAGCGGGAGCGCGAGATCTCGATCTCGGTGTCGGTCTGCCCGTCGACGGTCTCGTACTCCTCGCGCATGCCTCCCATTCTGCCCGCCCCGCCCGCCGCTTTCCCGTACGATCGATGCCATGACATCCGATTCCGTGCGCCTCGACGCGTGGGTGTGGGCCGTGCGATTGGCGAAGACCCGCAGCCAGGCCACCACCGCATGCCGCGCCGGGCATATTCGGGTGAACGACAAGCCCGCGAAGGCCGCCCAGGCCGTGCGCGTCGGCGACACGGTACGTGCCCGCCTGCACGAGCAGGAGCGCATCTACCGCGTGATCGGCCTCGCTGCGCGACGCGGCAGCGCGACCGAGGCGGCGAAGTATTTCGAAGATCTCACGCCCCCGCCGCCGCCCCGCGTCGAGCGGCCGGCCGCGGTCATCCGCGACCCGGGCTCGGGCCGTCCGACGAAGAAGGATCGCCGCGACCTCGAGCGGCTGCGCGGGCACTAGCTGCGCCCGCCGGCTCCGTCGCCGGCCGAAGAGTCGCCACCGGCCGTAGGCCCGGGGACAGTCGCATACGCTTCGCAATGGGGGGATCGTGTCGCGCATGCGACTATCCGCAGGCCTACGGCAGCTCCAGCGAGACGTCGCAGCGGCTCACGACCTCTGCAGTGGTCTCGGCATACAGCGGCCACGTTCTCACTTTAGGATCGCTATGCGCCGCACGCTCGCAAAAAAGGGTGGTTCCGGGGGTGAAAGTTCGGAAGCGGGTCGGGCGGTATCCGCTGCCGATCAGAGGAGGCCGCGCTGCTCGCCGGCCGTGACCGCGGCAGCGCGCGACCCGACGCCGAGCTTGCGGTAGAGCGAACCGAGGTTGCCCTTCACCGTGTTGATCGAAATGAACTGCGCTTTGGCGATCTGCTCGCGCGACAGCCCCTGCGCGAGCAGTCGCAACGATTCGAGCTCCCGGTCGGTGAGGTTCTCCTGGCCCTCGCCGATGAACACGAACTGGGGTGCGACCGTATCGTCTGCGGAGGGCCATGCCGGGAAGCGCTGTCGTGCGAAATCGCGCAGGCCGCGTGAGAAGTACGGGATCTCATCGGCGCGGATCGCATCGGGTTCGGCGAGCACCAGCGCGATGATCGCGGCGCACGCTTCCTCCTCCCCCAACGCCCAGTAGCATTCGGCGACCGTCGCGCGGCGCCAGACTTCGAGGCGCCTGAGGCCAGCGGTCGCTTCGCGGAGGTTGAGCCCGATGCGCAGCGCCTCGTCGAATCGGCCGGACGCCATCTCGATCAGGGCGAGCACGAGCCGGGTGAGGTGCAGCGACCGGTCGGCGCTCTCGATCTGCGCTCGCGCCTCGCCGAGATCCCCCTGCGCTGCCGAGGTCACCGCCGAGCAGATCGCTTGGATGCTGCCCGCGTACCCGTCGCCGGCAACGACCGGCAGCGGCAGTTGGGCGAAGACCGCGGCCCGCCGCACGGCTTCGGGGAGATTGCTCGCGCGCTGCAGCGCGTACTGCAGCGCGGCGAAGTAGAACGGCCAGCTCTCGCCGAGGCTGCTGAGCGTCACCGCATCGATACGGGCGAGCGCCTCCGCCGCGGGCGCCCGCACGAGCGCATCGGCAAGCGCGTACAACGCATCGAGTTCAGGTTCGACCCAACTCGAGGTGCGAGGGATGCTCTCCGCCTCCTCGAGCAGCGCCCGGGCCTTCACGACGTCGCCGTAGAGCGCTTCGATGACCGCGGCGCGCACGCACGCGTCGCGGGTCAGAAAGTGCAGGGCGGGCACGCGTCCGTGCATGCGGGCGTTCGTGAAGCTCACGAGCGCCTCGGCGAATCGGCCCGCGAGCATTGCGGTCAGACCGTACTGCACCGAGCTGAAGAGCGCCCAGCCGCGGTTCCAGTCGTACACCGGGCGCATCGGGGTCTTCCGGGTGAGCAGTGTCTCGGCCCCGGCGAACGCCTCGGTCATGCGGCCCTCCAGCCGCAGACTGAACATGAGGCCCGCGGCGGTCAGGTTCTCGACGACGGCGACGGCCTCCGGCGACTCGGCCTCCGGCGCACCGGCGCCGGCGTCGGGCGCCGCGGGCCGTGGCGCGTTCGGGTCGGTAAGCATGATGGCGCTCAGGGCGCGGAGCGTCGGGCCGACCGCATCGCCGCGCTCGAGCAGGGCGGCCACGATCTCGGCGAACCGGTGGGGTTCGATGCCGAACCAGGCGGCGAGCAGATTCCGTTCGATGAGTTCGCCGACGAGCGAGTACTCGCGCGCGACGAATGCGGCCTCGATGCGACC
This sequence comes from Leucobacter sp. gxy201, assembly GCF_051043335.1. Lineage (NCBI taxonomy): Bacteria > Bacillati > Actinomycetota > Actinomycetes > Micrococcales > Microbacteriaceae > Leucobacter > Leucobacter sp. gxy201. The sequence goes on from NZ_JAMXWS010000002.1 coordinate 196,937, forward strand.
GACGATTCGGGCCAACGGCTCTGCACGGTCGAAGTCGCCCGTCGAGGCAGGGTGCAATACATCCACAGTGACCCGAGTCTCCCCTATACACGGGACGCCGTTCTCCGCGCGCGGTGCGCGCGGCGCCCTGACCGATCCCCCGCATTGAGAATAACCCAATCGGCGAGGAGATACACTCGCCGGATGCCCCACCGTTCGTCCCCGATCCGGCGATCCGCCGCGCCCGAATGGCGGGCCGCGGAAGCCGCGCATCAGGCGCGCGCCGATGCCCTCGCGGTCGAGCACCGCGAGCGCCGCCACCGCGGCGAGCGGCATCCGGTCCAGGACTTCCTGTGGACGTACTATCCGATGAAGCCGCGCGAACTGCGCCGCTGGCATCCCGGCGCGGGCGTCGTGCTCGCAGACGCCGCCGATCGCGAGGGCTGGCGGTTCTACCGGGCCGCCGATCGTCAGGGATCGCTGACGCTCGACCTCGACGACTTCTTCGCGCGCCGCGGCGCGGCGGTCGACTACGTGGAGACGCTGCTGCGCGGCAGCATGGACCGGCCGCCGCGCTTCAGCTGCTTCGGTCTGCACGAGTGGGCGATGGTATATCGCATGACGCCCGAACAGCTGCGCCACACTTCGCTGCCGCTGCGCGTCGGGCAGGCGGCCACCGATCGGGTCGTCGAGTCGCACCCGATCTCATGCACCCATTTCGATGCCTTCAGGTTCTTCACCGAGCCCGCCCGGCCGCTGAACACGCTGCAGCCGACGCGCGGGACCCAGGCCGAACTCGAACAGGCCGGATGCCTGCATGCCGGCATGGACCTCTACAAGTGGGCCGGCAAGCTCGGCCCGATCGTGCCGGGCGAGCTGCTGCTCGACGCGTTCGTCTTCGCCCGCGACATCCGCGAGGTCGATATGCGGGCGTCGCCGTACGACGTGAGCGCCTACCGCGGGGCGTCGGGAGCAGTGCTCGAGGCGATCCCTGTCGAGACCGCCGAGGGCAAGCGCGAGTACGCCCGTCTGCAGCGCGGCTTCACCGAGCGCGGCAACGCCTTGAGGCACCGCGTGCTCGACGCGATCGCGGTCGCCCGCGCCGCACGGTAGCGAGCCTGAACGGTTCTGCCGCCGGCGCGTCACCGCAGCCGTGAACGCACGGGCCCGGCCTGCTTCCGTTCAGGAAGCGGACCGGGCCCGTGCGCGTGCTCGTGCGGCTACTCGTTCGACGTTGCCGTCGACGTACGGCGCCGGATCAGCAGCCCCGCGCCGACGAGAATGCCGAGCAGCGCGACGATGCCGAGGCCGGCGAGCGAACGGCCGCCGGTGGTCGACAGCCACTCACCGAGCGACTGACCGTTCTCACCGGGAACCACGGGCTTCGGGCCCTCGAACCCGTTGGTGAACAGCACATGCGTGCCCGACTCGTTCAGCACGACGCCCTCGCGCTCGACGCCTTCGGTCGTGTCGCCCGCCACCGTCACCGTCGTCTCGACGGCATGACTGCTGTCGGTCTCGGTGATCGCGCACTTGGCGCCCGCGGGCAGGTCGGTCACGACCTCCTGTTCGCCGGCCTTCACGGTCGCCTTCCGAGTATCGACGGTCTCGCCTGCCACGCACTCGACGAGGAACTCGAAGCTCTGCGCACGCTGCTCAGAGGTCAGGTCGTACTCGCTCGTGCTGCGCACCGACTTCTCGATGACGAGGTCACCGAGCGCGTAGGTGTTCGCGAACGAGAGGAGCGTCGCCTGCGCCGGCTCGGAACCCGCGCCGTTGTCGCGGATGCGGAGCTCCGCCGACAGACCGTCCTCGCTCGGGTTGACCCCGGTCGAGGCCTCGACCGACCGGCCGATCTCGCCGAACTCGCCCACTACGGGCCCGCTCTCGGGGTTCGATACCTCGACGGCGTCGCAGTTCGCACCGATCGGCAGGTTCGGCACCACGACCGACTGGCGCTCGGCGGCCTCGGTGCCGGGAAGGTTTCCGGGAACCTGCAGCAGCGCGTAGTCGCCGAGATCGAGGGCCGTGCGGCCGCCCGTGCCATCGGGCACGGTGCAGCTGAGCGCGACCGGGAACGACTCGGGGGCGTTGCGCGGATCGCCGAGGATGTCCTTCGAGACCACGAGGTCGGCGGTCTTCAGCGTCACACCGGCGACCGGCGGTGCCTTCGGCAGCGGGATCGGCGCTCCCGTTATGTCCCAGGCCATGACGCCGCTCTGGTTCCAGGCGACGCGTGCGTCCTGGTAGTCGGCGAGCGTCGGCTGCAGGCCGCCCTCGGCGTGATCGATCACGCGGTTCTGCGTCTCGAAGTTCACGATGACGTTCTGCCCCGGTGCCAGCGGAGTGGCTGCGAGGTCGAGCGTCACGCGGATGCCCGCGATATCCGCGTCGGAGCCGCCGCCGGCGAGATAGTCGGCGAGCGAGGTCCACACGTTCGCCGGGTTCGCGGTGCTCGAGCAGGTGGGGTCGTCGGTCCACCGGTTCGGGGCCGTCGAGCCCGTGCTGTAGCAGGCCTCAGCGTTCGTCGTGACCTCGATCAGCGCCTGAGTGCCCGCCGGCATCTTCGCGACCTGCAGCGAGGCGGAGTCGATCACGGGTCGGAAGTTCGACCCGCGCTCGAAGCCGTAGCCTGCGAGGAGGTTGTCGCCCGGAGTGGGGAGCATGTCGACGATCACCATCTTCGACAGCGGGTTGGTGCCGATGTTGAAGTAATCGAGGTTCCAGCTATCCGTCGCACCGACCGCCGTGTAGGCGATGCAGGGCGTGCGCGTGTAGCCGTCGGCGCTCCAGCTGCTCGAGGAGCAGGCCTCACCGGTCGGCAGGTTCGTCGCGCGATCGACGCGGCTCCCGCCGTCGACGAGGAACTCGCCGTCGGTCTCGACGATCTCTCCGTTCACGGTCTTCATGCCGTTCACATAGGTGCCGACGAGCGGCGACACGTAGTTGGTGTTGCTGCACTCCTCGTTCGAGGCGGGAGCGTTCGGCGCCTGCCCGTTCTTCGTCGGCTGCGTGCAGGCCGCGAGCGGCTCGCCCGTATCGACGACGACCTCGTTGGTGGCGCGCTGGCCCGTCGTGAGACCGGGCTGCAGAATCAAACCGAGTTCGATGGTCACGACCTCGCCGGGCTTCATGGTCGAACCCTCGGGCCAGGTGAAACCGAGCTCTCGGCCGTCATCGGAGAGCGCCACGGCGATGACAGCCGGATCGACGGTCAGGCCGTCGCTCGTCGAGCTGAAGCCCGGCTGCTCACCGTCCCACACGAGCGTGGTCGGCAGCTGGTCGGTGACCGTCTCGATGGGCAGCAGGCTGTTGCCCGTGTTCGTGAAGATCAGCTTCCACTTGAGCGAATCCAACGGGTTGACCTGATGGTTTCCGGTGTCGTTCGGCGCCCGCTTCTCCACCTTGATCTTGTGCTCGCCCTGCGAGAAATCGATCTCGGCATCGGCACCGTCGGTTGCGGTGTCGGTGTCGGTGCGCGTCGCGATCGTCGTCGCCGAGTTCTCGACCGGTGCGGCCTCGCCGTGCCAGTCGATGCCGGCGTCGGCGCGCAGCTGCACGGTGAACGGCATGGTCGCCGAACCCCAGCCCGAGCTCCACGAGGTGGCGCCGAGCGGGAAGAGCTTGCCGTCAGCACGGTCGAAGACGGTGCGTACACCGATGACATCGGCGAGGCCGCCGCCGTCGGCGGTGAAGGCGCCGAACTCGACCCAGTCGGTGCCGACGAGCACGTACTGCGTCGTCCGGTCGACACTCGTCGGCAGACCCGCTGGGCCGAAGGAGACGAGCTGGAACTTCTGCCAGAAGCCCGGCGTCTGATCCTCGATCGTCAGGTCGTGCAGCGGAGCCGTCGAGTTACCGGGGGTGGCCTTCAGCGTGACGGTCGCCGGCGCCTGCGGGTCGGCCTCGTAGATCGTGCCGTTGTCGGCGCCGGGCAGCGTGTTCGTCACGGCGATCGACTTGGCGAGCTTCACTTCGATGCGCGCCTGCGAGAGATCGACGTGCGCGTCATCGCCGCTGGTCGGGCGGCTGCCCGGGTTCACAACGAGGTCTTCGCCGAGGGCGAAGGCATCGTTCGAGACGCGCACGGCGGAGCCCGTGGGGCCGCCCGTGACGGGGGAGCCGCTCGCACGCTTCTCGGCGCGCAGCTGCACGTCGATGTTCATGACGAACTTATCGCCGGCGATGATGCGGTTGCCGTTGATCTCGGGCGAGGTGCCCTGATACGTCACCGAGACACCGATCACGTCGGCCAGCAGTGCGCCTGCGTCGCCGGCCTCGATCTGCGCGATCGAGAAGCTCTGCGTCGCCCCGAGGCCGTCGTTGTAGAGCCACAGCTCGACGGTGCTCTGCGTCTTGTCGATGTACGCCGGCAGCGCAGCGAAGCTGAGGCCGGTGACATTGAACTGATCGAAGTGATTGGTCGCAGCCTCGTTCGAGAAGACACGACCGGCGAACGGGCTCTGCCCCATCAGGCTGTTGCCCGAGGTCGCGCTCGCGACGTCGGTGACGCGCAGGCGCGACAGCTTCATGATGCCGGCCGCGCCGCCCTCGCTCTCGGAGGCGTTCTTCGCGGTGAGCGAGTACCGCGTCGTCGGGTAGTCGGCCGGATCGAGATCGCCGTAGTTCGGCGCGACGAGCGCACCCTTCGTCACGGACTTCTCGAGGCTTACGTTCGGCGTGCCGTCGATCAGGTTGATCTGATCGTTATCGGTATCGACAGCGGGAGCGCCACCGCCCAACGGGTTCGCCTCGGCCCGGAAGACGTTATCGATGCAGCCGAAGTCGCCGGGCGCGGCACCGCAGTTGAAGCTCGCGTTGGAGGTGACCCACTTCGGCGATTCCTGAGCCGTGCCGCGTGCGCGGTCGCGCAGCTGCCAGTCGAGGGTGTACCCGCGAATCGCTGCCGAGGCGGAGACGCCCGACCCCACTGCGGGGGCTCCGATGTCGCCGACCTCGGGGGCGGCAGCGGCGGCGCGCGACTGCGCGTTCTCCTCGACGGTCAGGCGGATGCCGAGCGCCCAGCCGCGCTGGTTCGCATCCAGCGTGTACCCGACGAAGCCGTTCGACCCCATCCAGCCGTTCGTCGGCGCCGTGACGGCAACCCATTCCGTGCCGTTGTAGAGCTCGACCGCGGTGATCGAATCCCACTGCAGGGCGGGATCCTGCGCCAGAGTGATCGCCTTTACTCCTCGCAGATCGAACGCCTCGAACACGGTGCCGACGCCGTCCGCGGTCGGGTTGTTCGGGTCGGTGAGCACGACGCTCTCGTAGCCGGGCGCGGTCAGCGCCCAGCGCTGCTGCGAACTCGCGGTCGCACCCGACTGAGATGTGAGCAGATCGGGCTTCAGCCAGTTCTTGTCGGCCCAGAGCGGGCCGGGGCCGAACGCCTCATCGGGTCGAATGCTGCCGGTCGCGGTTGCCTCATCGTCATCCGTGACGACGCGGTCGCCCAGGGTGCCGGTGCCGTCGGCGGTCGCCGTGTTCTCGTACGGCGTCGCCTTGAGCGGGTCTTTCTCGTCGACCGGCGCCGTCGGAGCATCGCTCAGACGCAAGGTGTCGCGGGCCTCGAATCGGAGGTTCGGCTTCACATTGGTCGAGGTCGGGAAGCCGTTCGGGTTGGTGTAGACATACCGCACACCGGTGACATCAGCGCCGCCGGGCACCGGGATGTTCACGGCCGAATCGGTCGTGAGCGTCTCGAAGTCGGTCCAACCTCCGTCGGCATCGCGCAGCTGGATGACGAGGGTGCCACCGGCCGGCACCTGCACGGGTGCGACGATCTCGGTGAGGTCGTAGGCATCCCAGAAGGTGCCTGCGCCCTGGATCTCGTCGGTGACGACGATCTTAGTCGGCTTGGTCTGGCTGCCCGAGGCGGTGGCCGTCGTCGGCAGCTGCACGATGACGTCGTCACCGGGCTCGACGATGCTCGGGCTGACGCGCTTGTCGATGACGACATCGATGGCGGGCGCGACGACGGTGAGGTGCGCCTCGGCGTCATCGGCGACGGGGTCGAGGCCGTTGCGCTCGCCCGTGACGTCGACGACGTTCTTGAACGGACCGGCGGGCGCATTCGCCTCGCCGAGGTTCTCGCTCGTCTTGATCGAGTAGCGGATGTCGGCGAGCGCGCCGGGCTCGATGCCGGTCGTGCTGGTGTATTCGATCTCGAAGCCCGTGATCGCACCGGGTGCGGCGGGCAGCGGCGAACCGGCGGTGATGACCGGCAGCGTCTGTCGGTCGCCGTTCGGCAGGATCCAGGTGACGGTCGCCTCGGTCGCACCATTCGGCCAGGCGGCGTCCGGGTTCGTATTGTCGAAGCCCGCGAACGCCAGGTCATCGGAGAAGTACTCGGCGTCGGCGCCGTCGGCCGGTTCGCGCACGGTCAGCGAGTCGAGCGAGGTGCTCGCGGGCACGTTCTTGTTGCGGGCGTGGAGCACGACGCCGACGGTGTCGCCGCCGACCGCGGTGAGCGAGGTCAGTTCATTGCCGGAGGCGTCGAGGAACGACTTGCCCGCTTCGACCTCGATCTGCTCGGGGCCGACGACGAGGTTCGCTTCGGCATCCTTCGAAACCGGGGGCTGACCGTCGACCACGACCGTGGCGCGCACATCGTTCTCGGCCGTGTAGCCCTCTGAGATCTTGCCCTCGGTGGTGCGGTGCGTGCCGCGCTGCTCGACGTCGAAGCTCTGCGAGACGGCGGTGCCCGGAGCGAGATCGCCCGTGTAGGTGGTGCGCACACCGGCGATATCGCTCGGCGTCATCGTGTCGACCCAGGGAGTCCAGTTCCAGCTCGTGCCGTTCCAGTGGTAGACCTCGACGGTTGCCGATTCGGCCCCGGCGGGCAGGTTCGTGGTCGGGTCTTCCGGGTCCGCGAAACCGGCGAAGTCGACGTAGTTGAAGGGATTCGCGGCGTCGAGCGAGGTCGCGCCGTCGGGGGCCGCCGTGGGGTCGGCGGGGTCTTGCAGGGAAAGGCTCGTGGCGTTCACGTTCGAGGACTGCGTACCGCCGATCGTGACCTGCGAAGGCGCGCCGATCTGGAAGCCCTGCTCCGCCGGGCTCCAGGCTTTGGACGGCGTGACGTCGACGACGACGGGCACAGCGACCGAGATCGTGGCGTCATCGGTCTGCGTGATGGCCTCGTTGCCGTCGGCCTCGAACACCGCGGTATTGACCAGGTCCGCGTTGTTCCACTCCCAGTCCGGGGACAGGTCTTCCGGAATCTTGATCTGGTAGGTGAGCACGCCCTGATCATCTGCCGACATGCCGATGATGCCGTCGACTGCACGATTCACACCGACTGTGATCATGCGGTTCTCGACGCCTGCACCGATGGTGCCTGCGTTCCCGCCGCCATCGGTAACGCCGGGGAGCACCGTCGAGACATCGTTCGGGCTACCGTTCACGGTCGCCGAGAGACCGAGGATCTCCCAGCCTTCGAATGCGGCAGGAAGCACATCGGTCACCGTCACCGGGGCCACCACGCTCTGATTCTCGACGCTGAAGTTCACCGAGTAGGTCACGATCGTGCCCGGCGTCAGGTCGCGGACGGCATCCTGCCCGTCCACCTTCTTGACGAGCTGCAGCACCGAACTCGGCCCTGCGCTCGCAGCGGTCGAACCGAGCGCGACCGTGCCGATGCTCAGCGCGAAGGCGGCGATGACCGCTATTGCTTTCCTGGCTTTCGGGCGCCACGAAGTGCGCTCCCCAACGTTGCTACGCATGTGCGAAGAACTCCCCTGATGGTCCATGAACGCGAAGTCGCAGGTGCAGACCTCGGCAGAGATGAGGCGTCGAGCGATCTCCCCCAAGACCATGCTCAATTCGAGCGATGCTTCAGCACCCCCGATGAATCCCCAATGCGATCCTAACCGCTACTGAGAGATGACGCAAAAATTACGGACACAGGGACGATGCGATACGGATTATGGGAATGCCGTCGAGGCAGACACCGGTTCCCTGACACGGGCCGTTCGCACCGGCCGCGGCCCCGCAGCTTCAGAACAGGGTCGGCGCCGGCTCGCCCGGCACCGCCGCGGGCACCCGCTCGGGGCCGCCGGTCGATTCCGCGATCCGCCGCCCACCGCGGCGCTCGAGCCCGTGCTTGCGGATGAGCGGCCTGATGCGCCCCGCGAGCTCGAGCCGGTACGCCTGCGGGGCGCGGCTCGATGCCCCCGGGAAGAGCGCACGGTAGCGCGGCAGCAGCTCCGGGCAACGCTCTTCGAGCCACGCGAAGAACCACGGCTTCACATGCGTGCGCAGGTGCAGCGGGCCGTAGATGACCGAGCGCGCCCCGGCCGCGGCGATGTCGCGCAGCAACCGGTCGAGCTGCGCCGACGAGTCGGTGAGGTACGGCAGCACCGGCATCACGAACACCTCGGGCTCGAAACCCGCATCGCGCGCCGCCGCGATCGTCGCGAGCCGCGCGGCCGTCGTCGGGGTGCCGGGCTCGATCGCCTGCTGCAGCTCGGGGTCGCCGATCGCGATCGACATCGCGATATCGACCGGGGCGCGCTTCGATGCATCGACGAGCGCCGGCAGATCGCGCCGCAGCAGCGTGCCCTTCGTGAGAATCGACATCGGCGTCGAGGCTCGCGCCAAGGCGTCGATGATGCCGGGCATGAGGCGGTAGCGCCCCTCCGCCCGCTGGTACGGGTCGGTGTTGGTGCCGAGGGCGACCGTCTCGCGCCGCCAGCTCGGCCGCGCGAGCTCACGGCCGAGCACCTCGGAGACGTTCACCTTGACCACGATCTGCGAGTCGAAGCCGCGACCGGTGTCGAGTTCGAGGTAGCGGTGCGATCCTCGAGCGAAACAGTAGCGGCATGCATGGGAGCAGCCGCGATACGGGTTGATGGTCCACGAGAACGGCATCGACGAAGCGCCCGGTACGCGGTTGAGCGCGCTCTTCGCGATCACCTCGTGGAAGGCGATGCCCTCGAACTCGGGCACCCGAACGGTGCGCAGATGCCCGGGAACGGCGGCGACCTCGCCGAGCTCGAGCCCGGGCAGCGCCGGCAGCGCCGACGGCCCGGCACCATCCGCCGCACCGCGCGCCGACTGACCGCTCCACCTCATGCGATTATTCGAACACATGTTCGAATAATGCGCAAGGCGGGCGGCCCGGCGGTGGCGAGAACGCTACTTCTCGGCGGCGATCTCGATGTGGTGCTGAATCACCTCGGCGACCACGAAGTTGAACCACTTCTCGGCGAACTCGGGGTCGAGGTGCGCGTCTTCGGCGAGGCTGCGCAGGCGCGCGGTCTGCCGCGCCTCGCGGGCGGGGTCGGAGGCCGGCATCTCGTGCTCGGCCTTCAGCCGCCCGACCTCCTGCGTGCAGCGGAAGCGCTCCGCCAGCATGTGCACGAGCGCCGCATCGATGTTGTCGATGCTCGCTCGGAGGCTCTCGAGGCGCTGCTGCGGGGTCGCTTCGCTCATCGCATCACCCCACCAGGTCGTGCAGCACCACGACCTGTTCGCGCTCGGGGCCGACGCCGACGGCCGAAATGCGCGATCCGCTCATCGCCTCGAGCGTGCGGATGTAGTCCTGCGCGTTCTTCGGCAGATCCTCGAAGGTGCGGGCGCCCGAGATGTCCTCGGTCCAGCCCGGGAACTCCTCGTAGATGGGCTTCGCGTGGTGGAAGTCGCTCTGGTTCACCGGCATCTCGTCGTGGCGCACGCCGTTCACGTCGTAGGCGACGCACACGGGGATCGTCTCGAGGCCGGACAGCACGTCGAGCTTCGTGAGCACGAAGTCGGTCACGCCGTTGATGCGCGCGGCGTAGCGCGCGATCGGGGCGTCGTACCAGCCGCAGCGACGCAGGCGCCCGGTCGTCGTGCCGTACTCGTGGCCGACGGTCGCCAGGCGCTCGCCCATCTCGTCGAACAGCTCGGTCGGGAAGGGGCCCGCGCCGACGCGGGTCGTGTAGGCCTTGACGACCGAGATGACGCGGTCGATCTGGTGCGGCGGCAGGCCCGAACCGGTCGATGCGCCGCCCGCGGTCGCGTTCGACGAGGTCACGAACGGGTAGGTGCCGTGGTCGATGTCGAGCATGGTCGCCTGGCCGGCTTCGAAGAGCACCGTCTTCTCGTTCTGCATCGCCTCGTGCAGCAGCAGGCCGGTGTCGCAGACCATCGGCTCGAGCATCTCGCGGTAGCCCATGAGATCGGTGATCACCTCGTCGGCCTCGATGGCGCGACGGTTGTAGATCTTGACGAGCACCTGGTTCTTGAACTCGAGCGCGGCCTCGACCTTCTGCCGCAGAATGCTCTCGTCGAAGAGATCCTGAATGCGAATGCCGACACGGTTGATCTTGTCGGCGTAGGCGGGGCCGATCCCTCGCCCCGTGGTGCCGATCTGCCGCTTGCCGAGGAACCGCTCGGTCACCTTGTCGAGCGTGCGATGGTAGGCCGTGATGACGTGCGCGTTGGCGCTGACCTTGAGGCGCGAGACGTCGACGCCGCGGCTCGACAGCGCGTCGAGCTCCTGCTTCAGCACGCCGAGGTCGATGACGACGCCGTTCGAGATGACCGGCACGACGCCCGGGGTCAGAATGCCCGAGGGCAGCAGGTGCAGCGCGTACTTCTCTTCGCCCACCACGACCGTGTGGCCGGCGTTGTTGCCGCCGTTGAACTTGACGACGTAATCGACGCGACTTCCGAGCAGATCGGTCGCGCGACCCTTGCCCTCATCGCCCCACTGGGCTCCGGTGATCAGTACTGCGGGCATTTCAGCCCCTTCCTTTGCAGCTTAGGCAGATACTTCCCCAGTCTAGCGAAGCGCGCTCCCGGCAGCATTTCGGCCAGGGATCGCCTCGCGCCCGGCGGCTCGCCGAGGTTCGCTCCCTCCACGGTTCGGCCCGGCTTCGGCGCTACGCTCCTCGGAGCATCAGGTGCCGTGGAGCGGCCGCAGCCCACCCATTTCCGACAGCCCGCCAGCGCTCCGGCACGCGTGGATCACCCGCAGAATCGAGGCCCCGAATGTCGCAGAAGATCGCCGTACGCACCGAGCGCGCCCCGGCCGCACCCCACGCCTTCTCGCAGGGGGTGCGCAAGGGCGGCATGTTCCAGGTGTCGGGCCAGGGCGCGGTCGACCCCGCGACGGGCGAGCACATCGCGCCCGACGATGTCGCCGCGCAGACCGCGCGCACGCTCGAGAACATCCGCGCCATCCTCGAGGCCGGCGATGCGACGGTCGACGATGTCATCATGTTCCGCGTCTACCTGACGCGGCGCGAGGACTTCGACGGCATGAACGCAGCCTACGAGGCCTTCATCGCCGAACATGCTCCGAGCGGGGTGCTGCCCTGCCGCACGACCGTCTTCACCGGGCTGCCGCACCCCGACATGCTCGTCGAGATCGACGCGCTCGCGGTGATAGACCAGTCTACTTAATACCCAGCAACGTCCCCGGAAGCCATAGTGCGAGCTCGGGAACGAACGTCGTGAGCAGCAGCGTCGGCAGGTATGCGAATACAAGAATGCAGAGCATCGGCCGCAGCATGCCCTTCACTGGTGTATTGAAAATACGGGCTCCGAGGTATAGAAATGGAGCCGTCGGGGGCGTCACATTACCCATACCAAGGTTCACGCCCAAGATGGCCGCCATGTGATAGGGGCTGACTCCGAGTTCCAGGCCGATCGGCACAAGGATCGGCGCGCAGAGGAGCGTGCCGCTCACATCATCCATCAACATACCAATGACAATGAGGAACACATTGATCATCAACAGGATGACGTATTTGTTCTCCGAAACCAGCAGCAGTACATCCAGAATCTTGTCCGGAACGTTCTCCATTACCAGAATGCGGCTCAGCACCATGATCACGGCGAGCATCACCATGATGACACCGGTAGTATTCGCTGTCTCAACAAGGGTCTCCTTGAGCCCTTTCAGTGTGAGCTTCCGGTAGAAGAACATGCCGACAGGGATCGCATATACCACCGATACCGCTGCCGCCTCCGTCGGGGTCATGACGCCGAAGTAGATCCCACCGAGAATAATGACCGGCATTACCAGCGCAGGGGTAGCGAACAGAGTCGACTTGCGTGTATTAAGAAGCCACTCGCGCTTCGTGACAGGCGCGCTCAGCACGATGTTCTGATCGCGTCGGGACATCGTCCAACCGACGATCGATATGAGAACTGTCAAAATGAGGCCAGGGATCAGCGTCGAAAGAAAAGCTGCGAGCACCGACAACTGTGCCGACCATGCGAAGAGAATCTGGATCGAACTTGGCGGGATAAGCATGCCGATCGGCGCGGCGGCGGCAAGCACTGCGGCTGCAACACCCATGTTGTAACCGCGTGCACGCATTTTCGGTGCCATGATCGAACCGATCGCAGAGAGCGTGGCCGCCCCACTACCACTGATCGAACCGAAGACGGCACAGGTCACCGTCTGCACGATATTCAGCGCGCCTCGCACTCGGCCGACGAAGTTCTCGACCACGCCGACGAGCGCTTCACCGATTTCGCCCTTCGCCATGACACCGCCCGCCATAACGAATAGTGGTATCGCGAGCAGCACAACTCCGTTCAACGAATTGTAAGCGGTCGGAATCAGGAAGCTCGGCTCGTATCCAAGAGCAATCACCAGCCAGATGATGACCGCACCGAAGGCATACACGATCGGCACGCCGACCACGATCAGTGTAATGAGCAGGAGAAAACCAAAGATCAGCGCCATGAACGTACTTCTTCCATCATGTCGTCGTAGTTGTCATCAGATACCCGGAATGTGCGCACCGCGTGATAGCCCGTGTACAGGAACATCATCACGAAACCCACGAGCAGCGGCACATGCGCCAACACCAGTGGAATCTTGAGCGCGGACGTCCTCGCACCCCGATCAACGCTCCACAGCACATAATCGAAGCTCCACTTCGCAAACACCACGAGCACTAGGAGACTCACTCCAAGCACAAAGAGCCGGTGTACGCGTTTAGCACGAGGGCTCTTCAACAGATTCTCGATCAGGTTGCCCTGAATATGATTATCGTTCCGACTTGCATAGAGCCCACCGACCCAGTACAGCCAGATCGCGATCACACTGACCATCTCCTCCATGCCGAGAAAATCAACATGGAGCACATAACGCGTGATTACACCAACGGTGACGAGGCCCGCGGTGAGGATGCTCGTGATGATGAGCACAGCCCGCTCAAGCCGCAGCAACGGGCGCCACAGTTCTTTTTGCTTCACTCTTACCTCGTTCCAGGACGCACTCCTGCAGAAAGGTGGGGCCGGGGTATGTGCCTGCCTCGGCCCCTCCCTACTCCTGCCTAGTTCTGCGCCTTCATTAGAACGCCGAGCAGTTCCTCGCCGAGCACCTTCTCGTACTTCGGCCAAGCGACTTCGCGAACGTGCGTCGCCATCGCGTCGAGCTCGTCCTGCGTCGGTTCGTAGATGTCGATACCTGCATCCGCCATGGTCTTCATGGCATCCTCATCGAGAGCCTCACGCTCGTCGGCCACCAGGAGCGCTTCGGCAGCAAAGGTCTCCTGCATGATTTCCTGTTGTTCCGGCGTCAGGCTTTCGAAGGTGTCCTTATTCACGATCGTGACTACCAGTTCCATAATGTAGCGAGAGTCGACGAACTGTTTGATGACATCGCCGAACGAAGTCTGATTCACATAGGCGGATCCGCCCACCCAGCCGTCAGCCACACCGGTCTGCAAGGCGGAGTAGAGATCCGCATATGGCACCGACACTGTGTTGTAACCCATTGCTTCGGCGGTCCACAAGAACGAGTCGACCGGAGGAACACGCACAAGCTGCGGATGCTTCTTTCCGGGATCCATCGGATCACTGAGCGGATCGACCATGCCGACACCCATGAAACCGTCGAGATAGATATTCAGGGTTTCAATCCCCTGCTCACCCTGAATCTCATTGAGTTCGTTGAAGAACTCAGAGCCCGGGGCGTAGAGTTCCTTGGCCTCGTCGAAGGTGGTCACAAGGTACGGCATGGTCAGCATTTCGAGGCGCTCGTCAAAGTTTGTGGGAATGGTGATGGTCGCCATGTCAATGGTGCCTGCCATCACTTCTTCATACACCTGTGTATAGTCGCCCAATTGGTTCGACGGGTAGACTGAAATACTCACCTCGCCATCAGTCTGCTTCTCGATCTCGGCTGCTGCCCGCTCAACCGATTGAACATCCGCATGTTCTTCGGGGTACATGGTTGCAAGCTTCAGCTCTGTGCCGCCCGCCGGCGCCCCTCCGGCGCTACCTCCAGAACAGGCAGCGAGCGTGCCGACCATGGCAACCGCCAAACCGACGGATATCATCTTCTTCTTCATTGTCTACATCCTTTCGACCTTGAACTGATTGAAACTTCCGAGCTATGCGGGCCCTGCACAATAGAGCACGGCCATCTTTGGAGCCGCTACAGCGGAAGGACGGTTCCGATGCCCTGGTCAAGCGCTTGCACGTAGAGGTTCTTCGCCGTCGCGATATCGGCGAGACCGGTCCCGATATTAACGGTCATGATGCACTCGCTCTCACTCTCACGCCCCGGATGCTTTCCGACGATCATTTCCCCAAGTTCCAACGGCACTTCGTCGAATCCCCTAAAGAAGCCCATCTCTTTGAAGCTCTCGAACTGCCCCTGGTCGTCGGTGAAGAACTTCGAAAACGGCGCCCCTGATGCTGCCTCAGGCGTGTACAGCGCGAGGTCGTCGACAGGCAGCGCTGTGGCGCCCGGCTTGATCATGTCGGCGGTGATGAACTCCCATTCCGGCTTCACGATGCTGGGAACGGCCGAGAACAGCAGGTCACAATCGATCACCGCCTCTTCCCGCTGCCCCACGATCTGAATATCGAGCTGCGGGTAGAGCGCACTCATCTCCCGGCGATATTCTTCAGCGGCAGCAGGGTTGCCGTCGAACACCCGCACTGACTTAAGATTCGGCATCGTGCAGACCAGTGCTTCGAGGTTGATACGGCCCTGAACTCCGGTGCCGATTACGCCAAGGCTTTCTGATGATTCGTTAGCGAGGTATTTGGCGGTCAGTCCAGTCACCGCGCCTGTGCGGACCATCGTGATCCACGTGCAATCCATCACCGCGAGGGGAATGCCGGTATCGACGTCGTTGAGCAGGTAAAGACCACTGATGTAAGGGTGCCCGAGTTCGCGTGCGTGCACGTATCCCGAGACGACTTTGACTCCTGCAGCTTCCATCGCCGGAATGAACGCGGGCATGGAATGAATGAAATCACCCGGGTGGGTATCGGTCAGGGTATGCAGCGCGGTTTTCGCGGGCATTGCGTAGTCACCGCGCCCCTTCTCCCGATACGCCGATTCCATCCAATCGATCACCGTCGGCATCGTGACACCCAGGCTTTCGACCTGCGCACGGTTGAGGTAGAGGAGATCTTTTCCCAGTTCCATAGAGGTGTTGTCCTTGCTCGCTACGTATACGCGACGCGCCGGCGCCTCGGGGAGAGAACTCGCCGGGCGCCAGATCGCAATCTGCGTCCTATGACGTGGCCTCGCCTCGCAACCGACACCGTAGAATTCGCGGGCCGCCTCAGCGGGGAGCACGTTAAATTACATTCAACGGCAGGCCGCGAGCCGTGTCATTGGCATTCTGACGAAAAGAATCAATGACTATTGCTACAGACGTAGCAATAGCTAGGTCTGTTGTATTTCCTCGACAAGATGTCCGATCGAAGACCTGGTCAAAGCAATCCTCAGCCACAGATCGAACGCAAGGAAGCGATGCCCAGTCATCTGAAGGTTTACTCCCGTCGCACCCTGGAGCTGCTGTATCCGGTAGTGCATCGTCGTACGGTGCACCGACAGCAGTTTCGCGGCTTCTCCGATACCCGCTCCGGAATGCAGCAGTGCCCCGATCGTCTCGAACGCGAAGCCATCTTCATCGAGCAGCATGCTTTCGAGCATCCGAAGCCCCGCCGACTGTGGAGTTCCGGGTGGCAGAGTAAGAGATCTCGCCAACCCCTTGATCTGCGGCCACGCAAGCAGAGGATCCGGTCCGCCAAGATGATGTCCGAGGAATGCGGCTAGAACCGATTGTGCGTACAGTTCGCGCACCGCTGTGATATCTCCGAGCTCACTCAACCCGAAGCTTCCCCGCGTTGGTCCTCGGAACTCGTCTCCGCAGAGTGATGAAGCAGCGAGTGCAAAACGGTCGATCATAGCCGTGAGGTCGGATTCGTTCCCCACTTCCCGACGGTACACCGCGACGCTTAATCCATCTGGCTCTACGCTGCCAACGAATCGGAAACCGTGATCGATAATGTAATCGGGAAGGTCCCGCATGAATGCATCGGCACCCGCACGGAATTCATCACGCACGTCATCGCAGTAATAGCTCACCACGGCGAAGCAATGCCGAACGCCCTCCGGCGCTTCGAACTGCATCAATGACTCCCGATGAGTTGGACGTCCGGAAATCAAATCGAAAAGCTGAGACTGACGACCTGCATCACGGAACGAACCTTTATCAAGACGCTCCGCAAGCAATTCACGCATCCGAGAAAGGTAGCTCTCGATGAGCTCCTCTTGCAGTTCCCTTCCCAGATCCATGAACCACAGGAATGCGACAAGTTGTCCTTCGATATAGATGCGATACCCGATCCTCGGCAGAATCGACAACTCATCATTCCCCGGGACATGGATCGGCCCCTCCGCCCCATGCGCAAGATATGGTGCGAAGAATTCTCGGTACGCAGGCGGAATCTTGCGCTCAAGCATGAGTATCATCCGGTACTCATCAGCATCACCGTAATGCCGACTGACGGCGAGCAAGCGTCCCGCGGCATCGTCGACCGCCACAGACTGATGAATCCGGGCCGCTAGGGCATCGGCAAGGCCCTGCAACTCATCAATGAGACTCGGACGATCCATACTGCTATTGCGCGTCGAGCGCCGCGATCGCCGCGGGGTCGGCCCCGTTCAAGAACTCGGTGAGGCGCTCGACCTCGCTCGTCTCGCCGATGCGGCCGGCGGAGCGGCGCAGCGCGTAGAGCGCCCGCAGCACGCCGCGGTTCGGCTCGTGCGACCACGGCACGGGGCCCGCGCCCCGCCAGCCGGCCCGACGCAGGGCGTCGAGCCCGCGGTGGTAGCCGACACGGGCGAAGGCGTACGCTTCGATCTCGCGCCCATCGGCATTCGCGGCATCGGCCAGCACGGCCCATGCCAGCGGCGAATCGGGGTGCTCGCGCACGATCGCTTCGGCATCTGCGCCCGCGGCGAGCGCGGCCTCGACCGCGCCGTCGGTCTGCAGCAGCGTGGGCTCGGGCCCGAGCAGGTTCTCGCCGATCATGCCCGCGCCTACCGGAAGTTCACGAACTGCAGTGCAGTGTCCACATCGGCGCCCTTGAGCAGCGCGATGGTCGACTGCAGGTCGTCGCGGCTCTTCGACGAGACGCGCAGCTCATCGCCCTGGATCTGCGACTTCACGCCCTTGGGGCCCTCGTCGCGGATCAGCTTGTTCAGCTTCTTCGCGGTCGCCTGGTCGATGCCCTCCTTGAGCTTCGACTCGATGCGGTACTCCTTGCCGCTGGCGTAGGGCTCGCCGGTGTCGAGCACCTTGAGCGACATGCCGCGCTTGATGATCTTCGACTGCAGCACGTCGAGCACCGCGTTCGCGCGCTCCTCGGAGTTCGCCTTGATCAGGATCATGCTCTCGCCGCTCAGCGACACATCGGCCCCGACGCCCTTGAAGTCGTAGCGCTGCTCGACCTCCTTGCGCGCCTGGTTGATCGCGTTCTCGACCTCCATCGAATCGATCTTGCTCACCACGTCAAACGAAGAATCAGCCATGCGCTCCAGCCTACCGGGCAACCCCGACTGCAGGGATCGCTCCCCGCGCCGCCACCCGCATCGTTGAATGTTTCGTAATAGATGAAATAACCTTCACGAATACTTTGCTACACTCTTCGTTGGTTCGGGTGCACTGCGGCCCCGTCGCACAAGCCGCAGCCGCGCCTGTGCGACGGGTCGCGGAGCCGCCCCTCAACTTGTCGCGTCGACGAGCCGCATCGCTCGCACGCGCCACGCTTCGCAACTCTCGGAAGGACTCCTCGTGTCAACACCCACGGCGACCGCCCAGCAAGCCGCCCGCAAGCGCCGCCTCCCTGCCTGGATGACCTCGTTCGGCTGGCAGATCCTCGCCGGCCTCGTGCTGGGTCTCGTGCTCGGCACGGTCGCCCTGCAGCTCGGCTCCGACGCCGAGGGCAACGCGAACGGCCTCCAGGCCACCCTGAAGGTGCTCGGCTCGAGCTATGTCAGCCTGCTCAAGGCCGCCGTCGTGCCCCTCATCTTCACGGCGATCGTGTCGAGCATCGTCGGCCTGCGCAAGGTCACGAACGCCGCCCGCCTCGCCGGCCAGACCCTGCTCTGGTTCGCGATCACGGCCCTCATCGCGGTGTCGATCGGCATCGTGCTCGGCACCGTGCTGCGCCCCGGCGCCGTCGCCTCGCAGAGCCTCGAGACCGGCGACCCGTCGACGGTGGGCACGTGGTGGAACTTCCTCATCGGCCTCGTACCGACGAACTTCCTGGGCCTCGGCGTCGGCGCTTCGGTCGACGAGACCACGGGCGCGATCAGCGCCGCCGCGAACTTCAACGTGCTGCAGGTCATCGTGATCTCGGCGGCCGTCGGCATCGCAGCGCTGAAGATCGGCAAGAAGGCGGAGCCTTTCATCGCGCTCACCGAGTCGGCGCTCGCCATCATCCAGAAGGTGCTGTGGTGGATCATCCGCATCGCCCCGATCGGCACCATGGGCCTCATCGGCAATGCGATCGTCGAGTACGGCTGGGACAAGATGGGCTCGCTCACCGCGTTCGTCGGCGTGCTCTACCTCGGCCTCGCGCTGGTGCTGTTCGTCGTCTACCCGATCCTCGTGAAGACGCACGGCCTCTCGATCAAGCAGTACTTCTCGGGCGTCTGGCCCGCCGTGCAGCTGGGCTTCGTGAGCCGCTCATCGATCGGCACGCTGCCCCTCACCGAGCGCGTCACCGAGCGCAACCTCGGCGTGCCCCGCGGCTACGCTTCGTTCGCGGTGCCGCTCGGCGCCACGACCAAGATGGACGGCTGCGCCGCGGTCTACCCGGCGGTCGCCGCGGTCTTCATCGCCCAGTTCTTCAACATCGACCTCTCGATCATGCAGTACCTGCTGATAGTGATCGTCTCGGTCGTGGGTTCTGCGGCGACGGCGGGCACGACCGGCGCGATCGTGATGCTCACGCTGACCCTCTCGACGCTGGGCCTGCCCCTCGAGGGCGTCGGCCTGCTGCTCGCGGTCGACCCGATCATCGACATGGGTCGCACTGCGGTCAACGTCGCGGGCCAGGCGCTCGTGCCGACGATCGTCGCGAAGCGCGAGGGCATTCTCGACGAACAGCTCTACAACGCTCCGCGCAAGGGCCTCGCGTTCGATAACGACGACGTCGACGAAGCACTGGAGCAGCCGGCCACCGAGGCACCGGCCGCCGAGGCACCGGCCGCCGAGGTCGGCACTGCAGCAGAAGCCGAGCCGGCTCGCGCGTAACCCGCGCTGCTGCACGGGCAGCCCGACCTGCCCGCTCACATGCGAATGCCCGATCTGGTGCGTTATTCCGAGGAATACTGCACCAGATCGGGCATTCGCGTGCGGTGAGGCCCTGAGGTCGTGAGGCCGTGCTCGCCTACCTGACCGAGGCCCTGCGCATCGCGAACCAGGTGGCGACGAGGCACACGATGACGGCGATGACGGTTGCGACGCCGAGGCCCGCCACTGTGACCGAGGCGATGATCTCGCCGATGCGCGGCGCGATGATCAGCACGCCGAGCGCGACGACGAGGCCGAGGGCGAGGCCGACGACGGCGGGTCCCTTCGGGCCGAAGCGCACCCATACCGCACCGAACATGCCGCCCGCCGTCAGGCAGAAGAGCACGCCGACGAACGAGCGCACGACGAGTGCCACCGGGTCGCCCGCGCCGACCACGTAGGTGTCGAGCACGTAGACGCCCGCGAACCAGTGGTTCGTGACGAGCTCGAGCCCGAGCAGCACGAGCAGCAGCAGTGCGATGTACGCCGACTGCACCGCGTTCGCGATGACGGTGCCGAGGATGAAGTCGCGGCGCGTCGTGCCGAGCGCGAGCGCGAACGGATACGTCGTGGCGATGGCCTGCACCCCGTAGTAGATGAGGAACCCCGGCAGCGCCCACATGATGGCGCTGTTGTACCGGGCCCCCTCGATGTACTCGGTCGTCGAGGCGGCATCGCCGAGCGCTCGCTGGATGGCGATCGCGATGACGACCGAGATCGCCATCACGATCGCGAGGATCATCAGGGGCGCCACCATGAAGGTGGAGGCCTTCACCAGATGCAGGCGGGTGACTTTCAGTATGCGGTTCATGATGCGCTCCTTCCGTTGTGCGCTGCTCCGGCGAATGCGCCGGATTCCCGGTCGCCGCCGGCAGTACCTTCGTCCGCACCCTCGACCGATTCGCCGACGCCGAGGGCCGCGACCAGATCCTGCAGCGACACCGCGCTGATCTCGAGCCCGTCGACCTCGGCCGCCTCGCGGTCGGCCTGCGATACGGCGCGGCCGATCACGGCGGTGCCGAGGCCGCCGATCGTGCGCCGCGAGAGCACGGGGCGCCCGGCGACGAACTGCTCGAGCGCGCTCGAGCGACCGGCCACCTGGTAGGCGCCGCCCCTGAACTCGTCGACGTCGCTGTGGCGCACGACGCGCCCCTGGTCGAGCACGATGACGCGCTCGAGCATGCGATCCATCTCGTCGATCAGGTGCGTCGAGAGGATGATGGTGCGCGGGTGCTCGCCGTAGTCGCGCAGCAGCTCCTCGTAGAAGATGCCGCGCGCGGTCGCGTCGAGGCCGAGGTAGGGCTCGTCGAAGAAGGTGATGGGAGCGCGCGACGCGAGGCCGATCACGATACCGAGGGCCGAGAGCTGCCCGCGCGAGAACTTCTTCACGATCGGCTTCTCGGGGATGCGGAAGCGCTCGATGAGCCGGTCGGCCAGCCCGCTCGACCAGTTCGGGTAGAAGATCTTCGCGGCGGCGATCGCGTGCTTGAGCTTGTAGTCGTCGGGGTAGCGCTGGTTGTCGCGCACGAAGCACATGCTCTCGATGGCCTCGGGGCGCTCGAACGGGTCGCGCCCGCCCAACAGCACCTGGCCCGAGGTCGGGCGATCCTGCGCGGTGAGCAGCGACATCAGGGTCGTCTTGCCGGCGCCGTTGCGGCCGAGGAGGCCGGTGATGACGTCGGCCTCGATGTCGAGGGTGACGCCGTCGAGGGCGCGGGTGCCGCGGTAGCTGCGCGTGAGGTCGCGGGTGGAGATGGCGGTGGTCATCGGGCTTCCTCCTGGTTCCGGAGTTCGGGTTCGGCGGCCTGCGCGGCCGCCTCGGTCTGCTGGTCGATGATCGCGACGATCTCGGCGGGGCCGAGGCCGAGCGAGCGTGCCTCCGCGAGCAGCGGGGCCACGAAGCGCACGGCGAACGAGCGGCGGCGCTCCTCGGCGATGAGGGATCGCGCCCCCGGCGCCACGAACATGCCGATGCCGCGCTTCTTGTAGAGCACGTCGCGCTCCACGAGCAGGTTGAGCGCTTTGCCGGCGGTCGCGGGGTTGATCTGCAGGTGCGCCGCGAGTTCATTGGTCGATGGCACTGCTTCCTCCTCTGCGTAGATGCCCCGCAGCACCTCATCGGCGATGCGGTCGGCGAGCTGTTGGAAGATCGGGCGGCTGTCGTCGAACACTCGATCCCTCCGTTCACTGGTTAATTACTTCACTAACGAACCTACGTACCTCGCGCGCATCTGTCAAGCGTTCGAGCGAAATGGCCGACGCGCCGGCGCGGGCGACGCCGTATCCTGGTGTCCGTGAGCGAGGCGGAGCGGCAGCAGTCGGGCATCAGGTACGTCGCCATCGGCGACAGCTTCACGGAGGGCGTCGGCGACGAGCAGCCCGACGGCTCGGTGCGCGGCTGGGCCGACCTGGTCGCGCAGGGCCTCGCCGACGCGACGGGCGAGACGGTGCACTACGCGAATCTCGCCATCCGCGGGCGCCTGCTCGCACGCATCATCGCCGAGCAGCTCGAGCCCGCGCTCGCCCTCGGTCCGACCCTCGTGAGCTTCAACGGCGGCGGCAACGACATGCTGCGCCCGGGCACCGACATGGCCTGGATCACCGCCGAATCCGAACAGGCGCTGCGCCGCATCCAGCAGACCGGCGCGACCCCGCTGCTGCTCGCGGGTGCGAACCCCACGGCGGGCCTCCCCGGCGGCGAGCGCGTGCGGCGCAAGGGCGACGAGCTGGTGCGGGCGGCGACAGGGATCGTCACGCGCCTCGGCATCCCGTTCACCGATAACTGGAGCGACGCCGAGCTCGCTGGCCGTCAGTACTGGTCGCACGACCGGCTGCATCTGGCGCCGGTCGGGCATCACCGGGTTGCCGCGAACGTGCTGCGCACCCTCGGCTACGAGCCGCCGGCCGACTGGGTGTTCGCGGCCGAGGCGACGCCGGCCCCGACGGCGCGCGAGCAGCTGCGATACACGCGCGAGCACGTGCTGCCGTGGATCGGCCGGCGCATCACCCGCCGTTCGAGCGGCGACGGACGCACCGCGAAGCACCCCGCCTGGGTGGCCGTCGACCCGCGCTAGTCGCGGGCGCAGCCGGCAGGCGGCCGACCGACGTCAGCTCGCGAGCGCTGCCTCGATCGCGGCGCGGATCGCGGGGTCTTCGGGCGTCGTCGCCGAGCGGAACCGCACGACCCGAGGCGCTCCCCCGCCGGCCGGGTCGCGGTCGACGACGAACTTCTCGAAGTTCCAGCGCACGAGCCCGGCCTGCCCCTCCGGGTCGCGGCCCTTGCGCAGCTCCTTGAAGAGCGGGTCGGTGCCGCGGCCGTTCACCTTCGTCTTCGCGAGCAGGCGGAACGCGACGCCGTAGTTCAGCGTGCAGAACTCGGCGATCTCGGCATCGGTACCCGGCTCCTGCATCAGGAACTGGTTGCACGGGACGCCGACGACGGTGAGACCGCGCGGGCCGAACTCCTCGTGCAGCGCTTCGAGCCCCGCGTACTGCGGCGTGAACCCGCACTTCGATGCGACGTTCACGACGAGGGCGGCGCCCGGAGCGATGTCGCCGAACTTCGCCCGCTCGCCGCCGGGCAGCTGCACTTCGATGTCCCTGATCATGCCGCCCACGCTACTCCTCGAACCCGTGCGGCGCTCAGGAGACGATCGGCGCCCCGTCGAGCTCCGCGACGAGCGCCGGCAGCTCGCTCATGCGCCGGAACACGCGCGACGCTCCCGCAGCGAGGAGCACGTCGGCGTCGGTCGAGACCGGTCCGCCGTACGAGAAGCCGAGCACGGTCGCTCCAGCCGCGACGCCCGCGGTCACGCCCGCAACGGTGTCCTCGACGACGAGCGCGTCGACGGGGTCGATGCCGAGCGCCCGCGCGGCCGCCAGGTAGACGTCGGGCGCGGGCTTCGAGCGGGGCATCTCCATGCCGCTGAACACCCTGTCGCCGAAGTAGCCGGCGATGCCGGCCTTCGCCAGTTGCATCTCGACCTTGGGCCGGTCGGCGCCGGTCGCGCAGGCGATGCGGCCGCCGAAGTGCCGCGACACCGCGGCCACGGCTTCGGGGGCGCCGGGGATCGCCTCGAGATGCGCTCGCAGACGCTCGTCGCGCAGCGCCCGGAAGCCGGCGAGCCAGTCTTCGGTGATGCGGAACCCCGTGTGCTGCTCGATGACGCGCCACTCGTCCTTCAGCGCCCGCCCGATGAAGCGGCGCAGGCAGTCCTCGGACGAGATCGGCCACCCGAGCTCGTGCAGCATCTCGCGCAGCGTGCCGTTCGTGATGAGCTCAGAGTCGACGAGCACGCCGTCGCAGTCGAAGAGCACGCCCGCGAAGCGGCCGCGCGGCGAGTCGATTCGCCCCTCGTCCCGGTACGTCGCCGCACACTCGTCGACAGCGGTCTCCTCGGCCATGCGCGCTCCTCCGTTGCATCCCGCCCGGTACCCGCGGCACCGGCCGTTCGCCTCCCATTGTGGCCCACCCGCCGCGGGGCTCGGCATCGCGAGACGCACCCGTTTGCGCGAAACGCACCCGTGAACACCGTAGTCACGCCGTCATCTCGGGCACAAGGGGGCGCCTCGCACCACACGCTGAGAGCCTTCGGGAGCATTCCGGTTTTCCCTCTTCATACCGCGGGATGAGCGGAATGGTACTTCAGGATGATGCGGCGCCCCCTCCGCGCACGGCAGTGTGGAATCATCGACCGTTCCGCGGGCTCCGCGCCCCGCCGCGGTCGCCGATGCACGACGACGAAAGCGATCATGACCTTCCTCACACGCACCAGCCTCAAGAACCGGCTCATCGTCGGCCTCACGACCCTCGCCGTCGCGGTGGTCGGCCTCTTCTCCATGAGTGCGCTCAAGCAGGAGCTCATGCCGACGATGCAGGTGCCGATGGCCTTCGTGAGCGTGCAGTCCCAGGGCCTCGCACCCGAGGAGATGGCGCGCACCATCACGGAACCGGTCGAGCAGGCGCTGCAGGCGGTGCCGGGCGTCACGAAGGTCTCGTCGACGACGTCGAGCGGTTCGGCCGAGATCATGGTCGAGTGGTCGTTCGGCGAGAACGACGACGAGACGTTCCGCGCCGTGCAGGGCGCGGCCGATGCGCTGAAGGCGGGCTTCCCGACCGGCACCGAGGTGGCCGCGTTCTCGGGCGGCTCCGATTCCATGCCCGCGATGATGCTGAGCGCCGGCAGCGAGCAGGGCGAAGACGGCGCCGCGTTCGGCGAATCGATCGCCGGCACCGTAGTCCCCGCACTGCAGGGCGTGCCGGGGGTGCGGAAGGCCGAGCTCGCCGGGCAGGAGCAGCAGCGCATCATGATCGATCTGCGCCCCGCAGACGTCGCAGCGCTCAAGGTCGACCCGGCGATGCTCGACGCCGTACTCCAGGCGCACGGCGCGGCCCTGCCCGCGGGCGCCGCCGAATCCGAGAACGGCCAGACCTCCGTCACCGTCGGCGTGCCGCTCGGCGCCGAGGGCACCGCCGAGACCGCCATCGCCGAGATCGGCGCGCTGCCCATCGCGACCGCCGATGCCGAGGGCAACCCGGTCATCGTGACCGTCTCGCAGTTCGCCGACGTGCACCTCGAGACGAAGCCGGCGACGAACATCTCGCGCGTCAACGGCAAGCCCGCGCTCACGCTGCAGATCATGCCCGAGCAGGGCGCCAACGTCGTCGACATCTCGCACGCCGTGAACGCCGAGCTCGACCGCCTCTCCCCGATCGTGCACGCCGAATTCGTGACGATCTTCGACCAGGCGCCGTACATCGAGCAGTCGATCCACGACCTCTCGGTCGAGGGCGGGCTCGGTCTGCTCTTCGCCGTGCTCGTGATCCTCGCATTCCTGTGGTCGTGGCGTTCGACGATCATCGCGGCGATGTCGATTCCGCTGTCGTTGCTCATCACGCTCATCGGCCTGTGGTGGAGCGGCAACACGCTCAACATTCTCACGCTCGGCGCGCTCACGATCGCGATCGGCCGCGTGGTCGACGACTCGATCGTCGTGATCGAGAACATCAGCCGCCGCCGCGGCGACGGGCCGCTGACCGTCGAGGGCGTGGTCGCGTCGGTGCGCCAGGTCGCGGGCGCCATCACCGCGTCGACGCTCACTACGGTCGCCGTGTTCCTGCCGATCGCGTTCGTCTCGGGCATCGCCGGTCAGCTCTTCCGCCCCTTCGCCGTGACCGTGTCGATCGCGCTGCTCGCATCGTTGTTCGTGGCGCTCACGATCGTGCCGGTGCTCGCGTACTGGTTCATGAACCGGCGGGCGAAGCGCGGCGGCCCCGGCGCCGTCCGCGCACCGGGCGCAGACCCCGACCCCCACGACGACCTCGCCGAGATCCACACCGCACCCGACCGCCTGCAGAGCACCATCATGCCGGCGCTGAACGCGACCCGCCGCCACCCGGTCATCACGCTCGTCGGCTCCGTGCTCGTGCTGTTCGGCACGATCGCGATGAGCTCGCTGATCCCGACCGACTTCCTCGGCTCGTCGGGCGCCGAGAGCCTGCAGGTCATGCAGACTCCGACGAAGGAGCAGTCGAAAGATCTCGTGAAGGCCGCCGAACCCGTCGAGCAGGCGCTCGCGAAGGTCGACGGGGTGAGCGACGTCATCACGTCGATCCCGGTCGGCGGCAGCGGCATCGCGGGCGAAGACCCGACCGTGAGCTACGACGTGCAGCTCGACGACGGCGCCGACGCGACCGTCGTGAGCGACGCCGTCGGCGACGCCCTCGACCGGGTGAAGGATGCGGGCGAGGTGAAGCTGCTGACGCAGGACGCCTTCGTGGCGGGAGCCGCGGGCTCGGGCATCGCACTGCAGATCCGCGGCAACGACCCGGCGGCGCTCAGGCTCGCGAGCGAGAAGCTCGAGCAGGAGCTGGCAGATGCGCGGGGCGTGCAGTCGGTCGAGAGCGACATCAAGGGCGATCAGCCCGTCGTACGCGTGAAGCTCGACGAGGTGCTGGCCGCGAAGCTCGGCTTCGACCGCGCCACGGTCGCGAAGGCGGTGCAGGACGCGCTCGAGGGCCGCCACGCCGGCCGACTCATGCTCGAGGGCAACGAGCGCGACATCGTCGTGCGCACGCCGGGGGCCGAGCGCACTGCCGAGAAGATCGGTGAGATCATGCTGCCGGTCACCCCGCAGCAGACCGCCGAGGCGCAGAAGGTCGCGAACGACGCGCTGCGCGAGAAGGCCGAGGCCCAGGCCGAGGAGGCCCGCATCAAGGGCGAGAACGAGCTCGCGAAGCAGATCGGCGAGGCCGCGAACGCGCGCGCCGAGATGGCCGCGCAGCTCGACCAGCTGAACGCCCAGCTGGCGGCGCTCATCGCCGCCCCGGTCGTGACCGCGCCCCCGGCCCCGCCGGGCCCCCAGCCGTCGCCCGAGGAGGAGGCCGCGGCCGCCGCCGAGGCCGAGCGCCAGGCGCAGATCGCGGCCCTGCAGGAGGCCATCGCGGGAGTGCGCTCAGGCATCGAAGGCGCCGACGAGCAGATCGCCGCGATGCGCGAATCGCAGGCCGAGGCAGCGCAGCAGATGGCCGAGCAGGAGGCCGCCGAGGCCGAGCAGAAGGCCGCCGCCCAGATCACGGGCACCGCGATCCCTGTCTCTGCCATCGCGGCCGTCGAGGAGGAGCAGACCGCCCCCGTGATCATGCGCACCGATGGCGAGCGCCAGGTGACGCTGACCGTCACGCCGAAGTCGGGGCAGCTCGATGCGGCGAGCGCCGCGATCGACCGGGCCATCGCCGAGACCGACCTGCCTGGGGGCGTCGTGTTCGACCTCGGAGGCGTGAGCGCCGAGCAGGATGAAGCCTTCGCGCAGCTGGGCTTCGCGATGCTCGCCGCGATCATGCTGGTGCTGCTCGTGATGGTGGCGACGTTCCGCAGCTTCCGCGGACCGTTCGTGCTGCTCGTATCGATCCCGTTCGCGGCGACCGGCGCCATCCTCGGGCTGCTCATCACCGGCACCCCGCTCGGGCTGCCCGCGCTCATCGGCCTGCTGATGCTCATCGGCATCGTGGTCACGAACGCGATCGTGCTCATGGATCTCGTGAACCGGCTGCGCACGGCGGGCGCCTCGCTCGACGAGGCGGTGGAGCACGGCACCCGACTGCGCCTGCGCCCCATCCTGATGACGGCCGCCGCAACCATCTTCGCGCTCATCCCGATGTCGCTCGGCCTCACCGGAGGCGGCGTGTTCATCTCGAAGCCGCTCGCCATCGTCGTGATCGGCGGCCTCGTATCGTCGACGCTGCTGACGCTCGTGCTCGTGCCGATCCTCTACACGCTCGTCGAGCGGCGGCGCGAGAACGTGCGGCTGAAGCGGGCGCGGCGGCGGGCGCTGAAGATCGTGTGGACGCGCAGGTTCGCGCCGGGGCAGCCGGCAGCGCTCGCGGCCGCCGCGGAGAACGATCGAGCGGTCACCGAGGTGCTCGACGATCTCGGCGACGGTTCCGCCTCGGACGACGGTTCGGGAGCGCGCCCGGGCGGCCCGAACCGCGGGGCCTGAAGCCCCGGGGTCTGAGGCCCCGGGACTGAAGCCCCGTGGTCTGAGGCCCCGGGGTCTGAGGCCCCGCCCAGACTCGCCGCCGGGCGCGCAACCGCCTGCAGCGCCCGGCGGCGCACCTACCGTGGAGCCGAATGGTGCACACATCCCCCTTCGGTGCACCGTTCGGCTCCACGTTTCTCTGCGCTCAGCGCGCGGGTTCGCGGGGGAGCATGCACCGGCAGGGATCATGCCCCGGCAGATGTCACGCCGCGCGGCAGCGGGCGCAGAGCCCGAAGAGGTCGACGACGTGCTCGATCTCGGAGAAGCCGTGCTCGGCGGCGACGCGAGTCGCCCACTCCTCGACGACGGTCGCCGACAGCTCCACCGCCGTGCCGCAGCCGCGGCAGATGAGGTGGTGGTGGTGCCCCTGGGTCGCGCACGAGCGGAACAGGTTCTCGCCCTCGGGCGATTGCAGCGAGTCGGCCTCGCCCGTCTCGCTGAGGCTCGATAGCGCACGATAGACGGTCGCGAGCCCGATCGTCGAGCCGCCGCCGCGCAGCGCCTGATGCAGCTGCTGGGCGCTGACGAATCCGTGCGCCTCGGCGAGCGCCGCGCGCACGGCTTCGCGCTGCCACGTGTTGCGCTTCGGCTGCGTCATGCTCCACCTCCGACTCCGATGCCGCTTCCCACCGTAGCGCGAGCTCCGCCGGCCGCGGTGAGCCCGGCGACGAACTCGGCCAGTCGACGCACGCCGAACGCGAGCGCGAAGAGGCCGGTGAGCACGAGACCGATGGCGCCGCCGGCCGCAACGCCGAACTCGCGCGACACCCACAATCCGATGAGGCCGCCCGCCACGCCGATGACGGCGGACACGACGGGGATCCACTCGAGACGACGCACCAGCACGCGCGCCGCGGCGGCCGGTGCGATGAGCACCGCGACCCCGAGGATGGCCCCGACGGCCGGCATCGCGACGACGACCGCCGCGGCGATCACCCCGGTCACGACGACTTCGACGGGCCAGGCGCGGTAGCCCGACGCCGTGAAGCCGACGGGGTCGAAGGCGTGGAAGACGATGCGGCGCCAGCTCACGAGCAGCAGGCCGCCGCCCACGACGATCACTGCGGCGGTCGCCGCCACGTCGCCGGCGGTGACGCTCAGCGGAGAACCGACGAGCAGCGCGTCGACGGGGACGCCGAGGCCCGGGTTGAGACTCGCGAGCAGCGTGCCGAGCGCGAAGCCGAACGACAGCACGATGCCGCTCGTCACCTGGCGACCCTGGCCGGGCAGTCGCGACAGCAGCGTCATGAGCAGCACGAGCACGAACGCGAAGAGCGCCTGGCCGAGCAGCAGGTTCCAGCCGAGCACCGCGAACACGACGCCGCCCGGGAAGGTCGCATGGCTCAGCGCGACGGCGAAGAAGGAGCGGCGGCGCAGCACGATCAGAGTGCCGGCGATGCCCGAGAGGATGCCGAGCAGGGCGAGTTCGAGCGCGGCGGTGGCGAGGTAGCTCATGCGCGGCCCTCCCGCGCCGACCCGGCGGTCGTCGCGCAGTCGGCAGCGGCCGGCGATCCCTCGCCCGAATTTCGGCTCTCACCCGAATTTCGGAGCGAAATCGCCGTTCTGCTCCGAACGACGGGTGAGCGCCGAAGTTCGGGCGCGCGCAGCATCACCACGCGCACGAACGCCGCGAGCAGGTAGCCCGCGATGAGCAGCAGCACGACCACGGCACCGGGCGAGACGCTCGCGCCGGTGCCGATCGACCATTCGAACGACAGCCACAGGCCGCCGACACCGGCCGCGAGCGGCAGCAGCACGGCGAGCGGGATGAGCAGGGCGAAGCCTCGGGTGAGGAGGCGCGCCGCGGCCATCGGCACTGTGAGCAGCGCGATGACCATGAGCACGCCGAGGGCCTGCACGCCCGCGACGACGAGCAGTGCGACCGCGATGCCGAGCACGATGTCGGCCGCGAAGGGGCGGTAGCCGGCGGCCTCGGCGCCCGCGCTGTCGAAGGCGCGGTAGAGCTGCACCCGCCAGCTCGCGAGCACGATGAGCACTGCGAGGGCCGCGACGATGACGACCTGCACGAGCTGCGCGCTCGTGACGGTGAGGAGGCGGCCGAAGAGCAGATCCTGCAGCTGCGAGACGTAGCCCTCCTGCCGCGACACGAGCACGATGCCGAGGCTGAAGAGGCCGGTGAGCACGACGGCGATCGCAGCGTCGGCGCCGACTCCGCCGCGGCGTTCGATCACGGTGAAGAGCACGGCGGCGAGCACCGCGGCGACGGCTGCGCCCGGCAGCAGGGCCGAAGTGCCGCCGATCGCCGCGCCCACGACGAGACCCGGGAAGACCGCGTGCACGAGGCCGTCGCTCACGAACTCGAGCTCGCGGAAGCTGATGAAGAGCCCGACGACGCCCGCCGCGACCGCGAGCACCGCGACCGTGACGAGCGCGCGCCACATGAAGGGCAGCGCGAAGATCTGCACGAAGCCCGGGTCGCTCACGAGCACGGCCAGATGCGCGGCCATCACTCGACCTCGCGCGCCGTGGTCACGGTGTGCTCGTCGAGCTCGACCGTCTGATCGTGGAACGCGTGCTGCACCGCCTCGAGGGTCAGCGCCTCGTCGACGGGCCCGAACGCGGCAGGGTGGCCGGGCTGCTCGGGGGCGTGGCCGCTCGACAGCAGCAGCGCGTGGGTGCAGGCCCGCTGCGCGATCTCGAGATCGTGGGTCGACACGATGACGGTGCGCCCCTCGTCGCGGATCTCGCGCACGAGAGAGAGCAGCGCGTCGCGGTTCTCGCGGTCGAGGCCGTTGAACGGTTCGTCGAGCAGCAGCAGCCGAGGGTTCGAGACGAGGGATCGCGCCAGAATGCCGCGCTGCTGCTGGCCGCCCGAGAGCTCGCCGAAGCGGCGCTTCGCGAAGGGGGCGAGCCCCACCCGGTCGAGGGCGTCGTCGACCGCCGCACGGCCCGCAGCGCCGATGGGGCGCAGGCCCCGCGAACGGTAGAGCCCCATCGTCACGACCTGCTTGAGCGTGACCGGCATCGAGGTGTCGCGGGTATCGGCCTGCGGCAGCGCGCCGACCTGCGGGCGTGCGCGCACCGGGCTCTCGCTGAGCACCGCGACCGATCCCGATACGAGGTCGGCGAGCCCGAGGATACCGCGCAGCAGCGTCGACTTGCCCGAGCCGTTCGGGCCGATCAGCGCGACGGCGGCGCCGGCCGGCACCTCGAGGCTCAGGTGGTGCACGCGGGCGATGCCGTCGTAGCCGAATGCGGCGCCGTCGAATGTGAGCGCCGGAGTCGGGGCGACCGGGTCTTCCGCAGCCGGAGACTTCGCTGCGGCGGTCCTCACTGCGCCGTCTCCGCCAACGACGCGGGCAGTGGCTCGGGCTGCACGCCCCAGGCCTCGACCATGACGCGGGTATTGTGCACGGTGGCCGAGAGGTAGTCGGCGCCGTCGCTGCCCGGGGCACCGAGCGAGTCGGCGTAGAGAGTGTCGGCATCGACGACCTCGACGCCGGCCTCGCGGGCGATGGTCTGCGCGAGCTTCGGGCTCATCGAACTCTCGACGAACACCGCTTTGACACCGCGGCGTTCGATCTCGGCGACGAGCGCGTCGATGTCGGCGGCGCTCGGCTCGGCGTTGTCCTCGAAGCTCGGCAGGATGGCGCCGGCGAAACCGATGCCGTAGTCGTGGAGGAAGTAGCGCAGCGAATCGTGCCCGCTCACCATGACGCGATCGGCCTCGGGCACGCGCGCGAACTGCGCGGCGGCCCAGGCGTCGAGCTCGCCGAGCTGGGCGATATAGGCGTCGCCGCGCGACGTGTAGTCGTCGGCGTGCGCAGGGTCGACGCGGGCGAGATCGCCGGCGATCATCGAGACCATTCCCTCGGCGTTCCGCGGCGAGGTCCAGATGTGCGGGTTGATGCTGCCGTGGTCGTGACCGTCGTGGTCGTGACCGTCGTGCGCATGCCCGTCGTGCGCATCGTCGCCGGTCGGCTCCTCGGAGTGATCGCCGGACTGTCCTCCGGCGTGCTCGTCGGCGTGCTCGTCCGCATGCGCGTCATGGGACTCGTGCGCGTCGGCGCTCTCCCCCTCGGCGGTGATATGCTCGAGCAGTTCGGGATCGAGGCCCTCCGAGGCCGTGATGATCTCGCCGTCGAAGCCCGACGCCTCGATCGCGCTGTCGATGAAGGTCTCGAGGCCGGCGCCGTTGACGATGAGCACGTCGGCCTGGCCGAGCGCGAGCAGGTCGCCGGGGCTCGGGTCGAAGTGGTGCGCCGATCCCCCCGGCGACAGGAGGCCGGTGAGCGAGATGTCGTCACCGCCGATACGGGCGGCGAAATCGTGCAGCTGGGTCGTGGTGGCGACGACGGAGAGGCGATCGTCGGGAGCGGCGCCCGACGTGCCGTCACCGGCGGAGCAGGCGCTCAGCGCGAGTGCCGCGGCGAGCGCGAGGGCGGGCAGGGCGAGCGGCGCGGGGCGCCGGAGGGTTCGCATGCGCGAAGGTGCAGTCATGAGGAGCTTTCTAAATGAGAATCGATCTCAATGGTCAGAACTCCAAGATAGCGGCTACTGATAATCATTCGCAACAGGGATCGCCGCCGGCCTCGGTCATCCCGCCGCCGTCCTCAGCCCCGCCGCCGGCCCCGGTAGCCCCAGCCCCGGCCCCGCCGCCGGTCTCAACCCCGGCCTCGACCTCGACCTCGACCTCGACCTCGGCCTCGACCAAAAAAAGTGATCAGCCCGATATATGCCGCTTCCGCGGCGTGTCGAACATATATCTGGCAGATCACATACCTTCCGGCACCGCCTCAAACCGGCCCGACCCGAAAGTGCGCGGGTGCCGGTGCGGTCACCGCAGCGATGACCACACCGGCACCTCGGCTATACCCCCGGAACCTATGCCCGGTTCACACGCCGACGACGCAGCAGCCACGCGGCCACCCCGAGAAGCACGAGCGCCCCGCCAGCAACAGCAGCGCCTCCCGCACCATCAGCACCGGTCGCGGCCAACCGATCTCCGGTGCCCTGGACACCAGAAACGGTGTCACCGTGAGCCCCAGTGCTGGCACTGCCAGCACCAGCACCAGCACTGCCAACACCACCGTTCACACCATCGGCACCACTCGAGGCCCCGCCACTATCAGCGACACCACCACCGGCGCTGCCACCGTTGCCGCCGTCAGCACCACCGTTGCCGCCGTCAGCACCACCGTTGCCACCATCAGCACCACCGTTGCCACCATCAGCACCACTGTTGCCGCCATCAGCACCGCCGTTACCGCCGTCAGCACCGCCGTTGTTCGAATCGTCGACTGCGGCAAAAGCCCAGTTGTCGACCTCGACCAAGTCAGTCTCGCCGTCTACGCCCTCAGGGGCCTCGAAGACGAAGAATACATCGTGTTCCCCTTCAGCGCCGGTCACGTCGGCCGTCACCGTGGTCCACTCGCCTACCGCGCCCGTGACCGGAATCTCGGAGATAACGGCACCGTCGACATTGTCGAGACGCACCTGGATGCTGGCACCTTCGACGAGCGGCTTGACCTTCGCCGACACGCTCTTTGCGCCAGTTCCGAAGTCCACTCCCGCGATCCCTGCAAAATCACCGTCATCGACGCTTGATAGCACCAGGTTGCCACTGCCATTGTGCTCCGGGAACTCTGCAGACTCGACCTCCGTCTTGTCCATGCTGAGGCCCAATTGCCAGGCAAGCGTTTCAGCCTCAAAGGTGCGATACGGGTCGAAGCTCTCGACCTGCTCGACACCGGCGCGCGTGCCCTCAACAGGCTTGATCGTGCCATCCTCGTTGAACTCGAGCTTGTCGATGTGCACCGAACGGTAGCCCTGGGTCGCACCCGGAGTACCAAGGGCCTCAGCCCATGCTGCGCCGCGCGTCTGCGCGTGGTACGTCAGGTATGTCTCCCCCTTGTAATTGAACATGTCGGAATGGTTATTGCCACCATTGCCTGCACCAAAGAACGTGCCCTGGTTCTGGAAGGCAACTCCCGCATACTTGGATGCGCTCAGATCCATTGGATCGTCGGTCATCATGTATGCGATCGCTCCACGCTCCGGGTACTTGCCCGGCTCCGCCTCCACCTGGAAGTTCGAAGAGTACGAGTAGTAGTACTTGCCGTCTCGCTTGAACATGCTCGATGCCTCGAACATGCCGGGGGCGTCAATCTCGACCGGATCGCCATCGAGGGTGACCATGTCGTCTTTCAGCTTCGCCACGCGGGTCGATTTCGGGTTCTGCGGCCCCTGCACATTCGGCTCCGTGCCGATCTGTGAGTTGCCGCCGAAGTAGAGGTATCCCTGGCCGTCATCGTCAATGAACACCTCAGGGTCGAAGAGCCACATGCCGGCGGGGAAGCCACCCGAAGCGATGTAGTCTGCGGAGACCGTGTCGGGAATGATCTTCTTGCCGAGCGGGTCAGTCCAAGGCCCGAGCGGTGAGCCGCCAATGGTCACAGCTGTTCCGCTGCCGTTGTCGCAGAAGTACAGGTAGACCTTCCCGTCCTTCTCAATCGCGGCGGGTGCCCACGAGTTGCTGGACCAGGGCAGTGCCCCGTCAGCCCTGGAGATCGGAATCGAACCGTGGTCGACCCAGTTGACCATGTCGCTTGTCGACATCACATTCAAACGCGTGATCGCCCCGTATCCGTTTGACTGGGTGGGCAGCCCGTTCTCGTCTTTCGAGTTCGCCTCGTACTGCTGGGTGTCATCCGTCGAGTAGATGTAGAGCCGATCCTTATACACAAGGTGGTGCGGGTCGGCACCGAACTTGTGGCCCACGAGTGGATTGTGGTCGCCGATCGGTTTAGTCTGCACCTTCTCGAGAGTGGTGAACTCAGGTGCTGGCGGAGCATCGGCGATCTTGACCAGCGACAGCTCGTCCACCTTGAAATCTTGCAGCGCGTTCGATCCCCAGGGCGTCTCTACAAAGAACCAGTCGGCCGCTGCGTGCTTGGCCTCCGCGGTGAACTCTTGCGCGAACGCACCCCATTCACCCTGGTTGAAGGTGTGACCATAGTCGGCACAGCCGTTGAAGTTTGACGGGCAGAACGTGAAATTAAACTGCTGCGTTGCATTACCGGAGTCGTACTTCAGCTTTCCACTCATCCGATAACTTGCACCCACTTCTAAAGCGCCAGCGACGCTAGCAAATGGGCCCGACTGCGTGTTTTCGCGCTCGCTCACCTGCAGGGAGTGAGCGCCACTCGCTGCGTCATCGCTGAGCGCGAGGATGCCACCACGGGTCGATGACCAGCCCGTGAAGTCTGACGCAAATCGGCCGTCTGGAAGAAGATTGCCGGGAACCGCCGGAGGCTCAGCCGCAGAGGTGCCACCGCCACCCGCGCTGAGTGAAAAGTCATCGATAACAAACGACTGCACACTCGTGTTCCACGGGGTTTCGAGGAACAGCACATCGTACTCTGCGGCAAGCGGTGTAAAGGTCTCGGTGATGGTGGCCCATTCACCAGCCGCTGCGGTCACCGAAGACACAACATCGCATTTGCTTCGTGATGAGGTACACAGAACCGCATTGAAATCCTGCGTTTCCGGTGCCCCTTCTGCAGCTGCGTACTTCAGAGAAACCGACAGGTTATAGCTCGCGTCGGTCGTGAGCTTTCCTGTCACTGTGGCGGCCGGGCCCGACTGGAAGCCCGTCCGTTCGCTGATCTCAAGCGCTCCCTGCCCTGTTTTGGCGTCAGCACTCGCGGCTAACGTGCCACCGAACGGCGCTGTCCAGCCTGCTATTCCACTTTCAAACGTGCCGTTCGGCACTATCTCGATCGACTCCGCGAAGGCCGCCGCGCCGAAACTTCCGGCCGTAAACGACGAAGCGATGAGCGCCCCGACACCGAGCAGCGACGCAGTACGCGCCAGGTGCCCTTGAGGCCGATACCGGCGTCCAGTTATTGATTCCACTTGATTCTCCTATTCACTGTGTGGATCATTGGCTCGGCCGCGCAACAGCAGCCGCGGTCACCAGAAGCCGCGCGAGTGGCGGCGGGCGCAGGACGCTCGGTCACGGAGCGCGCTTCGCCCGGGGATGCAATTGGCAAGTTGTCCTTGGCGCGGCGACATATTGCGGCGCGGCACATCGCGACACACCGCATCGCGACACACCGCATCGCAGTGCGACGAGCGGCACACCTGAGCGCGGCGCGGCGAGGCGCACGGCCTCTCGGCACACGTCGACATATGTCGACGTGGCGCTGGGCATCACAGCACGGCACGACACCCGCTGCAAGCTGGGTCGGCTCTGGGTTAGGGGGACGCTCATGAATGTCTTCCTCGACGCGGCTGGGAACTATCCCGGATCTGTTATCGCTCACAATCTTTGTGAGCGATAACAGCAAGTCCTGACCCTGAAGTCTAACGAAGTCGGCGTGTCTTGACTAGGGTGGCCCGGGGCGGCACCGGGCGACTTCGGACAGACCGGGGCACCCCAGGGCGGCCCCGAACAGACCAGAAGCCACCCCGAACAGACCAGGAGCAGCCCCGCGGCACGAGAAAACCGTGACGCGCGACGGCGCGGTCAATACAGTGGAGCCATGAACGAACTGCCCCGATCAGCGATCGAACTCCGCGACGCCCTGCGCAGCGGCGATATCACCGCAACCGAGGCCGCCGAAGCGACTCTTGCGCGCATCGCAGCGCGGCCCGAACTCGGTGCGTTCATCGCCCTCACTGCCGAACGCGCCCTCGAAGAGGCGCGCGCCGCTGACACACGCTTCGCGGCGACCTCCCCCGATGCTCGGGCACAGCTGCCGCCGCTCCACGGCTTCCCCCTCGCACACAAGGATCTGCTCGAGGTGGCCGGGGCCCCAACGAGCTACGGCACCGCCGCCATGCCAACCACGGTCGCTGAGAACGACGCCCCCGGGGTCGCGGCGCTGCGAGCGGCAGGCGCGATCTCGCTCGGCAAAACCCAGGTGCCAGAACTCGGCCTGAACGCCTACTCCGAGAACCTCGTCGCCGCCCCCGCACGCAACCCGCTCGATCTTTCGCGCACACCCGGTGGCTCATCCGGTGGCAGCGCCGCGGCTGTCGCGGGCGGCATTCTCGCCGCGGCTCCCGGGAATGACGGCGGCGGCTCCGTGCGTATTCCCGCCCTCGCGTGCGGCCTCGTCGGGTTAAAGCCCGGCCTCGGTGCGATCGAGACCGACCTCGCCGAGGGCCCGGTCGACGCCTTCGGCGCGCCACGGCTCGTCGTCTCGGGCCCCCTCGCACACAACGCCCTCGACGCCGCCATGCTCTACGACGCCATGCGAGGCGAACAGGGCCGCGGCGCCGCGGCCACCCTGTCCGGTGTGCGCGACGCCGACGCACTCACGAGCCTCCGCATCGGCCTCAGCACCGCATCGCCGTTTGAGGCGGCGCATCCGACGCCGCTCTCCCCCGAAGCACGCGAAGCATGGCGCATCGCTGCGGACCGCCTCGCCGCCCGTGGACACCACGTCGAAGACGCCCGCTTCACCTACGACCCGCGCTACCCCGAGATCTTCGGGCACTGCTGGATGGCCGGGCTCTCCCTGCTGCCACTCCCCGAGGGTGCCGATATCCTACTCACCGATTTCACGAGATTCTTCAGGGATCGCGCCCTCGCCCGCACCACCGAAGAGCATTTCGCGGCGGCCGCCACGCTCACACAGATCGCCGCCGACTTCCGCACCCAGTGGGGCGAGTACGATGCCGTGCTCACACCCGGGCTCGCCGCAGCGCCGCCCGAGATCGGCGCGTTCATGCGCCTCGCCCCCGAAGACGACTACCGCGCACAGTGCGAATGGACACCCTTCACCTCGATGGTCAACGTCGCGGGCCTCCCCGCGATCGCCGTGCCGACGCTGCAACTGCCCGGCGGCCTCTCGATGGGCGCGCAGCTCATCGGACGCCGCGGCTCGGAGCCGCAACTCCTGCAGCTCGCCGCCCAGCTCATGGAGAAATGAGTCTCGGCGATCCCTGGAGAAAGTGCTAACCTGAACCCGGCCCAACGACGGGCCGCGGCGGCCGCATAGACCGCCGTTCACTTCACTACGGATCGTCCGGCACGTACCTGCCGGTGGAGGAAAATCATGGCAACTGTTGCGTTCGAAAATATCAGCTGCGTCTACCCCGGGGCCACGAGGCCCTCGGTCGACGACCTCAATCTCGACATCGCGGATGGCGAGTTCCTCGTACTCGTCGGGCCCTCGGGCTGCGGCAAGTCGACCACGCTGCGCATGCTCGCCGGCCTCGAAGAGGCCAGCTCGGGCCGCATCACCATCGGCGACCGCGACGTCACGCAGACGCCGCCGAAGGATCGCGACATCGCGATGGTGTTCCAGAACTACGCGCTCTACCCGCACATGACGGTCGCCGAGAACATGGGCTTCGCCCTGAAGATCGCCGGCGTCTCGAAGGAGGAGCGCCGGGCCCGCGTCGAAGAGGCCGCGAAGATGCTCGACCTCGAGGAGTACCTCGACCGCAAGCCGAAGGCGCTCTCGGGCGGCCAGCGCCAGCGCGTCGCGATGGGCCGCGCGATCGTGCGCTCGCCCCAGGTGTTCCTGATGGACGAGCCGCTGTCGAACCTCGACGCCAAGCTGCGCGTGCAGACCCGCACCCAGATCGCGTCCCTGCAGCGCCGTCTCGGAGTCACGACCGTATACGTCACCCACGACCAGACCGAGGCCCTCACCATGGGCGACCGCATCGCCGTGCTGAACGCCGGCAAGCTGCAGCAGGTCGGCACCCCGAGCGAACTCTACGAGACCCCGAACAACGTGTTCGTGGCGGGCTTCATCGGCTCGCCGTCGATGAACCTGCTGCCGGTCGACCTCACCGCCGACGGCGCGAAGCTCGGCGACGCGCTCCTGCCGGTGCCCGCCGCGACCCTCGCCGCGACCACCGGATCGACCGCGACCCTCGGCGTGCGCCCCGAAGACCTCGTCGTCGGCCCGGCCGGCGGCCCCGGCATCCAGGTGCAGATCGATCTCGTCGAAGAGCTCGGCGCCGACGGCTACCTCTACGGCCACATCGCCGGCGCCTCCGAGCGCATCGAGATCGTGTCGCGCGTCGACGGCCGCAACCACCCCGTCGCCGGCGAGGTCGTCACCCTCACGCCGAACGCGTCGCACCTGCACCTCTTCGACGCGGAGACCGGGCTGCGCGTCTCGTAACCAGTGCTCGGCAGGGGTCGCAGCATGCGCGACGATCCCTGCCGAGACGCGATCCTTGCCGAGCGGCAGGCCCTGCTACGGCAGCGGATCGCCCATGAGTTCGCGCGCCCGCTCCATGAGGGCGACCGTCTCGAGCGTCCGGTCGAGCGGGCGCAGCGGCGACTCGGCGAGACCCGCGTCGAGGCAGCGCGCGACCTCGAGCGCCTCCCAGAAGAGCTGGGTATGCGCGAGCGCGGGCTCGTCGTAGCGCAGTTCGCCGCCGTCGTGGAACCGCACGACGACCGGGCCGGGCTGGTAGAACGGCCCGTCGAGCACGAGGGTCGCCTCGGCGCCCGCGACATATGCGCGGGTCGGGGTGTCGGCCAGCATCGTCGCGGCGACGGCGGCCTGCCGACCGGTTCTCGTCTCGAGCAGCGCATGGAACTGGCCGACCGCCCCGCTCGCGTGCCGCGGCCCGCTCGCCGACCGCACCTGCACGCCGGGCAGCATCTCGTTCGCGAACATCATCACGTAGCTGCCGATGTCGTTCAT
This sequence comes from Leucobacter sp. gxy201, assembly GCF_051043335.1. NCBI lineage: Bacteria > Bacillati > Actinomycetota > Actinomycetes > Micrococcales > Microbacteriaceae > Leucobacter > Leucobacter sp. gxy201. The sequence continues at coordinate 236,649 of NZ_JAMXWS010000002.1, forward strand.
GGCGCCGCCGCCCTGCGCCGGGTCCATCGCCCGATGGTGGTCGACGAGACGCTCGCCCAACTCGGCCGACACCTGCACGAGTTCGCCGAGCATGCCGCTCTCGATGATCTGCCGCACGACCGAATAGCGCGGCAGCGCCAGCGTCCAGACGGCCTCCATCGCGAAGAGCCCCTTCGCACGGGCGAGGGCGACGAGGCGTTCGGTGTCGGCGAGACGCGGGGTCATCGGCTTCTCGACGAGCACGGGCTTGCCGGCCTCGAGCGCGAGCGTCGCATGCGCGAGGTGCTCGAGGTGACCGGTCGCGACGTAGACGACGTCGACGTCAGCGGCGACCAGGTCTTCGTAGCTGCCGCAGGCCTCGGGTATGCCGTGCTCCGCCGCGAACTCCTCGGCGCGGGCGGTGCTGCGCGACCCGACGGCGACGACCCGCTGGTTCGTGTGCTGCTGCAGGGCCTCGACGAAGCGGGCGGCGATCCAGCCGGTGCCGAGAACGGCCCAGCGCTTGACCGGGCCGGCCAGCGGGTCGGGCACGCGCGGTTGGGGCATGACGCGAGCGGGCGAGGAGCCCGAGAGCGCAGTGCCGGCGGGCGCGGCGCTCGCGGTCATCGGGCAACCGCCGATCCCTGGGTGTCCTCGACCTGCACGAACGCCCCGCCGCTGCGCATCGACGCGACCGCGGCCGCGGCGACCCGGGTCGCGATCGCGCCGTCCTCGACCGTGGCGAGCGTCGGCGCGCGGCCCTCGTTCAGCGCGGTCACCCACTCCTGCAGCTCGAGGCGGTAGGCCTCTGCGAAGCGGGGGCGGAAGTCTTCGGGGATGCCCGTGCGCGTCGACAGCCCGGTCGCGACGGCGAGCCGGTGCGGCTCGGTGATGGCGACGGTGCCGGTCTCGCAGACGACCTCGCAGCGCATGTCGTAGCCGTAGCGGGCGTTGAGGAAGACCTCGACGGTCGAGAGCGCGCCGTCGGCGGTGCGCAGCAGGAGGAGGAAGGGGTCGCGCAACACGCCCGCCGTGCTCGACGGGGTGCTCGGGGCGTGCCAGCTCACCTCGGTGACCGGGGAGTCGAGCAGCCAGGGCACGAGGTCGAGATCATGGATGGCCGAGTTGAAGATGACCGTCTCGTCGGTGGCGCCGGGGCCCGAGGTCACCCCTCGGCCGATCGAGTGCACCATGACGGGGCGGCCGTGCGCGCCGCTCGCGACCTCGCGCTTCTGCGCGAGGTAATCGGGGTCGAAGCGGCGCATGAAGCCCTGGTGCACGAGAGCGGTGCCGCCGTTCACCGCGGCACGGTGGGCGTCGACGACCCGGGTCGCGTCCTCGACCGAATACGACAGCGGCTTCTCGCAGAGCGTCGGCTTGCCCGCGGCGATGCAGGCGAGAGTCTGCTCGGCGTGCAGAAAATCAGGCGACGCGATGAGCACGGCGTCGACGTCGGGGTGGTCGATGAGATCCTGCGCGTTGTCGAATGCGAGGCAGCCGGGGATCGCGGCCGCCGCGGCCCGGGCCCGCTCCATATCGGCATCGGCGACGGCTGCGACCGTCGCCCCCGAGACCTCGGAGTGCAGGCACTGGGCGTGGAAGGCGCCCATCACGCCGGTGCCGATGATGCCGATTCTCATGGTGGTGCTCCTTCGCGCGGCGACCGGGTCACCGGTGCGTCCCGTTTGTGCTGACAAACTGTTCGATTCGAATCTAGCCGCTGGTGGGCTCTCGCTCAAGCAGAACTTGGAGCGCTCCAGAAGTTCTATGTTCTCGGCGCTGGCGCTTCCACCGACCAACCGCCAGGGCCTGGGGACGATGCCGAGGAAGCGCTCGAGAGGAACCTGTGCCGACGGAGCGACGATGGAGTGATGGAGCTCCGCCGGCACAGGTGGTTTTGAGGTCAGAGTTCGTCACGGCCGCTCTGGAACTGGACCAGCTCATCGAGTGCGGGGAAACGTGCGCCGGCAACCGTTCCGACGTAGTTTCCGCAGTAGTGGTCGCGCCTCGGGTCGACGAGTTCGCCGTTGGCGTAGGCCCGATATTCGCCTCCGGCCCGGCGGAGGATGAATGCCCCTGCCGCGACGTCCCACGAATTCGCGCCGAGGTTCAGTACGGCGTCCGCCCACCCGGCAGCGAGGTAGCACATACCCATAGCGCCGCTACCGAGGCAGCGGACCGTAGCGAAATCCTCGGTCATCTGCCGGAACTGCTGCATGGCTTCGTCAGGCGCCCAGACGAGATCACGCGGCCACGGGAAGTGCGATATCACCGTAGCGCATCCCGGCTCGGTGCGCCCGCGAGCATGCAGCTCCTGCGTGCCGTTGAGCCATGCTCCGCCCTCATCCGCTGAGAACATCTGCTCGGCAACCGGGTCGTAGACCACACCCGCCACGATCTCGCCGTCGACCTCGGCTCCGATGCATATGCACCAGAGCGCCAAACCGGTCGCGTAGGCAGCCGTGCCGTCGATGGGATCGACGTGCCAGACGAGACGGGCGTTCTCCGCACCGATGGCGCCGCCTTCCTCGCCCAGCACGGCCGAGCCGGGGTGGCGCTCCAGCAGCACCCGGCGAATCGTCTCTTCGCTGCGGGAGTCGTACTCGGTGACGAGGTCGTGCTTGTCGCTCTTCTCGGAGACCGCGAGATTCGGAAGCCGAAAGCCGGCTAAAGCTTCGACTGCGCCGTCGCGGGCCGCAATCTCAGCAGAAATTCGAAGTGCAACAGTGTCCATACTCGGCATTGAGCCCTTCCTGATTCCTTGCTCTGCACCGCTTGCGGCCCCCTCTTCACGCGTCACGGCGAGGCGATCCCTCGAAGACGATCGTTCTCGGGGTGATTATGATGCGATGAATACTCGTACTGACACCTGGAGTTGAACGAACGGCGTTCTTCTTGAATCACCGGTGTACCCTCCGGAATGCCCATGAATCGCGCCGTGTCGCCCATCGCGAGAACCGCCCGGAACTCGAATTCGGCATGGTGGATGCGCACACCGCTCTCGCGGAGGAGTGCTTCCATGCTCTCGGTTTCCAGTCGTTCCGGCTCGAACGCCACGTACTCGGAGAGCACCCAGTTCTCGAGCACGGCGACGGGTTCATCGTTCGCGCTGCGGTGACGCAGAATATGCACGACAGAGGCCCCCGGCGGGAACTCGCTCAGTTCAGCAAACTCATCATCGACTGTCATCTCCTCGAAGGTCAGCACCTTCGAAAGCGGCTTCCTGGCCGATGCCGAGATCGCGTCGAAGAGAGTGGCGAAGCTGCCCGGTGTACGGCTGATCGGCGCAGCGTGCACGATCCGTGTGCCCTTGCCACGACCGCGTTCGCGCGCCACGATGCCGCGCTCCTCAAGCTTGCCCATCGCTCGCCGGAGTGTCGACCGTGCCACTCCGAACCCGGCGCAGAGCTCGTTCTCGGATGGAAGCAGGGCATCGCGCGAGAGCCTGGCCGACCGCAGGGCATGGTCGAACTGGAAGACGATCTGCAAATACAACGGAATGGAACTCGTATGGTCCACAGGCCGAAAGGTCTCTTCGAATACTGCTCTCACGCCATGTCCCTTTCGGCTTCGATACCGATCAATGATCAGCGGGGGTTTCTTCCAGCCGAGTACTTCGACGTACTCATGTGAGACTGTAGCGGGGCCGCTTTCCGACCCCGCCACAACCATCATCGGCGAGGTCAGCGGTTCGAGCGCCAGAAGTCCTGCCAGAAAACGGTGTTCTTATAGTCGTCTTCGAGATACTCCGTGCTGAAGGGCTGCGCCTCGTCGGCGATCAGCGGATCGAGCCCGTAGGCATCCTCGGGCGCGACGACATCGGGATTGTAGGAGCGCTTGCCGTCGGGCATGATGAACTCCATGCCCTCCTGCGAGGTCGCGAAGTGGATGTACAGCTTCGCAGCGTTCGGGCTCTTCGACTTCGATGCGTAGGCCATCGTCTGCGGCATGGGCCCGGCGACGTAGGGGTCGAGACCTGCGCAGGGGGCCATCTGATAGCCCTTCTCATCATTGTTGCGGAGCTTCGCGGCGGAGGTCTGGCCGACCGGCGGCGCCTCTTGACCGGGCGCGCCGACGGCCTCCGAGACCTCTTCGTCGCTCTTGAACACCGCCGCATTCGGGGCGAGACGCTTCAGCCACTCGTGGAACGCGGTCTCCTCCTCGGTCTCGAGCGGTTCGCCGTAGTGCTCCTCGTAGGCCTTCGCCCACGCATCGGCATGGTCGCGCGCCGACTGGTTCCAGATGTTCGTATACATCGCCCGCGCTTCAGGATCAGGGATCGCGACTTTGCCCTTCCACTCGTCATCGGTGAGCTCCCAGATGTTCGATACGGGGCAGGTGTCACCGTACGTCTCCGAGTTGTACATCCACCACAGCCAGTTTCCGCTCGTCAGGTACGGGTAGCGAGCGTCTTCGGGCAGCTTGTCATAGACGTCGCCCGGCACCCAGTTCGTGAGGATGCCGTCGCGCAGCAGCTCGGAGTAGAAGGCGGGCGGCTCGGAGATCGCGAGCACATCGGCGATGATGTTGCCCGAGTCGTGCTCGCGCTTGACCTTGTCGATCGCGTTCGTCTCGATCTTCACGCCCTCGGCATCGATGCCGTACTTCTCGGTGAACGCTTCGGTGATCTGCGTGACCTTGCCGGTCTCGTCGTAGACCGTGATCGGGCCTTCCTTCTGCGCCGCAGCGACGAGCTCATCGAGGTCGAAGCCCTCCTTCGTCTCATCGGGCTGCAATTCGACCTGCTGCTTCTCGTCCTTCTGCGCCTCGCCGCCACCGTCTACCCCGGGAGGGGCGCATGCGGTCACCCCCAGCCCGAGGGCCAGCAGCAGGCCGGCGGAGGCCCCCAGGCGTCGCGTCATCGTCTTACTCATCTTCGAGCTCCTTACTGTCTTTCTGTTGAGGTTGTAGGTGATGAAATCTCAGTACCCGACCGGGAGCGGCCGTTTGCTCTGGGTGCGCATGATCTCTTCGAGGATCGGGTAATCACCGCCGGGAATCGTGGCGTAGTAGTGCGGGTTCTCATAGTCGCGGCGCTCCGGCAGGCGCTCGCCATCACCGTACGTGGAATACATGCCGCCGGCTTGACGGATGATGAACGCCGACGCGGCGACATCCCATGAATGCGCCTCGAATGAAATGGTCGCGTCGACCCATCCGGCAGCGACCCAACACAGGGTGATGCAGCTGCTGCCGAGCGCGCGCACCTGCGCGAACTGATTCGTCACCGAGGCGAACTGTTCGAGTGCGAGTTCGGGGTAATGAACGAGATCGCGAGGCAGCGGATAGTTCATCACGACGGTCGCCTGCTCGGCTGCGGGGAACCCCCAGCTGTGCATCGGCTCGTCGTTCAGGAACGCACCGCGATCATCAGCCCAGAACATGTGGTCGTTCGCAGGGTCGTAGACCACCCCCACGACCATCTCCCCGTCGAGCGCGATACCGATGCTCACGGCCCACATCGCGATCCCGCGAGCGAAGTTCGCCGTGCCGTCGATCGGATCGATATGCCACGACAGCGGGCCCGATCCTTCGCTCGCGCCTTCTTCCTCGCCCACGATCGTGGAATCCGGGTACGCCGTCAAGATCGCGCCGCGGATATGCTCCTCGCAGGCCCGATCGTACTTCGTGACCATGTCGTGGAAATCGGCCTTCACATCGATGCCGAGGTCCCGGTTACGGAATCCCTCCATCGCGATCGCTCCGGCCTCGCGGGCGATACGGAGCGTGAACTCGCTGAGCTCTTGGATGTTCGTCATTACTGGGCTACCTCTACTCGCTGATCATTCGTATCGAACACATGGACCTGGCTGCCGTTCGCGACGAGCTCGATGTCGTCACCGGTCTGCAGCTCGCCCCGCTGCAATGTCGTCGCGTACACCCGCTGACCGCCCACCGAAGCCTCGACCGTCCACGAACCGCCAGTAGGCATCACCGACTCCACCCGGCCGGGCAGTACCAGCCCGCCCGGCACCCGCGCGGGGTTCGGCTGCTCGACCGCAAGCGTCTCGGGGCGCACGCCCACCGAACCAATCCCACCGGCAGCAACACCGTGGGCTTCCACGAACACAGCAGCGTGAGCCTGCTGCGGCGATGCCTCGCCCATCTCGATGAAGTTCATCGGGGGCACTCCGAGGAAGTTCGCCACGAAACGGTTCACGGGACGGTCGTAGATGTCCATCGGGGAGCCCACCTGCTGCAGCACGCCCTGATTCATCACCGCGACCCGGGTCGCGAGCGTCATCGCTTCCCACTGATCGTGTGTGACGAACACGACCGTTGCATTGAACTCTTCATGAATGCGCTTCAACTCGGCTCGCATCTCCAGGCGCAGACGCGAATCCAGATTCGAGAGCGGTTCGTCTAGCAGCATCAGCTGCGGGTTCACGGCGAGCATGCGCGCCAACGCGACCCGCTGCTGCTGTCCGCCCGACAGCTGGGCCGGATATCGATCCACGTACGGGGCGATACCGAGCTTCTGCGTCATCTTCGTAACGCGTTCGGCGCGTTCCGCCTTGGACACCTTGCGCAGCTTCAGCCCGTAATCCACATTGTCCGCGACCGATAGGTGCGGCCACAGCGCGTAGCTCTGAAACACGAGACCGATATCCCGCTTCTCGGGCGGCACGAACCTGTTCGCCTTCGGCTCGTCCACGACGGTGTCACCGATCGCGATTCTGCCGTCGGTGATGTTCTCAAGACCCGCGATCATGCGCACCGTCGTCGTCTTGCCGCAGCCCGAGGGCCCGAGCAGACACATGAAGTCGCCGTCGTTAATAGTGAGGTCGAGGTCCTCGACCGCATTGGTGTCTCCGCCATAGTTCTTGACGACACCGTCAAGTGTGATCGTGGGCATATCAGCCTCCCATTCCCTGAGCAAGATCGGTTTTCATTACTTTCTGCACTGTGTAGGTGCCGATGAACGCGATCGCCGCGACCAGCAGCACGACCGCATTACCGGCCTGCGAGTAGCCCACATCGAGGAGCCGGATCGACAGCGTCGTCAGCACGTCCATTCCGGGCACGGCAAGGATGACAACCAGCGACAGGCTCTTCACCCCCGAGATGAACGCCATCACCATGCCGGTCGCGAGCGCGCCCTTCTGGATCGGCAGCACGATCGTGAAGAAGCGGCGCCACCAGCCCGCGCCCGACATCTGCGCGGCTTCTTCCGGGTCGGAGCCCAGCTGCATCATCGCGGAGATCCCGGCACGCGAGGCGAACGGCATCTGCTCGGTGAAGTAGATGAGCACGAGGATGGCGGCGGTTCCGTAGAGCGCAGGGATCGGGCCCCGCTGCACGGCGAAGAGCGACAGGTAGGCGACGGCGAACGCGATGCCGGGGACGAGGTACGGGAAGAACACCATCTGCCGCAGGAAGCCCGACACGAACTTCGACTGCGATCGGACGATGACGTACCCGACGATCAGTCCCATGACGCCGGCCATGATCGCCGCGAGGCCGACGATCCACAGGCTGTTCCATGCCGCACCCCACACCTCGGAGTTGAACAGCACCCCATCGGGGAAACCTATCGTGGACAGATCACGGCCGGTCCAGAATGACAACGTGAAGTTCTCGGCCCGGAACACGCCCGGCAGCTTCATCACCGTCGACAGCGCCAGCACGATCAGCGGGATCGCGACGCTGATGAGGAATAGGCCCGTGCACCCGAGCGTTGCGAAGATGCGCGACTTCCCGAGCTTCGCGACGGTATTGCTTGAGCCGCTCTTGCCCGAGATCGTGACGAACCGTTTCGCCTCACGCAGGAAATGCATGTCGACCCACAGCGAGATCGCACCGATCAGCACGATGACCGCGACGATGACTGCGGCCGAACCCTTCTGATCGCTGTAGATATTGCGGTAGAGGCTCGTCGCGAGGACGTTCATGTTCACCGGCAGGCCCAGCACGTAGGCCACGCCGAATTCACCGAGCACCTTCGCCAAGATCAGTGTGACAGCGGAGATCAGCGCGGGCCTGAGCAACGGGAGCACCACCGTGAAGGTGACCTTCGCTCGAGAAGCGCCCAGCAGCTTCGCCGATTCCTCGAGCGTCGAATCAAACCGCTTCAGCGCGTTGCCGACGAGCATGATCACGAACGGCGAGAAGTGCGCAGCGAAAATCAAGATGATGGGGACTTTGCCGTACGACAACCAGTCAGGCACCACGACTCCGAGGTTCTCGAGCCAACCGGCCTGACCGCCCGTCGTCCGATTCTTGAACATGGTCACCCACGCGAGTGCGAACGTCCACGCCGGCAGCATGTAGGGCACGATCAGCGCGGTCGCGAACCACTTGCGACCCCACATATTGGTGCGCACCATGAGCCACGCGGCTGAAATGCCGACCGCCAGGGCGAGCACGATGCTGCACAGCGCGATGGTCAGCGTATTGGCGAGAGGCTCCCAGAAGATCGAAGCCGCCTGCGGCGAAGCGAATACCCGCCACAGATAGTAGGAAGTGAGACTGCCTTCTTCCTGCTGCGTGATCATCGTGTCCTGGCGATGCACCACGGCCCCGTCGATCAGCAACGAGACGATCGGGGCGATGATCAAATAGGCGAACAGAATGAGCGCGAGCACGCCGATCGTGACGACCGGGTTCTGCATATAGAGGCGAAGACGGTACCCCAACGGCGCTTTCGCCGCAGCACGCCGCCGAGACATCTTCGGCTGCTGCCCCGCCTCCTGGGGTTCGGGAATAAGAATCGTCGTAGTCACAAAGACTTCCTTGTCCGAGCTTAAATGTACCGGAGAAGGTACGTTTAAGATTATGTATCCTCGTCGATACCTTTGTCAAAACAAACTCGGTCACGAATTGGAAACGATGCAGGCGTATTTAAGGACTCCTGTCGCGGGACCGATCATCTCTTTCGCGCCGAGAAGCACCACCTCGCCCGCTCCCCTATCGGCGGAGGGCTGAATGCGCGCCCGCAGCGCGCTCCGTACGGTCTCCGCCGACCGAGCGTCCGGACCGTTTCTCTGACAGGTTCGGCACGTCCGACCCGTCGCGAATAGATACGCCCTCCGGCATTTTGCGCCGGAACGTCATCCCTCGAGAATGTTGCGCGCCAATCCGCGAGAGGCCTTCGCGAACCGCTGGTCGTTGGTCCACAGCTCAGCGCAGCCCGCATGCTGTGCCGCCGCGAGGTGCAGGGCATCTGGCGTGCGCAATCCGGTGTGCGCACGGAGCTCGGCCGCCCGCAGGAACACGTCCGTATCGAGTGCGACCCGCTCGAGCCGGTCGATGAACTCGAGGTAGTGGTCCCTCAGCTCGAGATCCCGCGCGCGATAGGGGCCGACCAGGCACTCGTGCGCCACGAGTGGGCTCACCGCCACGACGTCTTCGGCGGCGGCGAGCGCCCCGCGCACTCGTGAACCGCGCTCGCCCGCGTCCTCGACCGCGTAGATGACGATGCAACTGTCGAGGTAGATCACTCCCATGACTCCCGGGTCTCGGCGATCTGCGCGTCGAGTTCGTCGGCGGGGCGCGCGAGGCGCGCCGGGAGCGGATGCGCCGCGAGCCATGCCGCGGCCGCGACCCCCGATGTATCCGGCGCAGCGGGCGCGACCGGCACGAGCTTCACCACGGGCTCTCCGCGGTTCGCGATGACCACTTCCGCCCCGGAGCGGGCCTCGGCGATCAGCCGCGACAGGCCGTTCCGCGCTTCGAACACGCTGTAGGTCGACATGACGCCAGTATAGCCAGAAGTATAGCCATACTGGCGCGTGGCTTTCGAATGCGACGTCGAGGGCTTCTGCTCCCGCGATCGGTCAAACAAAGGGTCGCGATCTGGGGTCCGCGCGCGCGAAAACCCCAAGTCTCGACCCTTTGTCTGGGCAAGAGGAGCGTGGGCGCGTAAGAGCGGAAGCGGAGACGGGGCGGGGCAGGGGCAGGGGCAGGGGCCGCGAGCCTACTGGTCGTAGGCGCCGGGCACGTTCTGGTCCCAGTCGATGAGCGACCCCGTCACGACGCCGCTGCGATCGCTCAGCAGGAAGACGACGGCGTCGGCGATCTCGTCGGGCTGACCGAGCTTGCCCATCGGCTGCGCGGCAGCCGCCTCCGCGAGCCAGTCGTCGGCCGCGCCGTGGAAGGTCTGCTGCGTCACCGCTTCGCCGGGCGTCGCCGTCCAGCCGATGTTGAGGCCGTTGATGCGGATGCGGTCGAAGCGGTGCGCGAAGGCGACGTTCTTCGTGAGGCCTGCGAGGCCCGCCTTCGATGCCGTGTACGGCGCGAGGTAGGGCTGACCGCCGTGCATCGCCATCGAGACGATGTTCACGATCGTGCCGGGTGCCCCGCGCCCCTTCATATCGGCGACGGCGGCCTGCATCGTCATGAACGGCGCCACCAGGTTCACGGCGAGGTGCTCGCCGAGCAGCTCGCGCGTCGTGTCGAGCAGGGTGCCGCGGCTCGTCGCTCCGGCGGCGTTCACGAGACTGTCGATGCGGCCGAACTCCGCGATGGTCTCGGCGACGGCGCGCTCGGCCTCGCCGGCGGCCGCCATGTCGGCGACGATCGGCAGCACTCCCGCGGCGGCGAGGTCGCTCGACTCGTTCGCCGCCAGTTCGCGCAACTGCGCGGCGGCCCGCTCGGCCTTCTCGGCGCTCCGGCCGACGATCGCGACTCCGCTCGCGCCCTCGCGCAACGCCGCCTCGGCGATCGCGAGGCCGAGGCCCTGCGTGCCGCCGGTGACGAGCAGAACCTTGTCTTGCATCAGCTGCTGCATGAGTACTCCTTCGTAGTCGTGTGGGGTGTCAGGTCGCCCGAACTTCGGCTCTCACCCGAACTTCGGAGCAAATCACCGGTTCTCATCCGAAATACGGGTGAGAGCCGAAGTTCGGGTCGTGTGCAGCCGAGGCGGGACGGCCACTCCAGGGATCGCCGAGGCCCGGCGCTCAGCCGAGCAGCCGGCTCGGACGCAGCGGCAGGCCGCTCGCCTCGTAGACGGCGTCGATGAGCTCCATGGTGCGGCGTGAGCGCGCGAGCACGGCCGCGTCGCGCTCGCCGTTCGCGATGGCGGCGCGCAAGTGGTCGAGCTGGTACATGTAGCTCGATCGGGTGCCGAGGTGCTCAACGCGCTCCGAATCACCAGCACCAGCACCGGTACCACCAGCACCAGCACCAGCACCAGCACCGCGCACGATCACGCGGTCGTCCTGCTGCGGCTTCACGTAGTTGGGCGCGAAGACCGAGCCCGCGCTGCCGACGACCTCGAAGCTGAAGTCCCAGCCCTCGTGCACCATGCTGGTGAACATCGTCGCGGGCAACCCGCCGAGCGCGAACATCGCGTCGACCGACGTGTCGATGCGCGGGTCGACCTCGCCCGCCGTGGCCGATGCCGACTGCAGCGTCAGCGGCAGGCCGAACGCCTCGCCGAAGGCCAGCAGCCCGTTGATGGCGTAGCAGCCGACGTCCATGAGGGCGCCGCCTGCGAGGTCGAAGCTCCAGCGAGGGTCGGCGGAGTCGGGTGCGGGCATGGCCATGCGGGCGTGCACGGCCTGCAGCTCGCCGATCTCGCCGGAGCGCACGATCTCGATGATGCGGGCGAAGAGCGGGTGGTCGACGTAGTGGAAGGCCTCCCACGCCCAGCCCGCCGAACGCGAGAGCCGCGCCGCGACGGCGTCGAACTCGGCGAGGTTCGACGCGAAGGGCTTCTCGACGAGCACGTTGCGCCCGGCGGCGAGCGCCTGCACGGTCCATTCGGCGTGCAGGCCGTTCGGCAGGCCGACGTAGACGACGTCGAGCGAATCGTCGGCGAGGAGCGCCTCGTAGTCGTCGTGCACGCGGTCGTAGTCGTGCTCGGTCGCGAATTCGCGCGCACGCTCGGGGTCGCGCGCGGCGACCGCGGCGCGCACGTCGCCGGTCTCGCGGCTCGCGATGGTGATCGCTTCCTCCGCGATGCGCGAGGCGCCCAGGAGCCCGATGCGCATCGACGCTGACGCGGTACCGGGCGCAGTCGTGCTCATGCGGCAACCGCCGCCTTGATGAAGTCGACGCTGCGGCGGGCGTTCTCGAAGGCCCGCACCGCGTCGGCCTCGTTCTCGACGACCGTATCCTGCTCAAGCACGTACCAGCCGCTGTAGCCGGCGGCGATGAGCGCTTCGATGATCTCGGAGACGTGCGCATCGCCCTCGCCGAGCGCCTGGTACATGCCCTGGCGCACGCCTTCGCGGTAGTCGATCTCGCCGGCGCGCACGCGGGCGGCGACCTCGAGGCTGACATCTTTCAGGTGCGCGTGCACGATGCGGGCGGCGTGCTGCTGCACGAACGCGACGGGGTCGCCGCCGCCGAGCGTGTAGTGGCCGGTGTCGAGGCAGAGGCCGACGCGCGAGCCGGCGATGACGCGCTCGACGGCCTCGGGCGCCTCGACGACGGTGCCGAGGTGCGGGTGCAGCGTGGCGACGACGCCGACGGCGGCCGCGGCGTCGAGGGCGCGGTCGAGGTTCGCGAGCAGCGTCTCCCATTCGGCGTCGGTGAGGGCGGCGGCCCCGTCGTAGCCTGCTGCGCCGCTCACGGCCGACAGCACCATGGTGCTCGCGCCGGCGGCGACGTAGGCTTCGAGCTCGCGCTCGATGGCGGGCAGCGGGTCGGCGTCCGAGCGGTGCAGCACGATCGGGAAGAAGCCGCCGACGGCGGTCATGCCGGCCTCGGCGAGCACTGCGGCGCGCTCGGCGGGCGCGTCGGGCAGAAAGCCCTCGGGCCCGAACTCGGTCGCGGTCACGCCGAGCGATGCCATCTCCGAGAGCACGCGACCGCGGTCGAGCTGCAGCCCCCAGCCGGGTACCTCGATGACTCCCCAGCTGATGGGCGCCGAGGCGATGCGAACGTTCATGTTGACTCCTGATTCGGTGGGGAGTGAGGTACGAGTGGTGCCGTCGACGGCGATGCTACAGGGATCAGCGGTCGTTCTGCAGCGAGGCCGTGGTGCCGGCGACGGGGGCGCTCTGCTCCCAGGCGCGCGTCTCGGCGGAGCGCTCGGCGGCGGTGACGACCTGGGCGGCCGACAGCGCATCCTGGATGTTCGAGTTCAGCGCCTCGCGGCCGAGCACGGCCTGCAAGAACTTCTTGGCTTCGATGACTTTGAGGTCGTCGTAGCCCATCGAGGTGCCGGCGCCGGGCTGGAAGCGGGAGAAGTCGCCCATGCCGGGGCGCGCCATGATGCGGGTGTAGCCCTGGTTCGAGGTCTCGAGGCCGCCCGAGAGGTGCAGTTCGTTCATGCGCTCAAAGTCCCAGTGCGCGGAGCCCTCGGTGCCGTAGATCTCGATGCCGTAGCTGGCGCGCGGGCCGACGGAGACGCGGGATGCCTCGAGGGTGCCGACCGCGCCCGACGCCGCGGCGTCGTCCGAGAGGCGCACGAGCATGGCCGCGTAGTCCTCGTTCTCGACGGGCTTCATGTCGCCGTCTTCGATGAGGGCGAAGTGGGTGCCGGTGCCCATGGGCAGTTCGGGGCGCTCGGTGTAGACGGTCGAGGTGAGCGCGGTGACCTCGGCGATGGGGCCGAGCGAGTACTGCACGAGGTCGACGAGGTGCCCTATGAGGTCGCCGAGCACGCCGTTGCCGGCGAGGCCCTTCACGAAGCGCCACGAGAGGGCGCCGCGGGGGTCTGCCGAGTAGTCGGCGAACATCTGGCCGCGCACATTGGTGATGCGGCCGAGCTTGCCCTCGGCGACGAGCTCGCGCAGGTATTCGATGGCGGGCGCGTGGCGGTAGTTGAAGCCGATCGACGACACGACGCCGGCTTCTGCCGCGGCTTCGGCGACCGAGCGGGTCTCGTCCTCGCCGCGACCGACGGGCTTCTCGATCCAGAAGTGCTTGCCGGCTTTCGCGGCGGCGATGCCGATCTCGGCGTGCAGGAAGTTGGGGGCGCAGATCGAGACGACGTCGACCTCGGGGTCGTTCAGCACCTCGTGGTAGTCGGCCGAGGCCTTCTCGTAGCCGAGCACCTCGACGGCCTCCTCGGCGCGGGCGGGCGCCGGGTCGGCGGCGTGCACGAGGCGCGGGCGGATCTTCAGGTCGGGGTACGCGTAGCGCAGGTTCGCGTAGGCGCGGCTGTGCAGCTGGCCCATCCAGCCGACGCTGATGAGGCCGACGCCGACCGTCGTGGTGCCGTCTTCGTTGATCTGCATGATCGTTTCTTCCTCTCGAAGTGCCTGCGTCTACGCGGCACCGTGCATCGGCGGTGATCCCTGGGCCCTGAGATGATTCCCTGCGCGTCGCGAGCGCAATATGGACCGGTCCAAATTGTAAGAACCCGGGCGCCGAGATGTCAAGCGAATCGCGGGGTTCGGGCTACTTCTTTCTCGTCAGGGATCGCCCCGCGAAGCACAGCAGCCCGATCACGACGAGGGCGAGCGAGCCGACCGGCAGCGCAGCCACCCCGCCCGTGGCGAGCAGCCCCGCGCCGGCGAGCGAGCCGACGAAGCTGCCGAGGTTGCCGACGCCCGATGGCAGCGACGAGGCGAGACGCGGGAACCGCTTCAGTTCGCGCATGTAGAGCACCTGCCCGGAGGGGCCGGTGCCGCCGAGCACCGCTCCGACCAGCGCGAGGGCGAGGGCCGTGCCGAGGCTGCCGACGGGCAGCATGAGCAGCACCGCCCCCACCGCTCCGGCTGCGGCCGAGAGCACGAAGGCGGGCCCGGCCGCGCGGTCGGCGAACCATCCCGCGACGAAGTTGCCGAGATTCATGCCGATGCCGAAGGCGAGCATGCCGGTCGCGGCGCTGAGCCAGCCGCTCCCCGGGCCGCCCTGGGCCCAGTCGACGACCGGCGCGACGTAGGTGACGATCGCGAATCCGCTCGCCGCGATGAGCACGGCGGCGCCGACGAGCACGAAGAGCGCGCCTCGCAGGCGCCTGCGCGCACCGTCGGTCGAGGCGCTGCCCGTGTCGGCCACGACATAGCCGACGTCGCTCGCGGGCGAGATCGCGAGCAGCGCGACGAAGGGCACCGCGAACAGCAGCGCCGCAGCGGCGATGATGACGCGCCAGTCCCAGCTGGCGCCGAGCGCCGTGAGCACCGGCACCCCGAGCAGATTCGCGCCGGCGAGGCCGCCGTGCACGATCGCGCTGCCGCGGCCGTAGTTGTTGGAGCCCAGCATGTGGGCGGCCGCCATCGCGCCGACGCCGATGTAGCTCGCATGCGTGAGCGCGGCGAGGAAGCGCAGGGCGAGCGCGACCGTCAGCGTCGGGGCGAGGGCCAGGAGCAGGGTCCAGAGCAGCATGAGCCCGGCGCAGACGAGCAGCGCCGAGCGCTCGGAGAGCCGCCGGATGACGAGCGGCGTGACCGCGACCCCGACGACGACGCCCAGCGCGTAGGCCGCGGCGACTCCCCCGCTGGCCGCGAGCGCCGCTTCGGTGTTCGCCGCATACAGCTCGGGCAGGAGGTCGGCGGCCATCTGCGGCAGCAGGCCCATGACGATGAACTCGCTGACGCCGATGCCGAAGCCGCCGCACACCAGGGCGGCGATGAGCACTCGATGCCCCGCCGTGATTCTTCGCGCCATCATGCTCCTTCGCCGCCGACGCCGACGCGGACCGTGCCGACCCCACGATTGACACGAGGGGTCGATCCGCGTTCTAATACTTACTTAGAGCGCTCTAAGTTACTGAGCGATTACCCCTATCTTCCCCCATGAGACGAGGAACACGCGCATGACACAGACCATTCGAGTAGCCGTTGTCGGCGCCGGCTTCGCCGGTCAGGCCCATGCCTTCGGCTACCGCAACGCCGCCATGGCCGACTCCCTCGCGGGCGTGCGCGTCGAACTCGACACGATCGTCGACCCGAACACCGCACTCGCCGAAGAGATCGCGGCGCGCTACGGGTTCGCCCGCACCGCAGCCTCCGTCGACGACATCCTGAGCGACCCGTCGATCGACGCCGTCAGCGTCGCCCTGCCGAACTTCGTCTACCGCGACGTGCTCGCGCGCATTATCGAGTCGGGCAAGCACGTCTTCGCCGAGAAGCCGCTCGGCGTCTCGGCTGCAGAAGCCGAGGAGCTGGCAGCGGTCGCCCAGCGCCACGACGTCGTCGCCGCCGTCGGCTTCTCGTACCGCCATATCCCGGCGCTCGCAGCGACCCGCCGCGCCGTGGCCGAGGGCCGCATCGGCACGCCGACGTTCGCCCGCGCCCACTACTACGCCGACTACGCGCTCGACCCCCGCGGCGCGCACACCTGGCGCTTCGACCAGCAGCGCAGCGGCGGCGGCGCGATCATCGACCTCGGCAGTCACGCCATCGATGCGCTCGCGCACATCCTCGGACCGATCTCGGAGGTCTCGGCGTCGCTGCTCGACACGCGGATCACCGAGCGCCCCATCGCGACCGGCGGCATCGGCCACACGCAGACCGTCTCGGACACCGAGACCGCGCCCGTCACCAACGACGACACCGCCCTGCTCACCGTGCGCTTCGCGTCGGGCGCCGTCGGGTCGCTGCAGATCAGCCGCATCGCAGCGGGCAAGCCGAACGAGCTCGGCATCGAGGTCTTCGGCTCGGGCGGGCACGTGTCCTTCGATTCGAGCAAGTACAACGAGTACACGATCTACGAGCTCGAGGGCGCCCGCCCGGGCGACGACGGCCCCCGCCGCGTCATCGCCGGCCCCGCGATGCCCTACTACAGCGAGGTGTCGCCGATGCGCGCACGCGGCACGGGCACCGGCTACGGCGAAGCCTTCATGGCCGAGGTGCAGGAGTTCGTGGCCGCCGTCGCACTCGGCCGGCCCATCGACACGACCTTCGCGGCCACGGTGCACCCGATGCGCGTCGTGCAGGCAGCGCTCGACAGCTCCGCCTCGGGCCGTGCCGTGCCGGTCGCACCGGTCGCCGGATAGTCTGAGGGCGGCGCGCAATCGCCGCAGACGCCGCGAGAGAGCAGGGAGCCGCATGACCGAGTCGCACCGGGCCGCCCCCGCCTCGGCGACGACCATGGAGACCGTGGCGCGCGAGGCCGGAGTTTCACGTGCAACGGTGTCGCTCGTCTACCGCGGCGCCAAAGGCCCCAGCCGCGCCTCGATCGAGAAGGTGCTCGCCGCCGGCGCGCGCCTCGGCTACCGCCACAACGCGATCGCCGCCCGCCTCGCCTCCAAGCGCACGAACACGATCGGCCTGTCGATTCTCGACCTCACGAACGAAGTCTTCATCGAGATCGCCGAGGGCGTGCGCGACGCGCTCGGCGGCGCAGAACCGGGCGCCGCCGAGGGGGCCGTCGAGGCCGGGGCTCCCGGGCAGAAG
Source organism: Leucobacter sp. gxy201 (assembly GCF_051043335.1). Lineage (NCBI taxonomy): Bacteria > Bacillati > Actinomycetota > Actinomycetes > Micrococcales > Microbacteriaceae > Leucobacter > Leucobacter sp. gxy201. The sequence continues at coordinate 253,862 of NZ_JAMXWS010000002.1, forward strand.
CTCGTGCTCGCCGCCGCCCGGCCCGAGCGCGGCGATGAGCTCGCCGCCGTCGAGAGCCTGTTGAGCGCCCGCGTCGACGCGGCCATCGTCTCCGGCAGCATGCTCTCGGATGCGCAGCTCGCCTCGCTCGCCGCGTCGACGCCGTTCGTGGTCGTCAGCCGGCTCGTGCCCGGCATCGATTCGGTCGCCGCGGACGACCGGCTGGGGGGATCCCTGGCGACGCAGCACCTCATCGATCTCGGGCATCGCCGCATCCTGCATCTGATGCCGCCGGTGGCCCCCCACTATTCGGAGCGGCGCGCGGGCTACCGCGAGACGATGCGCGCCGCGGGTCTCCGACCGCTCATCCAGGACACCGGGTTCTCGCTCGCCGACGCGACCGAGACCGCGGCCGCCGTGCTGCGTGCGGCCGACCGCCCGACCGCGATCTTCGCCGACAACGACATCGCCGCGCTCGGCGTGCTCACGGCGGCCGCCGAACTCGGCATCCCGGTGCCCGGCGAGCTCTCGGTCATCGGCTACGACAACACCCGCGCGGCCGCCCTGCCCGGGGTCGCGCTCTCGAGCGTGGACCAGCAGGCGCGCACGCTCGGTCGCATCGGAGCCGAGTACGCGCTCGAGGCGCTTGCCGCGGGCCCCGGCCACCGGCCTGTCGAACCGCGCAGCACGCTGCTCGCGCCGTCGCTGCACCTGCGGGCCTCGACCGCTCCCCCGTCGGTGGCGTCGTCCGGCGCGGGGCGGATCCGCCCTCAGTGATTCCGCGCAGGGGCTTCCGCTTTCGCAGGCCCCGACCCTATGATCGCCGCATGAACGGCAACACGACTCCCGCTCCGCTCCAGGCCTTCGTCGACGCGATCAACAGCGCCGACACCGACGCGTTCGTCGCAGCGTTCACCGCAGACGGCTTCGTCGACGACTGGGGGCGCGTGCTCAACGGCCCTGACGGTCTGCGCAGCTGGGCCGCGACCGATGCGATCGGCGCCGGCGCGCACATGACGGTGCTCGGCACCACCGTCGATGGTGACGAGATCGAGGTGCGCTTCGGCTGGAAGAGCCGCGTCTTCAATGGCGAGAGCACCGCGATCGCCACCGTCGCCGGCGACCGGCTGCGCTCCTTCAAGATCCTGCCGGGCTGAAACCGGGTGGGGCGCTCGCCCGCACAACGCAGCAGGGCGCCCATCCCTGCGGATGAGCGCCCTGCTGACGAGCAGCGGCAAGACCTACTTGCCGTCGAGCTCCTCGGGAGGCACGACGGTCACGGCTTCCGTGACCTGGACGCGGCCGACGCCGGCCGCCTCGTCGCCCTCGATCTCGTCGCGGATCGTGCGAACGGCATCCGTCGACGTACCCACGCTGCGCAACTCGTGCACGAGCTGCTCCAGCTCGGCGCCGCCGGCCATGAGACCGGTGAGCTCCTCGAGCGAGATCTCGCTCTTCTCGTGGTAGCCGATGCTCTGGCCGCGCTTGAGCAGCAAGAACCGGTCGCCTACGGGGTAGGCGTGGTGCGGGTTGTGCGTGATGAAGATCACGCCGAGCCCGCGATCGCGCGCCTGGATGATGTAGCGCAGCACCACGCCCGACTGCTTCACGCCGAGGGCGGCGGTCGGCTCGTCGAGGATGAGCACCTTCGCACCGAAGTACACCGCACGCGCGATCGCGACGCACTGGCGCTCACCGCCCGAGAGGGTGCCGATCGGCTGATCCACATCGCGCAGATCGATGCCCATATCGAGCAGCTCCTGCTTCGCGGTCTTCTTCATGAAGTCGATGTCGAGCCGCTTGAACGGCCCCCACCCCTTCGTGATCTCGGACCCGAGGAAGAAGTTGCGCCACACCGGCATGAGCGGGGCGACCGCGAGATCCTGGTACACCGTCGCGATGCCCTTGTTGAGAGCCTCGCGCGGGGAGTCGAGCTTGACCGCTTCTCCGTCGATGAGGAACTCGCCGCCGGTGTGCTGGTGCAGACCCGCGATGATCTTGATCAGCGTCGACTTGCCGGCGCCGTTGTCACCGAGCACGCACATCACTTCGCCGGCGGCGACCTTCAGGCTGACATCGCGCAGGGCGATGATGTTGCCGTAGCGCTTCTCGGCGTCGCGCAGCTCGACCAGCGGCACCCGGTTGGTTGCTGTCTCGGTCATTTCTTGCCTCCCTTGCCTGCGCGGCGCTGCAGCCAGAGATTCAGCACGGTGGCGCCGAGCAGCATCGCACCGAGGAAGAACTTCAGCCAGTCCGGGTTCCACTCCGCGTACACGACGCCCTTGAGCGCCATGCCGTAGATGAGGGCGCCGATCGCGCCGCCGATCGCGGAGCCGTAGCCGCCCGTGAGCAGGCATCCGCCGACGACCGCGGCGATGATGTAGAGGAACTCGTTGCCGATGCCCTCGCCCGACTGGACGGTCTTGAACGCGAAGAGCTGGTGCATGCCCAGCAGCCACGCGCAGAAGCTGACGCCCATGTACAGGCCGATCTTGGTCTTCGCGACCGGCACGCCCACGGCGCGAGCGGCGTCGGGAGCTCCGCCTGCGGCGAAGATCCAGTTGCCGATCCGGGTGCGGCGCAGAATCCAGGTCGCCACGATGACGAGCAGGATCCAGTAGAGCACCGTGATCTTCACCGAGATGCCGAAGAGCGGGATGTCGGCGGCGAACACGGCGGCTGCGGATTCGAATCCGGGCCACTGCGCGATCGACGGAGCCGCGACGCCGCCGGTGATCATGCGAGTGACGCCGAGGTTCAGGCCCGTGATCATGAAGAACGTCGACAGGGTGACGATGAAGCTCGAGAGGTTCGTCTTCGTCAGCAGCCAACCGTTCACGAAGCCGAGCAGGAGCGAGGTGAAGAGGCCGAAGATCACGCCGATCCAGACGTTGCCGCCGAACCAGTAGATGAACAGGGACGACGAGAGCGCCGAGAAGATGACGCCGACGCCGGTCGACAGGTCGAACTCGCCGCCGACCATCAGCAGGGATACGCCGACGGTCATGATGCCGACCGTCGAGGCGCCGTAGAGGATGGTGGCGATCGATGACGGCTGCGAGAACTGGGGCGCGACCGCGATGAAGAGGATCGCGAGGAGAAGGGCTGCGGCGACCGCGCCGGCCTCCGGCTTCGTGAAGAACCTGGTGAACAGGTTGCCGGAGGCCAGCCGTTCGTCAGCCTTGGGGGCTGCTGTTGTAGACATGTGTTGCTTTCGCTACGCCTGGGAGTCCCGGATTACTCGGACTCTTCGGAGTCGGCAGCCTTCTCGAACTGGGCTGCGACGCTCTCGTAGTTGTCGGCGTTGACGACCGCGGGGCCGGTCAGCACTGCCTGGCCGCCGCCGAGCACGTAGCCGCCCTGCTTGTAGAGACGCACGGCCTCGACCGACTCGTAGCCCTGGATGAACGGCTGCTGGTCGATGCCGAAGAGGATGGTGCCGTCCTTGATCGACTTGTAGACGTCGGCGTTGAGGTCGGTGGTGGCGAGCACCGCCGAGGAGCCCGCATCCTTGATCGAATCCATCGCGGTCATCGCGAACGGAGCCCCGAGGGTCAGGACGCCGTCGATGTCGGCGTTGGTCTGCAGCTTCGAGGTGATGGTCGAGGCAACGTTGGTCATGTCGGTGCCCTGCACGTACAGCACTTCGGACTGGCCGGTGAAGGTGTCGGCGAGCCCCTCGCAGCGACTCTCGAGGCCGACGTGGCCCTGCTCCTGGATCACGCAGACGACACGGGTCAGACCAGCGTTGTTGAACTGCTCGCCCGCGGCCTGGCCCGCGATGAACTCGTTCTGACCGAAGTGGGCGAGCACGCCCATCTCCTTGAACTCGTTCTCACCGGCGTTGATGCTGAAGACGGGGATGCCCGCTTCGACGGCCTTCTTGACCTCGCCCGACATGGCGTCGGCCTTCGCGAGGGTGACGACGATGCCGTCGACATCCTGATCGACCGCCTGCTGCACGAGCTGCGCCTGGCGTGCGCCGTCCGGGTCCGAGCTGTAGAGCAGCTCGATGTTGTTCTTATCCGCGGCGTCCTCCGCGCCCGCGCGGATGGTGTCCCAGAAGGTGTCGCCGGGGGCCGCGTGGGTGACCAGCGCGACCTTCAGCTCCGGCTGATCCGCAGCGGCGCTACCGCCGCCTGCGCCGCCCGCGCCTGCGGGGGTGCCGCACGCCACGAGCGCGAGCGCACCTGCAGCGGCGAGCGCTCCGAGTCCTACTTTGCCCCAACGGGCCATACGTGACTTCATCGTCTTCACTCCATCGTGTGTTTAGAACTAATGTCGTTACAAAGCTTGCGCTTCTGTTCATGAGATTACCCCACAAATACCTCGCCCTGATACCCGGCGGGTAAAGGTTGGGTAACAACCGAGGCTCGCAATCGCACCCGATCGCAGCCGCTGATCCCCCTCGCTGAATCAGGGATCCACGAGGATTGGACCGGTCCAAAGCATACGAGCATTTTTCCGATCCGTCAACAAGGGGTCGAGCCGGAGCCCGGCCTATGAGGCTCTGAACTCCGGCTCGCCCCCTGCGAGCACGCGAGAGACGGCCTCGGCCGCCATGCGGAAGGTGGCCGCCATCGCCGCCTCCGACAGCCCGGTCGTGTGCGGGCTCAGCAGCACGTCCTCGCGACCGGCGAGCGGGTGCGACTGCGCCGGCTCCTCGGGGAACACGTCGAGCCCGACACCGCCGAGCACGCCCTCGTCGAGGGCGGTGCGCAGGGTCTCGACCGCGACGAGCTCGGCCCGCGCACAGTTCACGAGCACGAGCCCGGGCCTCGCCTGCCGCAGCAGATCGAGCGGCAGCAGTTCGCCGTCGCCTCCGGGCAGGTGCAGCGTCAGCGCATCGGCCTGCCGCACGGCGGCCTCGAGCGTCGCGTTCTCGTACTCCTCCGACCGCACGAAGGGGTCGTGCACGACGACGCGCATGCCGAAGGCGGCGCCGTAGCCGGCGATGATGCGCCCGATGCGCCCGAAGCCGATCACGGCGAGCGTCTTCCCGATGGCATCGCCGGGCACGGGCACCGGGTCTGCGACCGCGTCGCGGCCCCACCGGTCGCCCGCCACGTACGCGTGAGAAACTCCGACGCGCTTGACGAGCGACAACAGCATCGCGAAGGCTCCCTCGGCGACCGCCCGGGCGTTGCTGCCCGGGGTGATCGCGACGTGCACCCCGCGTTCCGCAGCGGCGGCGAGATCGACGCGCTCGACCCCCACCCCGGTGCGCGCGACGACGCGGAGGTTCGGCATACGGGTCAGCAATTCGCGATCGACATCGTAGGCCGCGCGCACGATCGCACCCTGCGCCTCGGCGAGATCGCCCGCGCTCGGCTTCGCCGCGAACACCGCGCCCTCTGGCAGGTACGGCACGACGAGCGCGGGGTCGACCGGCCCGAGACCGACGACGACCGGGGATGCGGCAAGTGCCACTGCCGGCCTCTCAGCGCTCATCGCACGCCCATGCCGTCGGGGATCATCGCGTGCACCGCCGCGGCGAGCAGCGTCGCGTCCGACCCGATGGCGACGAATCCGAAGCCCCGCTCGAAGTAGCGTTCGGCGGCCACGCGGTCGTTCGCGAGGATGCCCGCGACCTTGCCGTGCCGTCGGCACGCCTCAACCACCCGGTCGAGCGTCTGCTGGAAGACCGGCGCATCGAACTGCCGCGGCACGCCGAGCGCGTAGCTGAGATCCTGCGGCCCGACGAAGAGCACGTCGGCGCCGTCGGTCGCGGCGATCGCGTCGAGCTCATCGACGGCGCCGAGCGTCTCGATCTGCACGATGCCGATCGCCTGATCGTTCGAGCCGTCGAGCGCCGGGGTGTCCAAGGTCCAGCGGGCGGCACGGTTGTAACTCGCGACACCGCGGTCGCCCTCGGGCGGATACAGCTGGTGGCGCCGCGCTTCGGCGGCCTCGGCCGCGCTCGAGATGCGCGGGAACATGACACCCGCCGCGCCCGCGTCGAGCACGCGCCCGATGCGGATGCGCTCGGGCTGCTCGACCCGCACGAGCGTGGCGGTGCCGTAGGCGCCGGCCGCCGCGGCGACCGCGCCGACCTCGCTCTCATCGCCGCCGCCGTGCTCGAGGTCGACGAGCACCCAGTCGAGGCCGGCGGCCGCGCACACCTCGGCGGCGGTCACCGAGCCGAGACCGAGGAAGGTGCCGATGGTCGGCTCCCCCGCGAGGAAGCGCTCGCGCAACCTGCGCCCGGGCGCGAGCGGGCCCGCGGTCATCCGTGCCACCGCTGCAGCTCGAGGCCCTCGCGGTACTCGACGAGTTTCACGGAGGTGTCGACCCGGTCGAAGACCTCCGCCGGCGAGACGTCCCACCAGGCCTCGGCACCGGGCAGGTCGGCGTGCGGAATCGTCGGCACGACGATGACGACCGGGCCCTGCACGTCACGGGTCTCGTCGAGCGCCGCAGCGACCTCCTCGGCCGTCGTGGGCGTGCGCACCTCAGCGCCGAGACCCGCCGCGACCTGCGCGAGGTCGATCTTCAAGTAGTCGCCCTCGAGCACGCCGGCGTCCGAAGTCGCGAGCGATCCCTCGCCCTCGCGATACCGGAACTCGTTGCCGTAGTGCTCGCCCGTGCGCCACATCTGCAGGCGGCGGATCACCTGGTAGCCGTGGTTCTCGGAGATGACGACGGTGAACGGGATCTTCTCCTGCGCCGCGGTGACGATCTCGGTCGGCATCATGATGAAGGTGCCGTCGCCGATGAACGCGGTGACGCGGTGCGAAGGGTCGGCGTCGGCGACGCGCACCCCCATGGCCGCGGGCAGCTCGTAGCCCATGCACGAGAAGCCGAACTCGAGGTGCGCGTGGCGGCCGTCGGTCGCATCCCACACCTTCTGCAGGTCGCCGGGAGGGCCGCCGGCCGCGGCGACGATCGTGTCGCCCGGGCGCGAGTGCCGCTGCATGAGGCCGATGAGCTGGCCCTGGGTGAGCACCGCGTCGGTATCGAGCAGCTCGGGGTGCTGCTCCTTCGGGAAGCGGGTGTACGGGTCGAGCGCCGCATCGCGCGCGGGCAGCCAGTCGGCGCGCGCCTGCTCGACCTCGGCGGCCCAAGCTGCAGGGATCGCATACCCGTCGAGCACTGCGTCGAGCGCTTCGAGTGCGAGCTTCGCATCCGCCAGCACGGCCGTGGCGCCCTGCTTCACGGCGTCGTGCTCGACGGTGTTGATCGACGCGAACCGCACGTCGGGGTTCGCGAACAGCGACTGCGATGCTGTCGCGAAGTCGGTGAGGCGAGTGCCGATGTGCACTATCAGGTCGGCACGGGCGGCCAGCCGGTTGGTGGTCGGCGACCCCTCGAGGCCGATGCCGAAGACGCTCCACGGGCCGTCCTCGGTGATGGCGCCCTTGCCGCCGAAGGTCTCGCTGACCGGCAGCAGCGTGCGCTTCGCGAGCCCGGTGAGCACGCCCTGCGCGTCGGCGTAGTGCACGCCGCCGCCCGCGATGACGAGGGGGCGCTCGGCGTGCTTGATGAGTTCGGCGACCTGCGCGACCTCGACGACATCGGGCAGACGGCGGCGGATCACCCAGTCGCGCTCGGCGAAGAACTCGACCGGGAAGTCGTAGGCGTGCGACTGCACGTCCTGCGGCAGCGACACGACGACCGCGCCGGTCTCCTCGGCGTTCGCGAGCACGCGGAACGCCTGCGGCAGCGCCGTGAGCAGCTGCTCGGGGCGGTTGATGCGGTCGAAGAAGCGCGACACGGGGCGGAACGCGTCGTTCACCGTCACGTCGGGGGTGCCCGGCAGGTCGAGCTGCTGCAGCACCGGCCCCTGGCGGCGGGTCGCGTAGGTGTCGCCCGGGAAGAGCAGCAGCGGGATGCGGTTCACGGTAGCGAGGCCCGCGGCGGTGATGAGGTTCGTGGCGCCCGGGCCGATCGACGCCGTGACGGCGAGAGTCTGCCGGCGCTTCGACGCCTTCGCGAAGCCCGTGGCCATGTGGCCGAGCGCCTGCTCGTTGCGACCCTGCACGAACGGCAGCGAGTCGGAGTTCTCGGCGAGCGCCTGGCCGAAGCCGGCGACGTTGCCGTGGCCGAAGATGCCGAGCGCCGCGGGCACGAAGCGGCGGCGTTCGCCGTCGGCGACGGAATACTGCGCTGCGACGAAGCGCACGATGGCCTGCGCGACCGTGAGCCGCACGGTCTGCCCGGAGGTTCCCTGAACCATGAAGATGCTCCTTTGCTTACTGTTGTTCTGCGTTTTCTCGAAGCCCGTGCTCATGCACGATGCTGAAGGTCTGGCGTCCGGTGGGATTCGCACATGCGCGACTTGGCCGGGTCTGGCGGGAGCGGGGTGTTCGCACCCCGCGGATGGATGAGGCGCGCATCCCGAAACTCCGTCAACCGCGTCCGCGATCCGCGATCCCTGTAGAAATCAGCCGTGCATGATGACGGTCTTCACTTCTGTCATCTCCTCGACCGTGGAGCGCACGCCCTCCTTGCCGTAGCCCGAGGCCTTCAGGCCACCGTAGGGCATGAGGTCGGCGCGCCACAGCGGCGTCCAGCCGAGATGCACGGAGCCGGCCTCGATCTCGCGCACGGCGCGGATGCCCTCGGTGAGCGTTCCGCCGAAGACGCCGGCGGCGAGGCCGTAGGGGGTGCCGTTAGCGGCGTCGATCGCGGCGTCGAAACCGTCGACGGTGGTGACGGCGACGGCGGGGCCGAAGAGTTCCTCCTGCGCGAAGGCCTGGCGGGTGTCGACGCCGGTCACGATCGCGGGCGAGATGAAGCCGCCATCGCGCTCGCCGCCCGTGAGCAGGTGCGCGCCGTCGCTGACGGCCTGTGCGATGCTGCTCTCGACGCGGCGCGCCTCGCGCTCGGAGATGAGCGGGCCGAGCGTGGTGCCCTCGGCGAAGGGGTCGCCCATCTTGATCTGCGCCACCTTCGGCTGCAGGGCATCGAGAAGATCGGCCTCGACGTCGCGGTGCACGATGACGCGCTGCACCGAGATGCAGACCTGGCCGCCGTTGACGTAGCCGCCCGCCGCGACCGCCGCGGCTGCCTTCTCGATGTCGGCGCCGGGCAGGATCACGGTCGGCGACGACGCGCCGAGCTCGAGCGACAGCTTCTTCACGCCGGCGATCGAGGCGATGCGCTCGCCCACCCCGGTCGAACCGGTGAACGAGATCTTGCGCACGCGGCGGTCGGTGACGAGCGCGTCGCCGAGCACGCCGCCCGAGCCCGTGATCACCGAGATGACCCCCTCGGGCACGCCGGCATCGACGAATACCTGCGCGAGCGCGAGCGCCGTGAGCGGGGTGGCCCCCGCCGGCTTCAGAATGACGGCGTTGCCCGCCGCGAGGGCCGGGCCGACCTTGTGCAGAACGAGCAACGCCGGGTAGTTGAACGGGGTGATGGCGACGACGACGCCGACGGGCTGGCGCAGCGTGAAGCCGAGCTTGTCCTGCCCCGTGCCGGGGTTCGCGTCGAGCGGCAGCGAGTCGCCGTACAGCTGGGTGCCCTCGTGGGCGGAGAGCCTGATGATCGCGCCCGAGCGGCGGGATTCGCCGAGGGCCTCAGTGAGCGGCTTGCCGTTCTCGGCCGAGATGACGGCGGCGATCTCGTCGGCGCGCGCATCGGCGAGATCGGCGGCGCGGTTCAGGATGGCGGCGCGCTCGTGAGCCGGGGTGCGGCCCCACTTCGCGGCGCCGGCGGCCGCTGCAGTCACCGCGGCCTCGACGTCGGCGACGGTGGCGACGGCGACCTCGCCGATCGCGCGGCCGTCGAACGGCGAGAGCACCTCGGCGCGTGCGCCGCCCTGGGCGCCCCGCCACTCCCCGCCGATCAGCAGATCGTAGTTGCCGTATTCACGCGTGTCCTGCGTGTGCTGCGTGCCCTGTGCGCTCATGGGTTCACTCTCTCATCCTTGAAACTTGGACCGGTCCAAATTGTACGCATGTCGCGCCGGTTCCGTCAACCGCCCATGGCACACTGGGTCGAGACCCGACGCGAAGGAGCACCATGACCGCAACGCCCGCCCTGCTCGCCACCTGCTGGACCACGGCGGGCACCGCCATGCCCGGGCCGGAGCGCGATCGGAGCCCGATCCCGATCGAGGATCGCATCGCCGCCGCGGCCGCCGGCGGATGGGCCGGGTTCGGTCTCGCGCACACCGACCTCATGGCGCATCTCGAACGCGGCACGCTCGCCGAGCTGAGGCAGCGGCTCGACGACCACGGCATGCAGCACGTCGAGCTCGAGCTCATCGAGCACTGGTGGGCCGACGACGAACGGCGGGCGACCTCCGACCGTGTGCGGCGCGACCTCTTCGCGGCGGCCGAAGCACTCGGCGCGCGCACCGTGAAGATCGGCCCCGAGACCGCGGGGCTCCCCGTCGACGACGACCGCTTCGCCGCCGCGTTCGACGCGCTCGCCACCGAGGCGGCCGAGCACGGCACTCGCGTCGCCTACGAGTTCCTCCCCTTCGCGACCCATGGCCCGTCGCTCGAAGACGGCATCGACCTCGTCACGAAGGTCGCGAACCCGGCCGGCGGCCTGTGCATCGACATCTGGCACGTCGCCCGCCCGCGCACCGACTACACGGTCATCGCCGAGCGCGTGCCCGGCGAATACGTCTTCTCGGTCGAGCTCAACGACGGCGCCCCCGAACCGGTCGGCACGCTCTTCGAGGACACCGTGCACCGGCGTCTGCTGCCCGGCGAGGGGTCGTTCGACGTGCCGGCCTTCATCGACGCCGTGCGCGCGACCGGGTTCGACGGGCCGTGGGGCGTCGAGATGCTCTCGGATCGCCACCGTTCGCTGCCGCTCGAGCGGGGTCTCGCCGAGGCGCGCGATGCGGCCCTCGCCTGCTTCGCCGAGGCCAACCGCCGGGTCAGCTGAGGCCCGCTGCCGCTGCCCTTCTGCCCCTGCGGGCGCGGGCGCGGGCGCGGCCGCGGGCGCTCGATGCGACAAGGAGGCGCGAATTGGGGTCTCGCAGTGGCGCGAACCCCAATTCGCGACCCTTTGTCGACGAGGTCGGAGCCGGTAGGCCGCCGCGAGGCCCCCACCGGCACCGACGGTAGCCGACCGGCACCGACAGTCGCCCACCGGCACCGACGGTAGCCGACGGGTAGCGACCGAACGTGTCAGCCGGCGACGGACGAGCCGCGCACGACGAGGCTCGGCTCGATGAGCACCTCGTGATGGGGGCCTGCGGCGGCGCCAGTACCCGGGGCACCGGCCGCCGGGTAGGCGGCAGCGAGTAGAGTTTCGGCGGCCTCGCGGCCGATGCGGCGGTTGTCGGGGTCGACGCTGGTGAGCGAGATGCGCGGGATCGCCGATAGCGTCGTATCGTCGTATCCCGTGACACGGCACCCGCCCGGCACCGGCACGCCCGCCGCCTCGAGCGCGGAGATGACGGCGACGGCGGTGAGGTCGTTGACCGCGACGATCGCCTCGGGAAGGCGCTTCTCGGCGAGCAGCCGCTCGACGGCCAGGCGGGCACCGGTCTCGGTGAAGTCGGCGCGCTCGACGCGCGCGTCGGCGCCGAGGCCGCGCTGCTCCGCGATACCGCGGAACGCCCGCTCGCGCGACGCCGACACGGTGCCGCCGTCGCCGCCGACGAAGACGATGCGCCTGATGCCCTGCTCGAGGAGGTGGTCGACGACGAGGCCGATCCCTGCCGCATCATCGGTGCGCACCGTCGCGACGGTGTCGTCGGTCGCGTCGATCGCGCTCGCGACCACCGTCGGCACGGTGTGGGTGAGCTCGGCGAGCCCGCTGAACTCGGGGATCGTGCCGATCGTGAGCAGGCCCGACGGGCGCAGGTCGCGCAACACCGCGAGGTTGTCGCGGTCGAGCACCGTCTCGCCGCTGCCATCGTCCACCTGCGCGCTCACGATCATGGTGCGACGCCCTGCCTCGCCGAAACGGGCCTTCGCAGCGGCGACGATGTCGGCGAAGAGGGGGTTGTGCAGGTTCGAGACGAGGATGGCGATGAGGTCGCGGCGCCCGGCCGAGAGCGACTGCGCGACGAGGTTCGGGCGGTATCCGAGGCGCTCGGCGGCCAGCAGCACGCGCTGCCGGCGCTCCTCGCTGACGTTCTCGCCGCCGTTGAAGACGAGCGAGACGAGCGATTTCGAGACGCCGGCCTCGCTCGCGACGTCGCGGATGGTGGGGGGACGTTTGCGCGCGGGAGCGGGCACCGGCGTCGGCGCGGTCATGGGTGCGCTCTTGCGCTCGGTGCCGCCCGTTTCCTGCTCTGTCTTCACGTCCACGCCTCCATCGCCGCGGCCGCGCCGCTGTCCGCGCACCAGTCTACGCGTGGACCGGTCCAGAGCGCTCGGCGAGCCGAAACTGGGGGTCACCCGCGATTCAGCGACGCCTCAGGAGACCCCGTGATCGGCTGAACGTACGATGCCGTGGTCTCGCGCTTGATGAGCGTCGGCCTCGACGGTGAGTCCTCGGCGTGCCTCGCTGGTTCGGCAATCCGACTCAGGGCGAGTTCCGCAGCTCGACGCCCGAGTTCGAAGCCATGCAGGTCGACAGTGGTCAGCGCCGCACCGGGGAGCCGGCTTCCCGCTGTATTGTCGTGCCCGATCACCGATACGTCTACCCCTGCGCGCAGTCCGCGAGCCGCGAGGGCGTCGAGCACTCCGAGCGCTGCCTGGTCGTTATGCGCGAAAATCCCCGTCGGCCGCTCGACCGAGTCGAGCACCTCTCCAATATCGCGGGCCGCAGCTTCGCGGGACCATTCGCTCTGCACCACCCGAGGAGGAAGGCCCGCCCGCTCCATTACCGCGAAGTATCCGTCGCGCCGCCCCCGGTAGCCGTCGTCGGGCGGATTCGCGAGGAATGCGATCCGTCGGTGCCCCATGCGAATAAGGTACTCGGTAGCGAGGCGACCGCTCTCGAGATCATCGGAGTACACGCTGTCGATGCCATCGATCTTCCGCGTGACGACCACAAGGGGCAAATCCTTCGCCACCTCACTCGCCTCCGCATCGGACATGAGGAGCCCGATGGCGATGGCGACATCGACCCGGCTCTGTTTCAGGGTCTCGAGCGCGGAACGATCGCGATTGCCACCGAGCTCGCCTACTGTCAGCACGAGGGGAATACCCTCCCTGTCAGCGACTTCCCGAACACCGTCGAACACGTCGGCATAGAGGTCGTTGTGCAGATCTTGCAGAAAGACGCCGATCGTGTCGCCGCTGCTGCTCGCGAGCCGCGCCGCAACACGGTTCGGAGAGTAGCGCAGCTCGCGTCCGACCGCGAGAATACGCTCCCGCGTCGCCTCGCTCACACCGGGAAGGTTGCGGTACGCCAATGAGACGAGCGCCCGCGATACTCCCGCGCGCTTCGCAACGTCCTCCATTGTGGTCCGTGCCATCGTGCCCTCCGGCGCAGCCTATGGTCGGGGCCGCTGTTCTTCTTCAGATTGACTAGCTTACATTTGGCCTGTGTCGGCGAAGTCAGACGGTCACCAGCCCGCCGCTGACGTTGAGGGATTCGCCGGTGATCTCTGACGCGAGATCCGATGCCAGGAAGGCGATCGCCGCGGCGATATTCTGCGGCCCCTGCATCCGGCCGAGCGGAATGGGCGCGGCCCACACGCCGTAGGCCTCCTCGTAGCTGATGCCCCGCTCCTCGCTGGTGTGGCGGATGTTGTTCTCCATCATCGGCGTGAGCACAGTGCCCGGGGCTACCGAGTTGACCCGCACTCCCTGGGGCGCGAGCTCCGCCGCCAGGGATCGCGTGAAGCCGATCACCCCGGCTTTGCTCGCGCTGTACACCGTGATACCGGGGTTACCGACCTTCGCGGCCTGCGACGCCAGGTTGATCACCGATGCGCCATCACCCGACCGGATGAGCGCCGGCACGAGCTCGCGCGTGAGCGCGATGACAGCTCGCAGGTTCACGTCGAGCACGAAGTCGAGGTGCGCGTCATCGGTGTCGACGAGTGCGATCTCCTTGCCCACGCCGGCGTTGTTCACGAGGGTGTCCAAGCCGCCCAGGCGCTGTTCGACCTCGCCGGCCGCGCGCTCGATCTCGTCGAGGCTGCTGAGATCGGCAGGGATCGCGATAACCGCTTCCTGCGCCGCTTCCGAGAGCGAGGCCACCGCCGCGTCGAGCGCATCGCCGGGGCGGTCGAGCACTGCTACTCGAGCCCCCGATCGGGCGAAGAGGCTTGCGACGCCGTATCCGATGCCCGAGGCGGCGCCGGTGACAAGCACCCGTCGGCTCGTGAAGTCCCAGTTGAGGTTTCCCATGTCGTGTTGTTCCTTTTTCCTCTCCGCGCCGCATAGCCCCGGAGAATCGTGTTGCGGTTTCCAGCGAGCGTCTCTAACGGAACGAGCCGACGCGGAAGCTCTCCATGATGTGCTTGTGCATTAGCGCGTAGGCCAACACGAGCGGAATGATGCTGATGATCTGGCCGGCCATCTGCGCTCCAATATCGACGCTGTATTGAGCGCTGAAGAGCAGCAGGCCGGGCGCGACCGTCGTGCTCGCCGGGTCGACGAGCAATGGCAGCGTGTGAGACAGGTTGTTCCAGGCGTAGATGAAGCTCAGCAGCACGGTACTGAGAATCGGGCCTTTCGACATCGGCACGGCGATCGTCCAGAAAATGCGGATTTCCGAGGCACCGTCGACCTTCGCGGCCTCGATCACGTCGTTGGGGAACGACGCGAAGAACGCGTACATGAGCACGACATTGAGCGGAAGCCAGCCCGCAGCGAATACGAGGCCGATCATGAACGGGTTGCTGCGGATGCCGAAGTCACCGGTGACACTGAAGAGCGGAATGATCACTGCCAGGAACGGCAGCGCGTACAGCACATAGTAGAGACGTTCGAAGGCTGCCGACATCGGGCCGGTCTTGCGCGCGATCGCGTACGCGGCCATCGTACCGGCGATCACACTTGCCCCGACGGCAGCTATCGAGAAGAGCGCCGTGTTGAGGAAGTAAAGCGACATCGATTCGCCGACCGCAACGCCCTCCCACCCGCGCACGTAGTTATCGAAGACCCAGGTGGTCGGCAAACCCAACGGGTCGGCGACGATCTGCTTCGACTCCTTGAATGAGCCGAGCAGGATGGTAATCGTCGGTAGCACCGTCATGATCGCGTAGAGGCCGACGACGACGGTCGCGACCCACCCCCAGGGGCCTCGAGGCTTGCGTCGGCTGCGAGTTGCTGCTTTGCCCGCATTCGCGGAGGAGATGAGTTGCGTGTGAGTGATCGTGCTCATTTCCGTTCCCTACTGGTTGCTGATCTTCGACGGACGGAAGAAGAGGGTGTATGCCATCGACGCCGCGACGATGATGATGGTGCCGACGAACCCGGCTACGCTCGCGTATCCGAAGTCTCCGAGGGTGAAGCCCTCACGGTAAATGAACGTCGACAGGATGTCGGACGCCTTGCTCGGCCCGCCCTGCGTGAGTGCGTAGACAGTATCGAGCTGCTTGAAGTTGCCGATGATCTGCAGACCAATCACGACGACGAGCACATCCTTCGTCATGGGCAGCGTCACCTTCCAGATCCTCTGCCAAGCATTCACCCCGTCAAGCGTGGCTGCCTCATTGATCGACTCAGGGATATCGTTCATCGCCGACACCATGAGGATCATCGGAATGCCGACGTACTGGATCGTCGCGATGAATGTCACGACCCAGAGCACCAGGTTCGGGTCACTCAACCAGTGCGGCGACCATGCCGGGTTGATCTGCTGCAGCAATGGGTTCACCCACCCGAGCTCGGGATCGAGCGCGTTCTTCCATGCCAACGCGTACATCGTCGGCGGCAAGATGACGGGCAGGAAGATGATGAACTTGAGAGTGTTCGAGAGCGGAATCTTGCGATGGAACGCAATGGCGAACGCCGTACCCAGAATGACCGTGCCGCCCGCTGCGAGCACCGTCAGGGCGAAGGTCCTCAGCAGAGCCCAGAGCGCATCCGGATCGGTGAAAAGTCGGGTGAAGTTATCGAACCCGATCCACTGCGCATTTCCGTAGCCGGGCCAACGCTGGAACATGAGTGGGATCGACGTAAGCGCCGGCCAGATCGTGAACAGAACCACGAGCACGATGGCCGGGGCGGTGAACGACCAGAACAGCTTCTGAGAAGCCCCGTGGGAGGACCGGCCTTCGGCAGACTTCGGGTTTCGCGGTTTCGCTTTGACCTGTGTTGTAGACATGATGACCCTTCCCGGGGGAGCGGTTCGCACCGCTCCCCCGGTCTCGCGGCTGACGGATTAGGAGTGCTGCTCGCGATACGTGCTCGCGGCGTCCTGCAGCGCAGCTGCGGCATCCTTCGCGCTGACGCGACCGGACATCACACCGGAAACCACCGATTCCGAGAACTCCTGCTCGACGCTGGCGGGCAGCATCGTGAACCAGCCGGGCGCCTGCGGCGCCGTCTGGTACTGTTCGACGATGCTCGTGAGAATCGGGGATTCGATGACCTTCGACAGGTCGACATCCTCGCGGGCCGGGACCTTGTTCATCCCGTCCTCGACGACTGCCTTCGAAGTGAGGTACGAGATGAAGCTCTTCGCAAGCTCGGGGTTCTTCGCCCCCTGTGGCACCAGGAACGAGTCTAGAGAAACACCGTGCGCGGTGGGCTCATCGCCGAGCGAGGGGAAGAGCGCCCAATCCCAAGTGAAGCCTTCGGGCTCGTAGACCGGCGGTACCCAGCTGCCCATGATCCAGGTCGGCGACTTCTGCGTGTCGAAGAGCGTCTGTGACTGTTCGAACGTCAGACTGTCAACGCCCTGGGCGAAGTAGCCCTTCTCCCCCCATTCGCCCAGCTGCTCGAGCGCATTGACGACGCACGGATCAGTGTATTCAGCGCTCTTCTCGCCGCCCTTCTGCCAGTTCGTGGAGATCTCGGTGTAGAGGTCTGTGCCGCACGAGGTCTGGAGCAGCGACCCGAAGAGGTATTCAACGAAGGGGTTGCCGGGTACCGAGAGCGGGGTGAGCCCTGCATCCTTCGCAGCCTGGAGAGAATCGCTGAACTCGTCGACGGAGGCGAAGGTGTGCGTCTCGGGGTCGGGAGCCGCGCCGCCGAAGCTCGCCCACTGCTCGGTATCCATGTACACGTACGGCAGCAGCGTAAGTGCCACCGGCACCGAATACTTCTTGCCGTCGGAGGCAGTTGCGAGGTCGACGGTCGTGCCGCTGACGACCGATTCGAGGTCGTTCTCCTTCCACACATCGTCGAGGGGCTGCAGCGCGCCGGCTGCGATCCAGTCTTCCATGTAGGCGTCCTGCAACGTGTACGAGACGACGTCGGGCGCATCGCTCGAGGTGAACAGCCGGCCGCCGGACTCGCGCATCTGCTCGTTCGTGATGCCACCGACCTTGATCTTCGCGTCGGGGTGCTCCTTCATGAACGAGTCGGCTGCAGCCTGCACGAAGGGCCAGTCGCCATACACCTGAACGTTCAGATCACCGGAATCGGGGCTTCCCTCTACTGACGATCCGCTGGCACCGCACCCGGTGAGCGCGAGCGCGGCAGCCAAAGAAAGCGGCAGTGCCGCGGTCATTACACGGCGTGATTTCTGAGACACCGTGACCTCCTTGTCGCTTATGTGGGCGGAACAGCTTCGTTCCGTCGAACTAAAACTAGAGCGCTTTAGTTCGCTTCGTCAAGTACCATTTTCTCTCCACCATGCAATCAGGCGATCCGCTCAGCACCCTCCACAGTCATTAGCCTGGCGAGAATTCGTCATTTATTCATGTCTTATCAGGCATTTATTTACAAACAATCCACTATCAACTACCCAAAAGCAGCAACGACGACACCCACACCTTTCGCGGCAACCAGAAATCACGCTTGACATCAAAAACTAAAGCGCTCTAGCATCGCAATCGTCAACCGCACCCATATGGCGAAGGAGCCGTACCCAATGTCCAGCACGCCTGACACCGCCTCCCGCATCGGCATCGCCCCCGATTCCTGGGGAGTGTGGAACGCCGTGGATCCGGCGCAACCGGGCCCCGAACAGTACTTGCGCGAGGTCACCGAGGCTGGTTTCCACTGGACCGAACTCGGCCCCTACGGCTACCTTGGCACCGACCCCGCAAAGCTCCGGGATGACTTCGACGCGCACGAGCTCGAGCTTTCTGCGGGAACGGTCTTCACTGGGCTCCACCGGGGAGGCAACGAGACCGAGAAGGCCTGGCTCGCCGTGAGCGAGGTCGCAAAGCTCGTCACCGCGCTCGGCGGCGAACACGTGATCGCGCTCCCCGAAATGTGGGAGCGCGGATCCGACGGAACAGTGCAGGGCGCCCGCGAGTTCACGAACCAGGAGTGGCAGGCGTTCACTGCGGGCCACGACGAGATCGGCAGACGCCTCCTCGAAGAATACGGATTGAAGCAGCAGTTCCACTCGCATGCCGAGAGTCCGGTCGGCTCGCATTTCGAGGTGATCCGCCTGCTCGAGAACACCGACCCCCGGTACACGAACCTCTGCCTCGACACCGGTCACCTCGCCTACTACTTCGGCGACAACATGCGCGTCATCTCTGAGCACCCCGACCGTGTCGGGTACCTCCACCTCAAGCAGGTCGAGCCCGATCTGCTCGCCCACGTGCTCAAGAACGACATCTCATTCGTCGACGCCGTCGCGCAGGGTGTCATGGTCGAGCCGCCCCTCGGCGTGCCCGCATATGCACCCATCCTCGAGGCGGCCGCGAAACACAACCCCGGCATCTTCGCGGTCATCGAGCAAGACATGTATCCCGTCGGCGACTTCACCGCCCCGCTGCAGATCGCGAAGCGCACCCACGACTACATCGCGGAGTGCGGCGCGCCCGCACGCTTCCGCTGACCCCTCAATGCATCGGATCGATCTCAAGCCGATGCACGCAGCACCCTTCAGATCGCCACCATCAGAACCCCGTCATTTTTCTCAGAGGAGACCACCTATGTCACAGCCCATCCGCGTCGGCGTGATCGGAGCCGGCATGGCCGGCCAGGCCCACGCCTTCGGTTACCGTAACGCCATGATGACCCCGGCCGCTGACATCGACGTCGAGCTGGTCGCGATCGCAGACCCGAACCTCGCGCTCGCGCAGTCCGTCGCCCATCGCTACGGGTTCACCGAGGCGGTGTCCGATGTCGACGCCTTCATCGCGCGAGATGACATCGACGTGGTCAGTGTAGCCCTGCCGAACTTCCTGCATGCCGAAGTACTGCCCAAGGTCATCGCTTCGGGCAAGCACCTCTTCGCCGAGAAGCCGATCGGTACCACCGCCGAGGAGTCCGCTCGGCTTCAGGCGCTGGCCGAGGCCTCCACCGCCGTCACCGGAGTCGGCTTCTCGTTCCGACGCTTGCCCGGCCTCGCAGCACTCGCCGCTGCCGTGCGCGACGGTCGTCTCGGCGAGATCCACACCGTACGCGGGTGGTACTACGCCGACTACGCCGCAGACCCCGCGGGTGCGCTCTCCTGGCGCTACTCGCAGCAGCAGTCGGGCGGCGGAGCGCTGCTCGATATCGGCGCCCACGCAATCGACGCCCTCCATTTCGTCGCGGGACCCATCACCGAGGTACTGAACGCGACCCTGCGCACGGTGATCACCGAGCGCCCCGTACCGGCCAAGGGCACCATCGGTCACGGAGCCTCCGCATCGACCGAGACGGGCTCCGTCACGAATGACGACACCGCGCTGCTGTCGGTCGAATTCGCATCGGGTGCCGTCGGGCAGATCGCTCTCAGTCGCATCGCTTCGGGCACGCCGAACTCGCTCGGAGTCGAGATCATCGGCTCACGAGGCAGCGCGAAGTTCGATTCGATCTCCTCAGGCGAGTTCCACATCTTCGAGAACTCTGGGAGCGACTCTGCCTACAACGGCGCCCGCCGCGTCTTTACCGGGCCGGAGCACCCCTACTTCGCTGAGGTCGCGGCAATGCCGGGCGCGGGCGTCGGCACCGGCTATGCGGAGGCCTTCACTGCCGAGATCCAGGAGTTCCTCCGCTGCGTCGCGGCCGGCCGCCCGATGGACACGGATTTCGCGACGGCCACCCAGATGATGGGGGTTGTGCACGCCGCATTGCAGTCCGCAGCAAGCGGCACTAGGGCGAAAATCGCCTGATCCCGAGCTTCGGCGGTGAACCTTCGTCCATCGCCGAATCACCGGTGCGCGCTCCATCCTGTGTCGTTACAAGTACACGCGCACCCTCCAGCTGGTCAGGTGATGCTCTCCGCGCGCGATCCTGAGCACCGACTGGCCAGCTGGGCCGTTCTACTCCCCCGCGGGGGCGCCGCCGGGCTGCACCGTCGGGTCGGCGGGCGCCTGGAAGAATTGGAAGATGCCGTTGTCGCCGGCTATCTCACCGCCCTGCGCGAAGTAGAGCAGAAACCCGAGCGCACCGATGATGAGCATGCTGAACACGACGATGCGCAGGATGCGCTGCTGCTTCTGCTCGTCCATCACGCGCTCTCCCTCATTCGACTGCCCGGCTTCTCGTCCAGCACCGAGCCTACGCCGCGAACGCTGCCGCGAACGCATCGAGCGCGATGTCGGGGTCGCCGCTCGCCCAGGCTTCCACCCCGATCACGCCGGAGTAGCCGAGCGAGCGCAGCGCCGCGGCGACCGCCTCGTACCGAATCTCACCGGTGCCCGGCTCGCAGCGCCCCGGCACGTCGGCGACCTGGATCTCGCCGATCCACGGCAGCGCCTCCGTCACGAGCTCGATCAGATTCCCCTCGCCGATCTGCGCGTGGTACAGGTCGAGGTTCAGGCGCAGATTCGGGTGATCGACCCCGCGCACGAGCGCGAGCGTGTCGGCTGCGCGGGCGAACGGCGTGCCCGGGTGGTCGACGGCGAGGTTGAGATTCTCGAGCACGAACGTGCGCCCCGCGGATTCGCCCAGGGCAGCGATTTCGCGCAGCGTGTCGGCTGCGCGCACCCAGTCCTCGCCGGTGACGCTCTCGCGCGGCACGACCGGCAGGCCGCCCTCGCCGAGCCCGGTGCCGTGCAGGTTGAGGCGCGGCGAATCGATGACGGCTGCCGCCTCGAGCGAGAGCTTCGCGGTGGCGATGAGTTCGGCGCGCCCTTCGACGGTCGTGAGGTCGCCGCGGAGGTATCCGGTCATCGATGAGAACTCGGCTCCTGTGGCGGCGAGCGCCTTGAGATCCTTATTGCTCCAGTCCCAGATCTCGACGAGGAAGCCGCGCTCGTGGATGCGGCGCACGCGCTCCTCGATCGGCAGGTCCAGGAACAGCATCTCCGCGCAGGCGGCGAGGCGGTAGCTCATCTTCGGTGATCCCTCTCTCGTGTCGACAGCTCTCATGAGCAGCTCAGATGACCGCGCCGCGGTCGTCGAGCGCGACCGGGGCGCCCCGGGTGACCGATTCGATGCAGGCCAGGGCGATCACGAGCGCGGCGCGGGCATCTGCGCCGGTGGCTCCGGCGACTGGGCCGCCGTTTCGGATCGCGTCGACGAACGACACGAGCTCATCCGTGTAGGCCTGGTGGAACAGGTCGATGTTGAGTCGCGTGGTCGGTGCTGCAGCGCCGGCTCCGGAGTAGTGGCGCGTGCTCGTCGCACGTACGTCGCCGGCGGTGACCATGCCGCCCGAGCCGAACACTTCGCCGCGCACGTCGTAGCCGTAGGCCGCCGAAAAGTTGGCCTCGGCGCTCGCGAGTGCGCCGTTGCTGTAGCGAATGGTGACCATGGCGGTGTCGAGCAGGCCCGACTGCTTGAAGTCGGGGTACGCGAGCGCGTCGGCGACGGCGAACACCTCGACGGGTCGGGCGTCGGCGTTGAACCAGTTGAGCGTGTCGAAGTCGTGGATGAGGGTCTCGAGGAAGATGGTCCACGGCTTCACCGCGCCCGGGTTCGGGATGCCGGGGTCGCGGGTGAGGGATCGCAGCAGCTGCGGGGTGCCGATGCCGCCGTCGGCGACGATCTGGTGCGCCGACGCGAAGTCGCGCGAAAAGCGACGGTTGAAACCGGTCTGCAGCGGCACGCCCGCGTTCTTCGCGGCGAGGATCGCGCGGTCGGCGTCTTCGAGAGTGAGCGCCATCGGCTTCTCGACGAACACGGCCTTGCCCGCCTCGGCGGCTGCGACCACGAGGCCGGCGTGGGTGAACGCGGGCGACGAGATGACCACGCCGTCGACGTCGGGATCGGCGAACACCTCTGCGGCATCGAGCACGGTCTTCGAAACGCCCAGCGGTGCGGCGACGCGCTCGGCGGCGCCCGGCACGGGGTCGGCGACGACCGCGAGTTCGGCGCTGGGAATGCGCTGCGCGATCGTCTCGGCGTGGAAGGCTCCGATCCACCCGGAGCCGATGAGGCCGAGACGGACGGGGGTTGCGGTCTTCGCATGGGTGGTCGCGTCGGTCATGGCGAGTCTCCTGGTTCGTAGCGATGCATCACGGACTCCGCATGCCGTAAAGCAGGTCTCGCCGTGTTCGAGAGCGACGATAGCAGCGAAAACTAGAACGTGCTAGTAGTGGATTCGCGACACGCCGAAACCGGCCGCGAACCACCCCCATGCAGGCCGCGGGCGCGACCTCGACGAGAGCCACGGGACGGTCAGTTCGAGATGACCGGGCGGTCAGTTCGCGGGCGCCGGCCCCGTGCTGCTGCGCACGGCGAGCGTCACCGGCACGCGGTGATGGACGGGGCCGGCGCTGCTTTCGGGGCACTCGATCCGCGCTTCGGCCGCGTCGATGGCGAGCGCCGCCATACGTGCCGGGTCGGGGCGTACGCTCGTCAGATCCAGGTACGGGAGGCGCGCTGCGCTGCTGTCGTCGAACCCCACGACCGACATCCCCTCGGGCACCGCGACGCCCGCGCGGATCAGCATACTCGTCACCCCGGACGCGCAGCGGTCGTTCGCGCAGATGAGCGCCGTCGGCCGCACCCGCCGCGCGAGCAGCGCCTGAGCCGCGCGGCTCCCGCCGACCTCGGTGTACCCGCTCTCGACGACGTCGATGTGGCTCGCCAGCCCGGCCTCTGCCATCGCGGCGGTATAGCCCGTCAGCCGTTCGACGGCGTTCGGGCCTTCGGCCGGCCCGACGTAGACGATATCCCGGTGCCCGAGACCGGTCAGGTGCGAGACCGCGAGAGCGATGCCCGCCTCGTTCTCGACGCGCACATCGTCGTGCTCGTCGCCGTTCGAACGCGGGCCGCCGAGCATCACCGCGGGAATGGCGTCGGGCAGCTGCGTCACGGTGCCGGCTTCGTCTTCGGCCGCGAGCACGATCAGGGCTTCGATGCGCTGCCCCATCAGCTCGTCGAGCGCTGTGCGCTGCGGCCTGCCTGGGCCCATATGGCTCAGCGCGAGCGTGTAGCCGCGCCGTTCGGCCTCGGCGTAGAGCGCGTCGACGAGGTCGGCCTCGAACGGCTGGCGCATAGTGAACAGCACGCCGAGCCGCCGACTGCGCCGCAGTCGCAGCATTCGCGCGGAGTCGTCGGGGTAGTACCCGATCTCGCGCGCCGCAGCCAGCACGCGCTCGCGCGACTCATCCGACGCCCCCGGGGCGCCGCGCAGCACGATCGACACGAGCGGCCGCGAGAGACCGACCCGGTCGGCGACGTCCTGCATCGTCGGGCGCCGCGGGCCGCGACGTCCGTCAGCACGCCCGTCGTCTACCGCTTTCGCCGCCACCCCCTCATTGTGGCACGGGGCCGAAGCCCCTTGCGCGTGCGGCCGACGACGCGCCGCCGTGCGGCCGCAGGCCGGATACTAGAACTCGACCGCGACGACGACGCCCTCGGTCGCCGAGCGCTGCGCGGCATCGGCGAGCACGAGCGCTGCACGGCCGTCTTCGAAAGTCGGGCTCGTCGAGGCCTCGCCGCGAGCGAGCTTCACGAACTCGGCGAGCTCGTCGGAGTACGCGCGGGCGTAGCGCTCGAGGAAGAATTCGGGGTACGGGCGCTTCGCCTCGACCGCGGAGGCGCCCGAGAAGCTCACGAGCGTCGACGGTTCGTTCGAGACCTGCAGCATGCCCTGGCCGCCGAACGCCTCGATGCGCTGGTCGTAGCCCGCCGAGCTGTGGCGCGAGTTCACGATGGTGACGATGGCGCCCGACGCGGCGCGCAACGTGGTGACCGCGGTGTCGTAGTCGCCGTGCTCGCGCGCGCCGGCATCGAAGGTCTGCGTGCCGGTCGCGCTGACCGAGACGATATCGTCGACGAAGAAGCGCGCCATGTCGAAGTCGTGGATGGTCATATCGCGGAAGATGCCGCCCGAGACCTTCACGTAGTCGGCCGGGGGCGCCGCGGGGTCGCGGCTGATGATGACGAGCTGCTCGAGCGCGCCGACCTCGCCGGCCGCGACGCGGGCGCGGGCCTCGGCGAAGGCGGGGTCGAAGCGGCGGTTGAAGCCGAGCGCGACCGGCACGCCGCTCGACTGCACGAGGGGGCGCAGCGCGTCGACACGCGCGATGTCGAGGTCGATCGGCTTCTCGCAGAGCACCGGCAGGCCGGCCTTGACCGACGCCTCGATGAGGTCGACATGGGTCGGGGTCGGGGAGGCGATCAGCACGGCGTCGATCTCGCCCGAAGCGATGAGCTCCTCGGGCGAATCGGTCGCAGTGCCGCCGAAGCGCTCGACCACGTTGTGCGCGCCCGAGATGAAGGGGTCGGCGACCCACGCGAGCGTTGCGTCGGGCGACGCTGCGATGCTGGCGGCGTGGACCTGGCCGATGCGGCCGGTTCCGATCAGGCCGAAGCGGATGGGCTGCTGCGTCATGGCGGGTCCTCTGAATTCTTCTCTGCGGTGAGCGCGGCGCGGAGTTCAGCGCCTGGTATGTGCAGACATTCTGCCGCGTTCAGTATAAGAGGATTGGACCGGTCCGAACAGTGGCGAAACACGGTCTTTTCTCTCCAGGGATCTCCACGCACACTTCCCAGAATCGCTCCGGGCGACATTCCTCGCCCGTCGAACGCTCGACGCCCGCACACGACCGAGCCGTGGAGCCATATGGCCCACCCGCGCGGCACCGGTGGTTCATTCGGCTCCACGACATGGATTCGTGATGCGCGGGAACCGGAGTGCTCTGACGAGACCGGAGGACTCGACAGATGTCGGCGAACTCGACCGAGGTCGGCGAGTTCAGCCGCGGTCGGCCGCAACCGCCGCCGTCGAGCCGCGCACCACGAGCCGCGGCTCGAACAGCTGCTGAGCGCTCGACGCGCGCACGGCATCGGCCCCCGGCCGCGAGCCGATCAGATCCGTCAGCCGCCGCCCGGCGGCCTCGCCGAGTTCGCGCACATCGCCGCTCACCGTCGTCAGCGAGATCAGTTCGTAGGCGGCGAGCGGCGAATCGTCGTAGCCGACGACCGAGAGGTCGCGGGGCACGGTGAGCCCGCGATCCCTGGCCGCGCCGATCACCCCGACCGCCATCGGGTCGTTGACCGCGAACACGGCCGTCGGTGCGGGTGCCGCACCGGGCACCGCGGCCTCGTCGAACAGCACGGCCGCCGCGGCGCGTGCCGCCGCCTCGCTCGTCTGATCGGCCCGCACGACCCGGGGCGCGAGCCCGCGATCGCGCATCTCGACGAGATAGCCGGCCTCGCGCGCAGCGGCGCTCGCCCCGGGAGCCGAGACGCAGACGATCTCGCGGTGCCCGAGCTCGGCGAAATGCGCGGCCGCGAGCCGACCGCCGTGCTCCTCATCGCTCGCGATGACCGGCGCGTGCGGCACCTCGATCGCTCGCGTACCGAGCACCACCGCGGGCACCGTCAGGCGCGCCACCGCGTCGGCCGAAGCCTCGCCCGCGAGCACCACGCCGTCGACGCGCAGGGCGCGGAACGCCTCGAGCGGGTCGAACCCGAGATGCGCGTTGAGCGCCGCGTCGGCGACGCTCAGGCTGTAGCCGTCGGCGGCGAGCGCCGAGCGCAGGCCCGCGAGCGCGTTCGCGAACCAGAGGTTCTCGAAGTCGTCGATCACCACGCCGACGCTGCGGGTGCGCGTGCCCGCGAGCCCGGCGGCGAGGCGGCTCGGCGTGTAGTTCAGCTCGTCGACCGCGGCGAGCACCGCCTCGCGCTTCTCGTCGCTCACCTTCGGGGAGCCGCGCAGCACCAGCGACACGAGCGATTTCGAGACGCCCGCGCGCTCGGCGACGTCGTAGATCGTGGGCGTCTTTCGCATCGTTCCCTCGCTCTCAGAATTCGCTGCGGTGTTTCGCATTGACAACCGGTCGAGGTCAAGGTTACCGTAAACTCAATGGAGCGCTCCAACGCAGTCACAGCAAGGCGAACGACACCGCCGCATCATCGCGTCGCACCGGCAGCACCACCGCATCCGAAGCACCCGAATTCCCCCGAAAGGATCACCATGGCCGCACACTTAGGCGTCGCCGTCATCGGAGCCGGCATGGCAGGCAAGGCGCACGCCGCCGCCTACCGCGCAGCCGCGTCCGTCTACAAGCCGACGCTCCCCGAAATCCGTCTCGTCTCGATCGCCGACATCAACGAGGAGCTCGGCCGCGAGGCCGCCGCCCGCTACGGCTTCGAGCGCCACGACGCCGACTGGCGCGCCATCGTCGCCGACGACTCGATCCAGGTCGTGAGCGTCGTCGTCGCCAACTTCCTGCACCGCGAGATCGTCGAGGCGCTGCTCGCCGCAGGCAAGCACGTGCTCTGCGAGAAGCCCCTCAGCGACACCATCGACGATGCCCGCGCCATGGCCGACGCGGCGAGCGCCGCCGAAGCGAACGGCACGATCGCGCGCATCGGCTACAGCTACCTGCGCGCACCCGGCATCGCGTTCATGCGTCGACTCATCGACGACGGCCGCCTCGGCGAGATCCTGCACTTCTCGGGCCGCTACTGGACCGACTACGGCTGCCGCCCCGACGCCCCCATGAGCTGGCGCTACCAGGGCCCGGCCGGTTCGGGCGCGCTCGGCGACGTCGGCAGCCACCTCTCGTACATCGCCGAGCACCTCTGCGGCGACGTGCGCTCGGTCTCGGGCGGCCGCTTCCACACCTCGATCGCCGAACGCCCGAAGCCCCTCGGCGCCATCGTCGGCCACACCCGCGGCAATGTCAGCGACGAGCTCGCCCCGGTCGAGAACGACGACTACGCGACGTTCAACGCCGAGTTCGAGCGCTGCGTCGGCACCCTCGAGGTGTCGCGCGTCGCCGCCGGCCACCCGAACGACCTGTACCTCGAGGTGTTCGGCTCGAAGGGCGCCGCCCGCTGGAGCCAGCGCGTGCCCGGCGAGATCGAGGTCATGCTGCACGAGGACGGCGAGGGGAGCGACGACGTCGCCGGCTACCGCACGGTCTCGCTCGGCCCCGCGCACCCGCACTACGCGGGCGGTTGGGCGATGGATGCGCCGGGCGTCGGCGTCGGCCAGAACGACCTCTTCGTGCACCAGGCGCGCGCGTTCCTCGAAGAAGTGGCAGGGATCCCTGTCGAAGCATCGCTGCCGCGCTGCAAGACCTTCGCCGACGGCGTGCACAACATGGAGTTCCTCGCAGCGGTCGCCGAGTCGGCAGCCCGAGGCGGGGCGACCGTCGCGGTCGAGAACTGAGAACTGAGAACTAGGGAGAACTGGACATGAAGCTCGGCGTCTACAACGCGATTCTGCACGACCGCAGCCTGCCCGAGGCGATCGAGGTCGTGCAGCGCCTCGGCCTCACCGGCATCGAGATCAACTCGGGCGGCTTCCTCGCCCCCGTGCACATCCCGAACCGCGACGACATCCTCGCCTCCGACACTGCCCGCGACGAGTACCTCGGCCTCTTCGAGGGCACCGGCGTCTCGATCGCGGGCCTCAACTGCAACGGCAACCCGCTGCACCCGAAGGCGCTCATCGGCGACGCGCACGCCGCAGACGTGCGCCGTTCGATCGAGCTGGCGGCCCGACTCGGGCAGGATCGCGTCGTCACCATGTCGGGCCTGCCCGGTGGCGAGCCCGGCGCGACCGTCGCCAACTGGGTCGTGAACGCCTGGAACTCGGCCGCGCTCGACGTGCTCGACTACCAGTGGGACATCGCGGCGAGCTTCTGGCGCGAGATCGACCGCTTCGCCGCCGACCACGGCGTGAAGGTCGCGCTCGAGCTGCACCCGCAGAACCTCGTGTTCAACTCGGCCGACGTGCACAAGCTCATCGAGCTCACCGGCGCCACCCATGTCGGCGTCGAGCTCGACGCCTCGCACCTGTTCTGGCAGCAGATGGATCCCGTCGCCGTCGTGCGCCACCTCGGCGAGCTCGTCTTCCACGCCGCCGCGAAGGATGTGCGCGTGAACCCCGAATTCGCGCAGCTCAACGGCGTGCTCGATAACTCGTTCCGCCGCCTCTCGGCCGACGAGCCCCGCACGAACCTCGGCGGCGACGAGTGGGCCAACGAGTGGCCGAAGCAGTCGGCATGGGATTTCGTGGCGCTCGGCCGCGGCCACGACACCGCGTTCTGGACCGAGTTCCTGAGCGCCCTGCGCGACATCGACCCCGGGATGTGGGTCAACATCGAGCACGAGGACGTGTCGCTCGGCCGCATCGAGGGCCTCGAGGTGGCATCGCAGGTGCTGCGCGAGGCGAACGCGGCGCTCTAGTGTGGTCGACAGGGATCATGACGCCGCGTCACTGATCCCTGTCGAATACTCGAACTCATATCACCGGATCGACCCCTCAGGAGAGCTCATGCGTATCGGACTCGTCGGCTACGGCGCCGGAGGGCGCATCTTCCACCTGCCGTTCATCCAGGCGGCGCCCGAGTGGGAGATCGTCGGCGTCGTGACACGGTCGGCCGGGCGCCGCGCCGAGCTCGCGGCCGACGTGCCGGGGCTTCGAGCCTTCGATTCGCTCGACGATCTGATCGATGCGGGCGTCGACGCCGTCGTGATCACGACCCCGCCGAGCACCCGCCGCGAGCTCGTGCTGCGCGCTCTCGAACGCGGCGTGCACGTCGTCGCCGATAAGCCCTTCGCACCGGATCTCGCGACCGCGCAGGAGCTCGTCGACGCCGCCGCTGCCGCGGGCACCTGCCTCACCGTCTTCCACAACCGGCGGCAGGACACCGACTTCCTGACGCTGCGCGCAGTGGTCGCCTCGGGAGAGATCGGCACGCCGATGCGCGCCGACTTCGTGCTCGACCAGGCAGACCCCGCGTCGCGCGAGATCGCCGTCGGCGGCGGCCTGCTGCGCGACCTCGGCGCGCACGTCGTCGACCAGGCGACGCAGCTGTTCGGGCCGGTCGCACGGGTCGATGCGCACCTCGACTGGCTCGACGTGCCGGGCGGCCGCGTCGACTGCGGCTTCTCGATCGCGCTGCATCACGAGTCGGGCGCCTTCAGCCAGGTGTCGTCGAGCCGGCTCGGCCTGCGCGACGAACGCGGCATGATCGTCTACGGCAGCGAGGGATCGTACGCGTCGCGCATGCACGATGTGCAGGTCGACCAGACCTTCGCGGGGCTGCGCCCGAACACCGCCGAAGACTGGGGCGTCGAGGCCGAGGAGCGCTGGGGCACCCTCGCGACGGCCGCGGGGTCGCGCCGCATCGCGCCGGTCGCGGGCGACTACACCGACTACTACCGCGGCCTGCACGCCGCACTCGCCGCGGGCGAGGAGCCGCCCGTGCGCCTCG
Source organism: Leucobacter sp. gxy201 (assembly GCF_051043335.1). Lineage (NCBI taxonomy): Bacteria > Bacillati > Actinomycetota > Actinomycetes > Micrococcales > Microbacteriaceae > Leucobacter > Leucobacter sp. gxy201. The sequence goes on from NZ_JAMXWS010000002.1 coordinate 283,344, forward strand.
CGGAGGCCCTGCACACGGTCGCCATTCTCGATGCGGCGCGCGAGAGCGACGAACTCGGCTGCTCGGTCGAGCTCTAGGCCGGATTCGGCCCGATCCCTCTTCCGCCGCTGTTTCTCGGGATCGGCGCGCGCGACAAGGGGTCGCGAATTGGGGTGTTTTCGCGGGAGTCACCCCAATTCGCGCCCCCTTGTCGCCGGTGGAGCACTGCCGGCGACCCGAGCCGCCGCCGGCGCCCCTACGCCAGCGCTTCGCGCAGCACCGCGGCCGCCTCGGCCACGCCGTCGGCGCCGCCGACCGCGACGTCCTCGTGCTCGATCGAGAGCGCGCCGTCGTAGCCGGCCGCGCGCAGCGCCGCGACGAACGAGCGCCAGTAGGCTGCATCGTGGCCCCGCCCGACGGTCACGTAGTTCCAGGAGCGCTCAGCCGGGTGGTGCACCGTGAGCCCCTCGAGGCGGCTGCGCACGGCGACCGACTCCTCGATGCGGGTGTCTTTCGCGTGCACGTGCTGGATCGCGCCGCCGAGTTCGGCGATCGCGGCGAGCGGGTCGGCGCCCATCCAGAAGAGGTGGCTCGGGTCGAAGTTCACGCCGACGATGTCGCCGACCGCCTCGCGCAGCCGCAGTGCCGAGGGCACGTTGTAGACGAGCTGGTTGGCGTGCATCTCGACGGCGAGCTTTGTGACGCCCTGGGCGCGCGCGAAGTCGGCGAACTCCGCCCAGTACGGCAGGGCGATGTCGTTCCACTGGTGCTCGAGCATCTGCGTCGTCTCGGGCGGCCACGAGGTGGTGATCCAGTTCGGCATACGGTCGCCCGGGGTTCCGGCCGGGAGCCCCGACATGAGCACGACGGTGTCGAGGCCGAGCTCGCCCGCGAGGCGCACGGCGTCGCGAGTCATGCCGTCGGCGCCTGCCTCGGTCGGGTGCAGCTGATTGCCGCTCGCGTTGATCGCCGAGATCGCGAGCCCGTGGTCTTCGACCTTGCGCAGCAGCTCGCCCTGCGCGGCAGGCGAAGCGAGCAGTGCGGGTGCGTCGATGTGCGGCTTGGGCGACCAGGTGCCCGCGCCGAACTCGACGGTCGTGGCACCGACGTCGCGCGAGTGCGCCAGCGCCGCGTCAAGGCCGAGTTCGGCCAGGCTGTCCGTCAGAACGCCGATGTGCATGGATCCGCTCCTTCTGCGCGAGGTGTGTTGACACTCCAGTTTAGAGCGCTCTAACCTGGATGCAAGAGGGAGCACCGAACTCGTCGCCGCCGCGATTCCCGACAGGGATCCACACGCTCGGCGATCCCTGTCGAGGTGCCGCACGCGCCCGAGAAGGAGCCCCATGACCGCAGCAGCGCCCACGACCGCCGATGCACTGCGCATTCCCGACCCGCGCACGCCCGCGCCCGAGACGGCGCCGGTGCTGAACTGGGGCGTCATCGGGCCGGGCCGCATCGCCGAGCAGTTCGTGAGCTCGCTCACCCGGCACTCGACGCAGCGGGTCGCCGCGATCGCGTCGCGCGACGAGGCCCGCGCTCGTACCTTCGCCGACAAGCACGGTATCGACCGCGCCTACGGCAGCACCGAGGCCATGCTCGCCTCCCCCGGCATCGACGTCGTGTACGTCGCGACGCCCCACGTCTTCCACCGCGAGGGAGCGCTGGCCGCGCTGAACGCCGGCAAGCACGTGCTCGTCGAGAAGCCGCTCGCGATGAACGCCGCCGAAGCCGAAGAGATCGCGCGCGCCGCCCAGGATGCCGGCCTCTTCGCGATGGAGGCGATGTGGCCGCGCTTTCTGCCCGTCGCCGACTCGATCAGGCAGCTGCTCGAGACAGGGGCGCTCGGCGAAGTGCGCCACCTGCGCGCCGACCTCGGCGAATACTTCGCTCCCGACCCCGCGGGGCGGCTCTTCGACCCGGCGCTCGGCGGCGGCTCGCCGCTCGACCTCGGCGTCTACCTCACCGCGTTCTCGTCGTTCGTCTTCGGCGGAGCCCCGTGCTCGGTGACCGCGACCGGCCGCCGCGCCTTCACCGGCGTGGTCGCCGACGCCGCCTTTGCGCTCGAGTACCCGACGGGCAGCGCGCAGCTCTACACCACGCTCGAGACCCGCACGCCCACGGCGGCGTTCATCGCCGGCTCGCGCGCGACCCTCGCGGTGGGCTCGCCGTTCTACGCGCCGAGCGAGCTCACCCTCACGGCCGCCGACGGCTCCGAGAGCGTGACGCGCAGCTTCGAGCCGCAGTCGCAGACCGCCGGGCTTTGCTACGAGGCCGCTGCAGTCGCGCGGGCGATCGACGCGGGTCTCACGCAGTCGGAGCTGCTGACCCCGGCCGACAGCATCGCCTCGTTGCGCGTGCTCGACGAGATCGAAGCGGCGATCCCTGGCGCGTAGCTTTCACCCGCGCCGCCCATCACCGGTGCCCTTGCGCACGAGCGGTGCCGTTACGCACTGCGCATAGCAGCACCGCGCGCGCATAAGGGCACCTTCCACCAACAGGGGCACGGGCACGGGCAGCCGCGCACCGGTCCTGGACACGCCTCGGCCCCCGCACCCCGCGCGAAGCGGGAGACGGGGGCCGAGGTGCTTTCCGGGGCGCGTACACGAACGCGCGGCCCGGGCGCGAACTACTTCTGCGCCGAGAGGCGGATCGCGCCGGTGGTGACGTCCTCCTCGAGCTCCTCGAGCGTGCGCCCGCGGGTCTCGGGCACGAACTTCAGCACGAAGAAGAACGAGACGATGTTCACGACCGCAAAGATCGCGAAGAGCCCCATGCCGACGGCGCCGACGATCGACGGCACGAAGGTGGCGAGCACGCCGTTCGCGATCCAGAGCACGAAGACCGCGACACCCATGCCGACGCCGCGCATGTGCAGCGGGAAAATCTCGGAGAGGTAGACCCAGGTCGCGAGGTTCAGGAACAGCTGGATCGAGCCGATCATGATGACGATGAGCACGAGGAACACCCAGCCGCGGGCGAGGCTCGGCTCGGGGAAGATGAGGAGCATGGCGATGGCGATCATGATGTGCGAGATCGCGGTCATGCCGTAGCCCCAGAGGAAGTTGGTGCGACGGTTGACGCGGTCCATCAGGCTCAGGGCGATGATGCCGCCGATGACGGCGATGACGCCGGGGGCGATGTTGACCCAGCCGATCATGTCTTCGGTGAAGCCCGACTCGGCGAGCATGCGCTGGCCGTAGTACATGATGGCGTTGACGCCCGTGAACTGCTGCGCGATGCCGAGGCCGCAGGCGACCAGCAGAATGGCGAAGAGGTGCTTGTTCTTGAGGATCGCCTTGAAGCCGATCTCGCGGTGGTCGGCGCGGCCCTCTTCGACGGTGATCTGCTCGACCTCGGCGAACTCGGCGACGGCGCGGTCATCGGAGCGCACGGTCTTGAGCACGGCGAGGGCCTCGTCGTAGCGGCCCTTCTCGGTCAGCCAGCGCGGCGACTCGGGCATGCGCAGCATGCCGAAGAAGAGGAAGATCGCGGGAATCGCGCAGACGGCGAACATGATGCGCCAGACGCCGTCGTGGTGGCCCCAGATCGCGGCGATGACGGCGTTCACGACGAAGGCGGCGAGCTGGCCGACGACGATCATGAGCTCGTTGCGGCCCGAGAGCGAACCGCGGATCTCGAAGGGGGCGAGCTCGGCGAGGTAGACGGGCACGACGGCGGAGGCGCCGCCGACCGCGAGGCCGAGCATGATGCGGCCCGCGATGAGCATCGAGAACCCGAAGGTGGTGTGGGTGCCGTGCTCGGGGCCGCCGGGCGAGGTGACGACGAGCAGGGTGCCGAGGAAGAACATCGTCGACAGGAGGATGATGGTCGGGCGGCGGCCGATCTTGTCGGAGATACGGCCGCAGATCATCGCACCGAATGCGGCGGCGAAGACCAGCGAGCTGATGACGACGCCGATCTGCAGCGCGTCGAAGCCCATCTCGGCCTGCAGCGGGCGCTCCGCGCCGTTCGCGACACCGGTGTCGTAGCCGAAGAGCAGACCGCCGAAGGTCGCCACGAGGGCGATCATTCCGAGGCGCTTGCTGTGCGGGCCTTGAGTGAGCGGCGGCAGTGCCGGTCTACTCGGTTCGGTTGCTGACGAGGCCATTGTGTGGGCTCCTTCGTAATCCGTTGGCGCCGCCGTCTTTGCGACGCTCCCGCGATCCTAACAATGTAGTTACATTTGGACAAATAATGCCGGAACTACGTGTGGCCGCGTAGAGTTGCCCCGTGCCATTTGCGACGTCACTTGCGTTCCCTGATTTCCCTACTGCGGCGTGGGTGCTGCTCGCGGTCGCGGCCATGCTCGTCGGGCTCTCGAAGACCGCGCTCCCCGGTATCAACACGATCTCGATCGCGATCTTCGCGGCCCTGCTCCCCGCGAAGGCATCGACCGGCGCACTGCTCCTCCTGCTCATCGTCGGCGACATCTTCGCGATCACGATCTACCGACGCCATGCCGACTGGAAAACCCTGATCAGGCTGATTCCGGCGGTGGTCGTCGGCGTCGGCGCCGGTGCGCTGTTCCTCGCCTTCGCGAGCGACGCCTGGGTGCGGCGCTTCATCGGCGTGATCCTGCTCGTGGTCATCGCGCTCACGCTGTGGCAGCGCGGGCGGGCGGCCGCACTCGCCCGTAAGGGCCGCACGGGCAGCGGCGACCCGGCGACCGCCGCCGACGACGCCTCGCACCGATCTTCCCGTTTCACTCGCGCGGCCTACGGCTCGCTCGGCGGTTTCACGACGATGGTCGCGAACGCCGGCGGCCCGGTCATGTCGATGTACTTCCTCGCCGCGCGCTTCCCCGTCAAGGCGTTCCTCGGCACGGCCGCGTGGTTCTTCGCCGTCATCAACATCGTCAAACTCCCGGTATCGATCGGCCTCGGCCTCATCACCGGTGAGACGCTCCTGCTCGCCCTCTGCCTCATCCCCGGCATCGTGGTCGGCGCGATCGCCGGCATGTGGACCGCACGGCGCATCCCCCAGCACCTCTTCGACTGGGCCGTGATCGGCTTCACCATCATCGGCGCCACCTACCTGCTGTTCTGAGCTTTCGTCAGGGATCGCCTCGCCCCGCGACCGCCCCGCATCCGTGCCGTACCCGCGCTCCCGCCGTGTGCGACCGGCCCTGCGAACAAGTAGTGGCCCCAATTCTGAACCGCAGGTATATTTGATAGGACATTAGGTAAAGCTCGCCTGCCCGCGACTCATGGAGGTACCCGCGTGACCACTGCCGATTCCCCGAACCCGACGGCACCGCTCGCCCGCGCGGCCGCCGAGACTCCGACGTCGCTCTGGAACGACTCCGCCGACCCGAACGAGCTCCAGGCCTCCATCGGCTTCGGCGCTGTGGGCGCGACCTGCAACCCCGTCATCGCTTTCACCGCGATCAACAAGTACCCCGAGATCTGGGGCCCGCGCCTGCGCGAGCTCGCTGCCGAGCACCCGACCTGGGGCGAATCCGAGCTCGGCTGGGAGGCCGTGCGCGAGCTCTCGATCGATGCGGCGAAGCTGCTGCTGCCGATCTTCGAGGAGACCGGTGGGCGCAACGGCCGCCTCTCGATCCAGACCGACCCCCGCCTCTACCGCGACGCCGATGCGCTCGTCGCGCAGGCCGTCGAGTTCTCGCAGCTCGCCCCGAACATCATCGTGAAGATCCCCGCGACCGCAACCGGCATCGCCGCGATGGAAGAGGCTGCCTACCGCGGCGTCAGCATCAACGCGACCTGCAGCTTCACCGTGCCCCAGGCCGTCGCCGTCGGCGAGGCGCTCGAGCGCGCGCTCGACCGCCGTGCCGCCGAGGGCCTGCCCGAGCAGGAGTTCGGTCACGTCGTCACCATCATGGGCGGCCGCCTCGACGACTGGCTGAAGAAGTGGGCCGGCGCGGAGCGCATCCTCACGACCCCCGGCGCACTCGACTGGGCCGGCGTCGCGGCGCTCAAGCGCGCGCACCAGATCTTCACCGAGCGCGGCTACCGCAGCCGCATCCTCTCGGCCGCCTTCCGCAGCTTCCTGCACTGGTCGGAGCTCGTGGGCGGCGATCTCGTCGTCTCGCCCCCCTTCGACTGGCAGGTGCGCATCAACGAGAACAACGTCCCGGCCGAGAACCGCATCGATGTTCCGGTCGACGCCGACGTCATGGCCGAGCTCATGGAGCTCAGCGAGTTCCGCCGCGCCTACGAGCCCGACGGAATGAACATCGACGAGTTCCTCGACTTCGGTGCGACGCGCAACACGCTGCGCCAGTTCCTCGACGCCGACGCCCAGCTCGACGCGCTCGTGCGCGACGCTATCCTGCCCGGCGCGTAAGTCCCGGCCCGCGCGCCCCACAGCGCGCACGCAGAAGCGGCGGTCGATCCTCAGGGATCGGCCGCCGCTCTCGTGCGTACCGGGTCCGCCGAGCGACACAGCGCGCTCAGGCGATCGCGCTCATGCCCCCGCGATCAGCTCCTTGATCTTCGCGAGCTGATATCGCGACGACTCATCGGCATGCTCGTCCTCGGCGAAGACGTTCGACACGATGAGGGCGTCCTCGCGGTCGAGGTACCCCGACGCGCGAAGCGTGCCGAAGAGCTCGGCCCAGTCGACGTCGCCGTCGCCGATGTTGAGGTGCTGGTGCACCCGCACGGCATTGCCGGGCGGGTTGGTGATGTAGCGCAGCCCGTTCGAACGGTTGTGGTCGAAGGTGTCGGCCGTGTAGACGGCGCCGAGGCGGTCGCCGATCTCGGGGATGAGCGAGGTCGCGCGGTCGCCGTAGTGGAAGGTGTGCGAGGCGACGTAGACGAAGCCGACGCGGTCGCTGTTCAGGCCGCGGATGATGCGCCAGCCCTCGAGGCCGTCTTCGACGAAGTCATCGGGGTGCGGGTCGATGTTCATCGTGACGCCCTCGCGCTCGAGCACCGGGATGAGCGCCTCCATGGCGTCGTAGAACGCGTTCTCTGAGTCCTCCTCGCGCTCGGGGCGGCCCGAGAACTCGGTGTTGAGAATGGGGGCCTCGAGCTCGGCGGCGATCTCGATGTAGCGGGTCGTGTTGCGGATCGCGGCCTTGACCTGGTGCGGTTCGGGCCCGCCGAGGCGCTGCACCGGCAGCACGGAGGTGATCGTCACGCCCGCATCCTTCGCGCGCTTCTTCAGCTGCGCGAGCATGGCCGAATCGACCTTGGGGTGGTGGAAGTGGCGACCGAAGTCGGGGTTCGGCGTCAGCTGCAGGTACTCGTACCCGAGCCTCGCGACGAGGTCGGGGAAGTCGAGCAGGTGATGGGTGCTGTTGTACGGCGTCGGGTCGAGCGCGATGCGGACCATGGGTGCTCCTTTGCTGCGGGGTGGTGATGCGCGCGGGCCGGGCGGTCCCTGTCGATATTGCAGGGATCGCCCGGCCTCCGGCGGGGATTTCGGGTCAGGCGTAGAAGGCGGGGCGCTCGGGCGCCTCGACCGTGACGATGCCGCCCTCGTTCAGCGCCTGGACGCCGGCCTCGCACGACAGTGCGACGAGGTAGCCGTCCCACGCGTTCGGGCCGTCGATGAGGTCGCCACGGCGCACGGCGTCGACCCAGCGCTGGATCTGCGCGTCGTAGGCGTCGGCGAAGCGGGTGACGAAGCTCTCGTGCTCCTTGATCTTGAACTGGCCGTTCTCCCAGTGCTGCATGCCGCCCGGCTGGCCGATGCGGGCGATGCCCGACTCGAACACTGCCTCTGTCGCGACCTGGTAGCCGAAGCGCACGCTGACGTTCATCTCGACGTCGACGAGCACACCGTTCTCGAGCTCCATGATCACGAGGATCGGCTCCTTGAGGCGCTCGGGGGCGAGCGAGTTGCGGCGCGGGTGCTTCACCTCGACGCTCTTCACGGGCGAGCCCGCGAGCCACGGCACGACATCGAACTCGTGCACCACCGAGTCGGTGATGAGCATGTTGTTCGTGTAGGTGTCGGGCACCGACGGGTTGCGGTGCAGGGCGCGCACCATGAGCAGTTCTCCGTTGTCGCCCGACTCGACGAGCTTTCGCAGCTGCTGGTACTCGGCGTCGAAGCGGCGCATGAAACCGAGCTGGATGTGCGGACGATCGAGCTGCTGCTCGAGCTCGAGGATCTCCTCTGAGGACGCCGAATCCTGGGTGAGGGGCTTCTCGCAGAGGATGGGGAGCTTCGCGTCGAGCGCCGGCTTCAGCACGGGGGCGTGGAACTGGCCGGGGGTCGCGATGAGCACGGCGTCCATGGCGCCGGCCGCGATCGCGTCTTCGATGCTGGTGAAGGCGGCGGCGCCGGGGGCGTTCGCGGCGGCGGCCTCGGCGCGGCCCGCATCGGGCTCGACGATGGCGGAGACGCGGGCGCCTGCGATGCGGTGGGTGATGCGCTTGATGTGGTCGGCGCCCATCATGCCGGCGCCGACGACGGCGACGCGGAGATCTTCAGTCATTGTTGGTCCTCTCAGGAGATGCTGGTTCGTTGGCGCCGGGCTCGGTGATCGCGGGGCGCCGATCGATGCGTTCTAGGCGATGCGCGCCATGTGGGTGCAGCCGAAGATGTGCTCGCGGGTGCGCTGGGCGATCGGGAAGGGGCGGTCGACGTCGCAGCCGTACATGTCCTGCTCGACGATCGCGAAGATCTCGGGGTCGATCTTCGCGACGGCTTCGATGACTGGCGCGAGGTCGGGGATGCCGTGCGGCGGCTCGATCATGATGCCTTCGGCGACGGCGTCGACGAACGAGGTGTCGTTCTTGAGCACGTCGAAGAGCAGGGTCGGGTCGACCTGCTTGAGGTGCAGGTAGCCGATGCGCTCGGGGCGCTCCTCGATGAGCTTCACGTTGTCGCCGCCGTAGTAGGCGAAGTGGCCGGTGTCGAGGCAGAGGTTCGTGTAGCGCTGGTCGGTCTCGTCGAGGAAGCGCAGCACCTCGCGGGTGGTGCCGATGTGGCTGTCTGCGTGCGAGTGGAACTGCTGCTTCATGCCGAACTCCTCGAGCAGGGCCTTGCCGAGGCGGTCGTGGCCGGCGGCGAGCTTCGTCCACTGCTCATCGGTGAGGGTGCGCGGCTCGAGATTCTCACCGGTGACGTCGCTGCGCCACAGGTCGGGGATCACGACGAGGTGCTCCGCGCCGAGCTTCGAGGCGAGGCCCGCGACGGCGAGCGCCTGGTCCCAGGCGCGCTGCCACTGCTCCTCGCCCTTGTGGAAGCCGGTGAACACGGTGCCGGCCGAGAGCTTGAGGTTCCGCTTGCCGAGCTCGTCCTGCAGCTGGTTCGGGTCGGTCGGCAGGTAGCCGTAGGGGCCGAGCTCGATCCAGGTGTAGCCGGCTTCGACGACCTCGTCGAGGAACCGCTCCCACGGCACCTGCTTCGGGTCGTCGGCGTGCCAGACGCCCCACGAGTCGGGTGCCGTGCCGATGCGCAGGCCCTGGTTCTGAATCGCTTCGCTCATCGAGCGCCCTCCCTCGGGTGCGGTCGCCGAGCCGACATGACACGGTGCCGTGTTTGATATGACAATATGCCAATTCTAGATCACCGCACCCGCATTTCAAGTGGGACTTCCGTGTTTCTCCGCGCAGATTCCCATCCGGGCGCACGGGCAACGCGAAAGCCCCGCTCCATCGTGAGTCCCGGTCCGGTCGAATGCTTCATGCGAAGCATGTCTGACCAGAACCGGATCCCTGACGGAACGGGGCTCGAAGCGCAGTGGCCAGAGGCCGCCTCGGCTCAGCCGAGCAGCGGCTTCTGCGCGGCCTGCTGCTCCTCGTACTCGGCGCGTGCGCGCTGCGTCGACTCGAGCTCCGAGACCTGCGGCACGGGCACATCCCACCAGCCCGCGCCGTCGGGCGCGTAGATGAGCGGGTCGCTGTTGATGTGGATGAAGGTCGAGCGCTCCGATGCCTTCGCGGTCGCCATGGCGGCCTTCAGATTGTCGATCGACGAGGCGCCGGGCTCGACCTCGATGACGTCCATGCCGTAGCTGCGGGCGTTCATCGCGAGGTCGACGGGCAGCACTTGGTCGCCCTGGAAGTTCTTCGCCTCGGCGTCGTACTCGCGGTACCAGGTGCCGAAGCGCTCGGAGCCGACCGTCTCGGAGAGGTGGCCGATCGAGGCGTAGCCGTGGTTCTGGATGAGCACGACGATGACCTTGATGCCCTCGGCGACCGCGGTGACGAGCTCGGTGTTGAGCATCAGGTACGAACCGTCGCCGACCATGATGATGACGTCGCGGTCGTCGCCCGCAGCCGCCAGGCCGCGCTTCGCGCCGAGGCCGCCGGCGATCTCGTAGCCCATGCACGAGAACGCGTACTCGACGTGGTAGCCGAGCGCATCGCGCACGCGCCACAGCTTGTGCAGGTCGCCGGGCAGCGAACCCGCAGCCTGTACGATGACATCCTTCGGATCCGACGACGACTGCACCGCGCCGATGATCTCGGGCTGGCCGGGCAGCTCGAGGCCCGACGGGGCGAAGGCCGAGTCGACCTGCGCATCCCACTCCGCCTTCTCGGAGGCGATGCGGGCCGCGTACTCGGCGTCGACCTTCAGCGACGCGAGCGCATCGATCAGCTCGAGGATGGCCTCGCGCGCGTCGGCGATCACCGGGATCTGCGTGCCGTGCTTGTAGGCGTCGAACGACGCGACGTTGATGTTCACGAACTTCACGTCGGGGTTCTGGAACGCGGTGCGCGAAGCGGTGGTGAAGTCGCTGTAGCGGGTACCGATGCCGATGATGACGTCGGCCTCGGCTGCGAGGCGGTTCGCCGCGAGGGTGCCGGTCGCGCCGACGCCGCCCAGGTTCTGCGGGTGGTCCCAGGCGAGTACGCCGCCGCCGGCCTGCGAGGTGCCGACGGGGATGCCGGTCGCCTCGACGAGCTCGCGCAGCTGCTCCTCGGCGTCCGAGTAAAGCACGCCGCCGCCGGCGACGATCATGGGGCGCTTCGCCGAGCGGATGGCCTCGACGGCGAGCGCGAACGCGTCGCGGTCGGGGCGCGGGCGGCGGATGCGCCACTCGCGCGGCTGCAGGAACTCGACGGGCACGTCCATCGCCTCGGCCTGCACATCCTCCGGCAGCGAGATCGTGACGGCGCCGGTCTCGGCGGGGTCGGTGAGCACGCGCATCGCGGCGAGGGCGATCGAGAAGAGCTGCTCGGGGCGCTGCACGCGGTCGAAGAACTTCGAGACGGGGCGGAACGCGTCGTTGACGGTGAGGCCGATGTCGTGCGGCTGCTCGAGCTGCTGCAGCACGGGGTCGGCGACGCGGGTCGCGAAGGTGTCGCTCGGCAGGAGCAGCGCCGGCAGGCGGTTCGTCGTGGCGAGCGCCGCGCCGGTCAGCATGTTCGCGGCGCCGGGGCCGACCGAGGCCGCCGAGGCGTAGGTGCCGCGGCGGCGGTGCATGCGCGCGTAGCCGACGGCCTGGTGCACCATGGCCTGCTCGTTGCGGGCCTGATGGTACGGCATCAGCTCGGGGTTCTGCACGTTGAACTGCTTGAGCGCCTGGCCGATGCCGGCGACGTTGCCGTGGCCGAAGATGCCGAAGGTGCCCGGGATGGTGCGCTCGCGGATCTCGGTGCCGTCGGCGGCGCGGTCGACGGTCCACTGGTTGGCCAGGAACTCGATGAGGGCCTGGCTGACCGTCATGCGGCGTGTGGTCATGTTGTGCTCCTTGTGAGGATTTCTCGGAAGTGTCCGTCAGTCTGCGGCGGTGAAGGGCAGGCGGGAGTCGAGCTCCTGGCCCTCCCAGGTGTCGCGCACCCAGCCGTGGGCGGGGTCGTCGCTGATGAGCCAGCTGCGCTCGGGGTCGGGGCCCGCCATCACGTTGAGGTAGTACATGTCGTAGCCGGGGGCGGCGACGGCGGGGCCGTGGTAGCCGTAGGGCACGAGGGCGATGTCGCCGGTCTTCACCTGCGAGTCGATCTCGATCGCGCCGGCGGGCGACGAGTAGGTGCTGAACATGCCGAAGGCGTGCTCTTCGCTGACGCCCGCGGGGGCGTCCTTCACCGGGGCGACCTCGAAGTAGTAGATCTCCTCGAGCTCGGACTCGTGGCCCGGCAGGTGCTCGTCGTGCTTGTGGGGCGGGTACGACGACCAGTTCTCGGCCGGGGTGATGACCTCGACGACGATGAAACGGGCGGCGTCGAGCGACTCCTTGCGACCGAAGTTGTGCACCTGGCGGCTCGAGGCGCCGGCGCCGCGCAGCTCGACGGGCACGTCCTCGACGGGCATGTAGCAGCTGGGGCGCACGATGTCGGTGGGCGAGGTGGCGATGAGGAAGCGGGTCTCGCCGGGCGACTGCGCGGTAACCGTGCCGGTCGCGGCCGCCGAGAGGTACATGACGTCGGTGGGGCCGTCGAAGACGGAGGCACGGCCCCTGAGCTCGGTCGTCGTCGCCTCGCCGTTCTCGGTGCTCACCACGGTGAACGCGCCGGTGAGCGGCACGACGAGCCGTTCGATGCCCGTACCCTCGAGGTCGATCGAGGCGCCCTGCTGCAGCCGGGCGACGCGGATGCCGGTGTGCGCCCAGCCCGGGATGCGTTCGTCGACGACGCTCTCCCAGCCCTCGGCGGCGAGTTCGCCGCGGCGGTGGAACCAGCGTTCGGCCTGATCAGTCATGTCGTGCCCTCTCGTGCGCGCCCTGAGCGCAGCATGCTCGCGGAGTGAAATGGAGGAGGTGGTGCTGCGGGAGGCAGCGATTCGTGCACCGGAGTGCGATAAACGGTGCGGGGCGGATTGCTCCGTCCCGCACCGGTTCAACCGGCTACGGTCGCATCAGTCGTTCTGCGGGAAGCCGAGGTTGATGCCGCCGTGGGTGGCGGGGTCGAGCCAGCGGCTGGTGATCGCCTTCTCGCGGGTGAAGAAGTCGAAGCCGTGCACGCCGTAGGCCTTGGCATCGCCGAAGAGCGAGGCCTTCCAGCCGCCGAACGAGTGGTAGGCCACCGGCACCGGGATCGGCACGTTGATGCCGACCATGCCGACGTGGATCTCGTGCTGGAAGCGACGAGCCGCACCGCCGTCGTTGGTGAAGATCGCGGTGCCGTTGCCGAACTGACCCGAGTTGATGAGCTTGACGCCCTCTTCGAAGGTCTGGATGCGCACGACCTGCAGCACCGGGCCGAAGATCTCCTCGGTGTAGGCGCGCGAATCGAGCGACAGGTTGTCGATCAGGGTCGGGCCGAAGAAGAAGCCGTCCTCATGGCCCTCGACCTGGCAGTTGCGGCCGTCGACGACGATAGTGCCGCCGTCGGCTTCGGCGATATCGACGTAGTTCGAGACCTTGTCGCGGTGCACGCTCGAGATGAGCGGGCCGAGGTCGGGCTCGCCCTCGGGGCCGCCTGCGCCGTTGCCGACGCGCAGGCCCGCGATGCGATCCTTGATCTTCGCGATGAGCTCGTCGGCGACGGGCTCGACGGCGAGCACGACCGAGAGGGCCATGCAGCGCTCGCCCGCAGCGCCGTAGCCGGCGTTGACGGCCTGGTCGGCGACGAGGTCGAGGTCGGCGTCGGGGAGCACCAGCATGTGGTTCTTCGCGCCGCCGAGCGCCTGCACGCGCTTGCCGTGCTTGGCAGCGGTCTCGTAGATGTACTGCGCGATCGGGGTCGAACCGACGAACGAGATCGACTGCACCTCGGGGGCGGTCAGCAGGCCGTCGACGGCGAGCTTGTCGCCGTTGAGCACGTTGAAGACGCCGTCGGGCAGGCCCGCTTCCTTCCAGAGCTCGGCGATCCACATCGAGGCCGAGGGATCCTTCTCGGAGGGCTTCACGATGACCGAGTTGCCGGCGGCGATCGCGATGGGGAAGAACCACATCGGCACCATGGCCGGGAAGTTGAAGGGCGAGATGATGCCGACGACGCCGAGGGGCTGCTTCAGCGTGTAGACATCGATGCCGGTCGAGACGTTCTCGGAGAAGCCGCCCTTGATGAGGTGCGGGAAACCGGTGGCGAGCTCGACGACCTCCTGGCCGCGGGCGATCTCGCCCATGGCGTCCGAGAGCACCTTGCCGTGCTCGCGGCTGATGATCGCGGCGAGCTCTTCCTTCTTCGCGGCGAGCAGCTCGCGGAACTTGAAGATGACGGTCTGGCGGCGGGCCATGGAGAGGTTGCTCCAGACCTCGAAGCCGCGCTGCGCCGATGCGATCGCGGCGTCGATCTCCGCCTGGTCGGCGAGTGCGACGTTCGCCTGCACCTGGCCGGTGGCCGGGTTGTAGACGGGGGCGGAGTTGCCGCTCTTCGACTCGTGGATCGCGCCGTCGATCCAGTGGTTGATAACGGGGAGGGTGCTCATATGCGATGCTTCCTAACTGGGGTTGAGGTCTGTGCTGTGATTTCGGAACAGTCCCGCTTTCCATTGTCCAGCGGTTCCGTCCGGGGCGCCACCTGCGCCCGGCCGGGCGGTCAGGCGAGGCCGGGGTGCACCAGCCGCGCCGCGGTGTCGACCGCGGCGGCGACGTCGTCGTCGTGCGGGTAGAGCAGCGTGCGGCCGACGGTGAGGCCGCGCACGCCGGGCAGTGCGAGGGCGCTCTGCCACGATGCGAAGGTCTCGTCGGGGTCGCCGCCGTTGTCGCCGCCGAGCAGCAGCGTCGGCATGGTGGTGGCCTCCATGACGCGCTCCATCTCGGGTACCACGGGCAGCTTCATCCACGTGTAGGCGCTGGAGTTGCCGAGGCCCGAGGCGATGGCCGTCGCGAGGATAGTCGCGTCGGCGGTGAGTTCGTTGACGACCCGGCCGGGCTTACCGCCGGTGCGGTCGCGGCTCGACAGGAACGGCTCGAGCATGATCGGCAGCTCGGCCGCCGCCGCCGCGTCGACGGCGCGGGCCGTGGCCTCGAGCGTGGGCAGGGTGCCCGGGTCGTCGAGGTCGACGCGGATGAGCGTCTTCGCGAAATCGAGGCCCTGGCGCTTCATCGCGGGGATGTCGTAGGCGGTGTAGCGGTCGTCGAGCTCGAACGAGGCGCCGCGCAGCCCGCCGCGATTCATCGAGCCGACGACGATCTTGTCGTCGAGCAGACCGAGCGCCGCGAGGTCGTCGATGATGTCGGGGGTGCCGAGCACGCCGTCGACGCCGGGGCGCGACAGCGCGATGGCCATGCGCTCGAGCAGCTCGTAGCGGTTCGCCATGGCGGTCGGGTTGCTGCCGACCGCGATGGCGCCGCGCGCCGGGTGGTCGGCGGCGACGATGAAGAGGCGGCCGTCGCCCGCGATGACGTCGCGGCGCGTGCGCTCGGCGAGCGCTCGGCCGATACCGGCGGGGTCGGCGGCGCGCATGTCGCGCAGCTGTTCGAAGTCCAAGGCCATGATCAGGCTCCCTTCGCGAGGATGGATTCGACCTCGTCGGCCGTGGGCATCGCCGTCGAGCATTCGAGGCGTGTGGCGACGAGGGCGCCGGCAACGTTGGCGAAGCGGAAGATGCGCTCGAGGTCCCAGCCCTGCAGCAGGCCGTGGCAGAGGGCGCCGCCGAACGCGTCGCCCGAGCCGAGGCCGTTGACGACGTCGACGAAGTGCGGGGCGACCTCGACGCGCTCGTCGCGGGTCTTCGCGAGCACGCCCTTGGGGCCCTGCTTCACGATCGCGAGCTCGATGCCGCGCTCGAGCAGCGCGTCGGCCGCGCGGTCGGGCACGACCTCGCCGACGGCGACTTCGCACTCCTCACGGTTGCCGACGGCGACGGTCGAGTGCTCGAGCCCGAAGGCGGCCTGCGCGGTGGCCTCTTCCGGCTGCTCCCAGAACATGGGCCGGTAGTCGAGGTCGAAGATGGTGTGCTGCTTCCGTCCGCGCGCTTCGAGCGCGGTGTGGTGGGTGCTGCGGCTCGGCTCCTCGCTCAGGCCGGTGAGCGTGAACCAGAAGATGCGGGCGTCGCGCACGGCGTCGAGGTCGAGGTCGGTGCTCTCGATCTGCAGATCGGGCGCCTTCGGCTCGCGGTAGAAGTAGAGCGGGAAGTCGTCGGGCGGGAAGATCTCGCAGAAGGTGACGGGCGTCGGGTACTGCGGGTCGGTCTGCACGAAGCGGTTGTCGACGCCGAGGCGGTCGAGCTCGCGCAGCAGGTAGCGGCCGAAGGGATCGTCGCCGACGCGCGAGATCAGGGCCGATGCGTTGCCGTACTTCGCCGCGGCGACCGACACGTTCGCGGCGCTGCCGCCGAGGAACTTGCCGAAGGTCGATACATCTTCGAGGTGGCCCATCTGGTGCGGGTAGATGTCGACTCCGAGTCGTCCCACTGCCAGCACATCATCAGGACGTCGCTGCTCTGACATTCACTTGCCTCTCGCCATGACACGGCCCGGCGCCGAGTGCGCCGGTGCATTTGTCCTAACAATAGCACGAAGGGGTGTCGGGTGACGGAAAAGTTCCCCGAGGAAGGTAATCTTGTCTTATCAAATGCGCAGGCCCCGTCTCGCATTCGTCTCAAAGGAGAGTGCATGACCCCCGCCGCCACGCCCGTCTGGCCCGACGAGCTGTTCGCAGATCTCGACCGCACCGGCCCCGTTCCCCTCTACTTCCAGATCGCGAGCCGCCTCGAGCGCGCCATCCGCGACGGCATCCTCCCCGCCGGCACCCGCCTCGTCAACGAGATCGCCATCACCGAGCGCCTCGGCCTCTCGCGCCCCACCGTGCGCCGCGCGATCCAGGAGCTCGTCGACAAGGGGCTGCTGGTGAGACGGCGAGGGATCGGCACCCAGGTCGTGCAGGCGCGCGTCAGCCGCCCGGTCGAGCTCACCAGCCTCTACGAAGACCTCAAGCGCACCGGCCATCAGCCGGACACCCGCGTGCTCTCGCTCGAGAAGATCGCGGCCGACGCCGCCTGCGCCGAGCAGCTGCGGGTACCGGCGGGCACGGAGGTGACCCGCATCCGCCGCCTGCGCAGCGTCGACGGCGTCGCCATGTCGATCCTCTCGAACACGCTGCCGCCCGAGTTCGGCGACATCACGGCAGAGGACCTCGAGAAGCACGGGCTCTACGAGATCATGCGCAGCCGCGGCACCAGCCTCAAGATCGCGAACCAGACCATCGGGGCGAGGCGCGCCCACGGCGATGAGAGCGAGCTGCTCGACGTGCCGAAGGGCAGCCCGCTGCTCACCATGGATCGCACGGCGTTCGACCAGTCGGGCAACGTCATCGAGGTCGGCAGCCACTGCTACCGCCCCGACCTCTACTCGTTCGAGACGACGCTCGTCGCCCGGTAGCCGCTACCGCCCGAGCACCTCGTCGTAGGCCCCGAGCAGCCGGGTCGCCGAGGCCCCCCAGCTGCGGGTGAGCGCGTGACGGCGGGCGGCGTCGCGCATCTCGTCGGCGCGCACCGGGTCATCGAGCACGCGCATGATCGCCGCGGCCCAGGGCACCGGGTCGTCGCCCGAGACCAGCATGCCGGTCTCGCCGTCGACGACGGCCTCGCGCAGGCCGCCGGCATCGCGCGCCACCACGGGCACCCCCGACGACGCGGCCTCGAGCGCCACGAGCCCGAACGTCTCGGAGTGGGAGGGCACGAGCACGACGGCGGCGCTGCGGATGCGTTCGGCGAGCTCGCGGCGTCGCAGCGCCCCGTCGAACGAGGTCGTCGCGGCCATGCCGTGTGCGAGCACCGCCTCGTGCAGCCCGCGCACGTAGCCGTCGTCATCGGGCGGGGAGGCGCCGACGATGCGCAGCACGGGCCGCATTTCGACAGGGATCGACGCGACCGCCTCGATCGCGAGGTCGAACCCCTTCAGCGGGTGCAGCCGGCCGACGACGAGCACCTCGGGCCTGCCGCCGCGGGCGAGCCAGTCGCGCTGTTCGGCGCACTCCGCGGAGTCGCAGGGGTGGAAGAGCTCGGTGTCGACGCCGAGCGGCACGACGGTGACCCGGGAGGGGTCGCCGCCGAGGCGCTCGAGCGTGGTCTGCCGCTCCGCCTCGCTCACGGCGATGACGAGGTCGGACTCGTGCGCGAGCCTGCGCTCCCCCTCGAGGCGGCCGGGCGACTCGGGCCGTTCGCCGTCGGCGAGGGGCGACGTCGGCTCGGCGGCGATGGAGTGGTAGCTCTGCACGAGCGGCACGCCCGCGGCCCGGGCGACGGGCAGCGCAGCGATGCCCGAGAACCAGTGCTCGGCGTGCAGCAGTTCGACCGGTTCGCGCTCGAGCTCTGCGGCGAGCGCAGCACCGAACTCCTCCATGACGAGTTCGTGGTCTCCCTTGGCGAGCAGGCGCGTCGGGCCGGCGGTGAGGTGCACGACGACGAGGCGCGGGCCGAGCTCGACCCGGTCGGGCAGGTCGTCGTCGCTGCGGCGGGTGAAGATGCGCACCTCGCGCCCCTGCGCGGCGATGGCTTCGGCCTGCGCGCGCACGACGACGTTCATGCCGCCCGCATCCTTCGTGCCGGGCACGTCGAGCGGTGACGTGTGCAGCATGACGAAGCCGATGGGCGGCCGGGCGGGCCCGGGCTGTGCGTTCATACCTCGAGCGTACTGGGTCGGGCCGTCGCATAGGGTGGAGCGGTGACTGCAGCCCAGACCACCGCCCAGGCCCTGCGCAACCCGCGCCTCTTCACGACCGAGGTGCTCGCGGGCATCGTCACGACGCTCGCGCTCATCCCCGAGGTGATCTCGTTCTCCGTGATCGCGGGCGTCGACCCGAAGGTCAGCCTGATCGCGTCGGTCGTGCTCGCGGTCTCGATGACGATCCTCGGCGGCCGCCCGGCCATGATCACGGCGGCGGCCGGCGCCGTCGCCCTCGTCGTCGCCCCGCTCGTGCACGAGCACGGGGTCGAATACCTCCTCCCGACGGTGATCCTCGCCGGTATCGTGCAGATCCTCTTCGGCGTGCTGGGCCTCGCCCGCCTCATGCGCTTCATCCCCCGCTCGGTCATGCTCGGCTTCGTCAACGCGCTCGGCATCCTCATCTTCGCCGCGCAGGTGCCGCACGTGATCGGCGTCCCGTGGCTCGTCTACCCGCTCTTCGCACTCACCCTGCTCATCACGATCGGGCTGCCGCGTCTCACCACCGCCGTGCCGGCGCCGCTCGTCGCGATCGTCGTGGTGACTGCGATCGCGCTGATCGCGCGCCTGTCGGTGCCCACGGTCGGCGACCAGGGAGCCGTGGGCGGCGGCCTGCCCGGGTTCACGGAGCTCGAGGTGCCGCTGAGTCTCGACACGCTCGCGATCATCTGGCCGACGGCGCTCAGCATCGCCTTCGTCGGGCTCATGGAGACGCTGCTCACCGCGAAGCTCGTCGACGACCTCACCGACACGAAGTCGCAGAAGAACCGCGAGTCGTGGGCGCTCGGCGTCGCGAACATCCTCGCCGGGTTCTGGGGCGGCATCGCCGGCTGCGCGATGATCGGCCAGACGGTGGTGAACGTGAAGCTCGGGCAGGCGCGCACGCGCATCTCGACGTTCGTCGTCGGCGTCTTCCTGCTCGCCCTCGTGACGGTGCTCAGCGACGTCATGGAGCGCATCCCGATGGTCGCCCTCGCCGCAGTGATGATGGTGGTCGCCGTGTCGACCGTGAACTGGCGCAGCGTGAGCCCATCGACGCTGCGGCGCATGCCGCTCTCGGAGACGCTGGTGATGGTCGCCACCGTCGCGATCGTCGTCGCCACGGGCAACCTCGCGATCGGTGTGGGCGCCGGGGTGGTGCTCGCGATCGTGCTGTTCGCCCGCCGGGTCGCGCACGTGGTCGCCGTGTCCCGTCGGGTCGAGAGCGACGGAGGCATCGGCTACGTCGTGCGGGGCCCGCTCTTCTTCGGCAGCAGCAACGACCTCGTCGAGCAGTTCTCGTACGCCGAAGACGCGGGCCCCGTCACCGTCGACCTCTCGGCGGCTCAGATCTGGGACGCCTCGACCGTCGCGGCGCTCGACGGCGTGCGGCAGAAGTACGCCGACCACGGCACTGAGGTGCGCTTCACGGGCCTCGACGAACGGTCGACCGACTTCCACGACCGCCTCAGCGGCACCCTCTGAGCCCGGAGATTCCCGAGCGACTTCCGATTCGGCGGAATACTCTCGAAGGAGCGAGCGTTCCTCCGATCAGATACCCCATGGGGGTATAGTGTTTCGGAGAATCGATCAGAGGGAGCATCATGACCACCACCGAATACGCCGTCACCGGGATGAGCTGCGGCCACTGCGAGAACGCGATCCGCCAGGAGGTCGAGCAGGTCGCCGGGGTCACCGGCATCGAGGTCAGCTCCGCCACCGGCCGGCTCGCGGTCACGAGCGACGGCGCCGTCGACGATGCCGCCGTCATCGCCGCGGTCGACGAGGCCGGCTACGAGGCGACGCGCAGATGACCGCCACCACCCGCCTCGACCTCGACATCGGCGGCATGACCTGCGCCTCGTGCGCGAACCGCATCGAGAAGAAGCTCGGCCGGCTCGACGGCGTCACCGCCTCGGTCAACTACGCGACCGAGAAGGCGCGCGTCGAGATCCCTGTCGACCTCGACCCGGCCCGCCTCATCGAGGTCGTCGAACAGACCGGGTACACCGCGAAGCTCCCCGAGCCGCCCGCCCCCGCAGCCGATGATGCTCGCCAGGGATCGCCGAGCACCCCCGGCGGTGCTGCCGCCGACCCGGAGCTCACCTCCCTGCGGCAGCGCCTCATCGGCTCGATCTGGCTGTCGGCGCCGGTCATCGCACTGGCCATGATCCCTGCCCTGCAGTTCGAGTACTGGCAGTGGGCGTCGCTCGCGCTCGCCGCACCCGTCGTGGTGTGGGCCGGCTGGCCGTTCCACCGGGCCGCCTGGGTGAACATCCGCCACGGCGCCGTCACCATGGACACCCTCATCTCGGTGGGCACCGGTGCCGCCTTCCTGTGGTCGCTGTACGCGCTCTTCCTCGGCACCGCCGGCATGCCCGGCATGACCCACGGCTTCGACTTCACGCTGCAGCACAGCGACGGCGCGGGCAACATCTACCTCGAGGCCGCCGCGGGCGTCACCATGTTCGTGCTGGCGGGCCGCTACTTCGAGAAGAAGTCGAAGCGCCAGGCGGGGGCCGCCCTGCGGGCCCTGCTCGAGCTCGGCGCGAAAGAGGTCGTCGTGCTGCGGGACGGCCATGAGCAGACCGTTCCCGTCGACGACCTGCGAGTCGGCGACGAGTTCGTCGTGCGCCCCGGCGAGAAGATCGCGACCGACGGCGTCATCGAGAACGGCCACAGCGCCGTCGACGCCTCCATGCTCACCGGCGAATCGGTGCCCGTCGAAGCCGGCCCGGGCGACGCCGTCGCGGGCGGCACCGTCTCGACGAGCGGCCGCCTCATCGTGCGCGCGACCCGCGTCGGCGCCGACACCCAGCTCGCGCAGATGGCGCAGATGGTCGAGGACGCGCAGTCGGGCAAGGCCGACGTGCAGCGCCTCGCCGACCGCATCTCGGGCGTCTTCGTGCCCATCGTCATCGGCATCGCCGTCGTCACCCTCGTCGTCTGGCTCGCGCTCGGCTACTCGGCCGCCGACGCCTTCACCGCCACGGTCGCCGTGCTCATCATCGCGTGCCCGTGCGCACTCGGTCTCGCGACCCCGACCGCGCTGCTCGTGGGCACCGGCCGCGGCGCCCAGCTCGGCGTGCTCATCAAGGGGCCCGAAGTGCTCGAATCGACCCGCCGGGTCGACACCATCGTGCTCGACAAGACGGGCACCGTGACGAGCGGTCGCATGACGCTCACCGACGCCGTACCCGCTTCGGGCGTCGACCGCGCCGAGTTCCTGCGCACCGTCGCGGCGCTCGAGCACGCCTCGGAGCACCCGATCGCGCAGGCCATCGCCCGCGGCGCGCTCGCCGAGCTCGGTATCGCGGCCGCAGAACTGCCGACGGTGTCGAACTTCGCGAACACCGCCGGCCGCGGCGTCTCCGGGCTCGTCGCCGTCGGCGACGGCGGCTCCGCGGCCGATCACGTCGCGCTCGTCGGGCGCCCCGCGCTGCTCGAAGCCTGGTCGGTGCCGATCCCCGCCGAGCTGCGGAGCGAGCACGCCCGCTTCGAAAGCGAGGCCAAGACCGTCGCGCTCGTCGCGTGGGGCGGCGAAGCGCGCGGCGTCGTGGCGGTCGCCGACACCGTGAAACCGACGAGCGCCGAGGCGATCGCGCAGTTCGCGGCGCTCGGCCTCGAGTCCGTGCTGCTCACCGGCGACAACCGATCCGTCGCGGAGCAGGTCGCCCGCGAGGTCGGCATCGCGCGCGTCGAGGCCGAAGTGCTGCCCGGCGACAAGGTCGAGGCGATCCAGCGACTGCAGGCCGAGGGCCACGTCGTCGCGATGGTCGGCGACGGCGTGAACGATGCGCCGGCGCTCGCGCAGGCCGACCTCGGGCTCGCCATGGGCACCGGCACCGACGCGGCCATCGAGGCCGCCGACCTGACGCTCGTGCGCGGCGACCTGCGCAGCGCGGCCGATGCGATCCGGCTCTCGCGCCGCACGCTCGGCACGATCAAGGGCAACCTGTTCTGGGCGTTCGCGTACAACGTGGCGGCCATCCCGCTCGCAGCCCTCGGGCTGCTGAACCCGATGATCGCGGGGGCCGCGATGGCGTTCTCGAGCGTCTTCGTCGTCGGCAACTCGCTGCGGCTGCGCGGCTTCCGGAGCACGGCGGCGTGATGGGCGCGCGCAGCGACAGCCCGCACGGAGAGGATTGATATGGTCGGCGGCATGAACGGTTCGAACGGTATGGGCGACGAGTGCGAGGCCCGTTTCAGCGACTCGCACCCGCCCCGCCCGGGCGGCACGGCGGGCGCGGAGGGCGGTGGCCACGGGCACTCGCACGACCACGGCCTGCAGGGCGCGACCACCGCGACCGGCAAGCACCGGAAGCGCCTCATCGCGGTGCTCGTGATCACGCTCTCGGTCGTCTCGGTGCAGGTCGTCGGCGCGATCATCTCGAACTCGCTGTCGCTGCTCGCCGATGCCGGCCACATGCTCACCGATGCGACCGGCGTCGCGATCGCCCTCATCGCGAGCCTCATCGCGGCACTGCCCGCGACCTCGAAGCGCACCTACGGCTACCTGCGCGTCGAAGTGCTCGCCGCGCTCGCGAACGGCATCGTGCTCGGCGTCATCGCGGTCGTCATCTTCGTGCAGGCCATCGGCCGCTTCGGCGCCGAGGTCGAAGTGCATTCGGGGCCCATGCTCGTCGCCGCCGTCATCGGCGCGCTCGCGAATCTGGTCTCCCTGCTCATCCTGCAGTCGGGCCAGAAGGAGAGCCTCAACGTGCGCGGCGCCTACCTCGAGGTGCTCGGCGATCTGCTCGGCTCGGTCGCCGTCATCATCGCGGGCGTCATCATCCTCTTCACCGGCTGGAACTGGGTCGATCAGGTCGCGTCGCTCCTCATCGCGGTGCTCATCTTCCCGCGCGCCATCAGCCTGCTGCGCGACGTCGTGAACGTGCTGCTCGAGGCCTCTCCGAAGAACGTCGACGTCGACCTCGCGCGGAGCCACATGCTGGCGGTGCCCGGCGTGGTCGAGGTGCACGACATCCACGCCTGGACCATCACCTCCGGCGTGCCCGCGTTCTCGGCCCACGTCACCGTCGCCGACGCCGCGTGGAACGAGCGCGGCTACCACGCCGTGCTCGACGAGCTGCGCACCTGCCTCGACGAGCACTTCGACACCTCCCACGTGACGCTGCAGCTCGAGCCCGAGAGCCACGGCGCGGGCCCGGGCGCCTCCGAGGGCCATCTGCACGCGTAGCCGCCCCCGGGCGTCGCACCGACACCCGCACGACACCCGCCTCGGCTACGCTGACCCCATGAGCGACACCCGCCCGAACGCCGAAACCCCGAACGCGCCGCATGCACCGGCGACGCCCGCCACCCGCAAGCAGGTGGTCTCGTGGGCGTTCTGGGATTGGGCGACGCAGCCTTTCAACACCGTCATCCTCACCTTCGTGTGGGTATCGCTGTACCTCGTCTCCGACTCCTTCCTCGCCCCCGAGGTCGCCGCCGAGAACGCGAACGGCGAGCTGCTGTGCTCGCGCACCGCCGACGCCGCCACCGCCTACTGCGGCGGGCTCGCGAAGCTGTCGGCCGACTACGGCTGGGTCACCTTCGCCGCCGGCATGCTCGTACTGCTGCTCGCTCCCGTACTCGGCCAGCGCGCCGACGCCCGCGGCAACAAGAAGCGCTGGGTCGTCGGCGCGACCGCGGTGCTCGCCCTCGTGCAGTTCCTGCTGTTCTTCGTGCAGGCCGACCCCGTCTACTTCTGGTTCGGCGCCGCGATCGTCGCGGTCGGCTCGGTCATCAGCGAGATCGCCGGCGTGAACTACAACGCCATGCTCGTCGAGGTCTCGACCGAGAAGACCGTCGGCCGTATCAGCGGCCTCGGGTGGGGCCTCGGCTACCTCGGCGGCATCTTCGCCCTGGTCATCGTGGTCGTGGTGACGCAGCTCGACTGGTTCGGGCTCGACGTCTCGAACGGACTCGCCTATCGCATCATCGGCGCCGGGGCCGCGGTGTGGACGATCGCGTTCGCGCTGCCGTTCTTCTTCAACGTGCCCGAGTCGCCGGCGCGCGACGAGCGGCCGCAGGTCGGGTTCTTCCGGGGCTACGTCGTGCTCGTGAAAGACGTCGTCGAGCTGTTCCGCACGCACCGCGGCACCTTCTGGTTCCTCATCTCGAGCGCCATCTACCGCGACGGCCTCGCCGGCATCTTCGCCTTCGGCGCCATCCTCGCCGCCGTCTCCTTCGGCTTCACCTCGAACGAGGTCATGATCTTCGGCATCGCCCTCAATCTCGTCGCCGGCGTCGCGACGATCTTCGCGGGCCGGCTCGACGACCGCTACGGCGCCCGCGCCGTCATCATCTCCTCCCTCGTCATCCTCATCCTGAGCGCGCTCTTCGTCTTCCTCTTCCGCGAAGAGGGCAAGATCATCTTCTGGATCGGCGGCATCGTGCTCTCCGCCGCAGTCGGCCCCGCGCAGGCGGCGAGCCGATCCCTGCTCACCCGCGTCACACCGCCCGGCATGCAAGGGCAGATCTTCGGCCTCTACGCCACCACCGGGCGCGTGATGAGCTTCCTGTCGCCGCTCGCCTGGGCGCTCTTCATCGGCTGGTTCGGCGCCACCCACTACGGCATCCTCGGCATCGCGCTCGTGCTCGTCATCGGTCTGCTGCTCTTCCTGCTGCTGCCGAGCAGGAAGTACAAGGAGGCCGAGGCCGCGAGGCGCGCCGCCGGGGTCTAAGCAGCCGGTCCCGTCTCCAGGGATCGCCCCGCGCTCGCTGCGTCGCCGAACGGGCGCCCGAGCTCGCGGTAGCCTGGGCTGGTGGCACGCCCAGAACTCTCCGCCGAACAGCTCGCCGTCTACGAGCGCATCGAGCACACCCGCGAGCACCTCTTCGTCACGGGCCGCGCGGGCACCGGCAAGTCGACCATTCTGAACCACCTCGCCTGGAACACCTCCAAGATCATCGCCGTGTGCGCCCCGACCGGCGTGGCCGCCCTCAACGTCGGCGGCCAGACCATCCACTCGCTGCTGCGCCTGCCCACCGGCATCATCGCCGACCACGACCTCGACCAGCCGGCCGAGCTGAAGAAGATGCTCGCCTCGATCGACACGCTCGTCATCGACGAGATCTCGATGGTGTCGGCCGACCTCATGGACGCGATCGATCGGTCCATGCGCCAGGCCCGCGGCAAGAAGCACGACCCGTTCGGCGGTGCGCAGATCATCATGTTCGGCGATCCCTTCCAGCTGCCGCCGGTGCCTCCGCGCGACCCCGAGGAGCGCGCCTACTTCGCCGACACTTACCGCTCCCTCTGGTTCTTCGACGCGAAGGTCTGGCAGAGCGTGCCGATGTCGGTCATCGAGCTGGTCGAGGTGCATCGGCAGAGCGACGACCGGTTCAAGCAGATCCTCGGAGCCGTGCGCTTCGGGGTCGTCACCGAGGATCAGGCGGCCGACCTCAACGGCGCCGGCGCACGCCCCGCTCCCCGCGACGTCATCACCCTCGCTACGACGAACGCGACCGTCAACCGCATCAACTCCGAACGCCTCGCCGAGATCGGCGGCGCCTCGCTCAGGGCCGTCGCCGAGATCAACGGCGAGTTCCGCGAGAACACCTACCCCGCCGACGAGGTGCTCGAGCTGAAGCCGGGCGCGCAGGTCATGTTCCTGCGCAACGACCCCGACGGGCGCTGGGTGAACGGCACCATCGGCACCGTCTCGCGCATCTCGGGCACCGTGTGGGTCGAGGTCGGCATCGGGCCCGACGCCGAGGAGTTCGAGGTCGAACCCACGACGTGGGAGCGCTTCCGCTACCGCTACGACCCCGAGACGAAGAAGCTCGAGAAGGAGGTCGTGGCCGAGTTCGAGCAGTTCCCGCTCCGGCTCGCCTGGGCGGTCACCATCCACAAGTCGCAGGGCCACACCTACGATGCGGCCGCGATCGACCTCGGACCGCGGGCGTTCTCGGCGGGGCAGACGTATGTCGCGCTGAGCCGGGTGCGATCCCTCGAAGGCCTCTACCTGAAGCGGCCGCTGCAGCCGCGCGACGTCATCGTCGACCCCAATGTCGTGCGCTTCATCCGGGAGCGCAGCGCGACGACGCCGGCGTAGCGCGCGGGCACCGGTCGCGCCCGCCGGGCGCTACGCGTTCGCGCCCGCCGCCTTCGCCTTGCCGAGGTCGATGAAGACCGCCGTGTTGAAGCCGTAGGCGACGCGCACCTCGTCGAGCATCCGCGCCTGCTCCTCGGCGCTCAGCTGCTCGCCGAGACGATCGAGCTGCCCCCGGTAGCCGTTCTTGAAATCGGTGAGCGAGCCGAGACCCGAGAAGTCGTAGAACTCGATGCCCGCGCGTTCGAGCGCGTGCTGGCGCGAGACGCGCTTGGCGATCATCTGGCCGCCCGAGAGATCGCCGAGGTAGCGGGTGTAGTGGTGCGCGACGAGCCCCGCGACCCATCCCTCTTCGCCGACCTCGCGCATGCGTGCCGCGTAGGCCTCGGTCGCGGGCACGGGCGAGATGCGCTCGCGCCAGTCCTCGCCGATGAGGTGGGCGAGGTCGGCCTCGAGCGCCGGCAGGCGCACGAGCGCCTCGTTGTGGAAACCGGCGAACGCCGGATCGGCGGCGAGTTTCTCGGCAGCCTCTTCAAGCGCCGCGTACATGAAGTAGTGCTGCGCGACGAGGTCGATGTAGTCCTGCAGCGATCCCTTGCCCCGCATGATGTCTTCCATGAAGGTCGCTCCCTCGCTGTCCGAGTGATCGGACCACGAGCCCTCGCGCAGCACGAGCGAGAACGGCTTGACGCCGTCGTGCGCCGGTTCCGCCTCGTCGGCCCCACCGTGGTGGTGGCCGCCCTGCGCGCCGTGGGGGTGCGCCGCCGGTGCTGCACCGTGCTCCTCGCGCGGAGCGACGCCCAGTCGGCCGCAGGCCTCCTGGTAGAGCGCGACGACCTCGCGACGGATCTCGGGACGCTCGGAGATCGAGCCTCCCGGCCATGCGGCAGTGACCTCGCGCTCGCCCGCGGGACCCTGCACGCGCCAGATGCCGGCTTCATCGGTCACCCCGACCATCTCGCTCGCCGTAGCTTCGGGATAACCGAAAGCACGTGCGATCAGGAGATTGT
This sequence comes from Leucobacter sp. gxy201, assembly GCF_051043335.1. Classification (NCBI taxonomy): domain Bacteria; kingdom Bacillati; phylum Actinomycetota; class Actinomycetes; order Micrococcales; family Microbacteriaceae; genus Leucobacter; species Leucobacter sp. gxy201. The sequence continues at coordinate 310,787 of NZ_JAMXWS010000002.1, forward strand.
CTTCGGGGTGGTCACCGTTCATGTGCCCGGTCACGCCGGCAACGACATCTGCAGCAAAGCTCATCACGCTACTCATCCTAGTAAGGGAGCCCTAAGCTCGGCACCACTTCCAGGCCCACCCAGTAGAATCACCATGTTCTGTGCGTAGAATTCAGCACGTTTGTTCCCGAAGATTGGCGGTTCAGTGATTCCGAAGCTCGCACATCACGTTCGAATCGCCGCCATCGGCGCCATCGCCGTCGCGGCGCTCGCACTTACGGCCTGCAGCGGCGGCCAGTCGCTCGCCGTCTCGGGCGACGCGAACACCGTCAGCGGCGACCTCTCCGCGAACATCGATGCGGCGGTCGAATCGGCGATGCAGCTGAGCGGATCCACCGAGGCCGTCGTCGGCGTGTGGAGCGAGGACGGCGAGTACGTGCGCGGCTTCGGCGACGGCATCGACGGCAAGACGCGCTTCCGCGGCGCGCAGTCCACGCAGCCCGTCGTCTGCGCGCTGCTGCTCGATGCAGTCGAGCGCGGCGACGTGAAGCTCGACGATCCGGTGACGAAGCACCTGCCCCGCCAGAGCGGCATCGGCGACATCACCTATGCGCAACTCTGCGAGATGCGCTCGGGCCTCGCCGACTACAAGTCGAGCTACGCCGACATCTTCGTGAACAACCCGACGCGCCCCTGGCCCGAGCAGGAGCTCATCGCCGAGGGCCTCGCGCACTCGCCGAAGTCGAAGCCGGGCACCGACTTCCTGCAGTCCGACACCAACACGGTGCTGCTCGGCCGTGCGCTCAGCGTCGAGGCGGCGCAGAGCCTGCCGAGCCTGCTCTCGGAGCGCGTCTTCAGCCAGGCGGGCATGCCGTCGAGCTACTACCCGGCGTACAGCGCGACCGAGGTCAACGGCGACGCGCTGCAGGAGCTGACCTACCCGTCGGCCGCCGGCGCCCCCGTGTGCGACGCCGGCGTCACCGAGCTCACCGACGTCTCGGCGAACATGCTCGCCGGCGCGGGCGCGACGGTGACCACCGTCACCGATCTCAAGAGCTTCTACGAGCACTACCTCGCCGGCGACTTCGGCGATAAGAAGCTCGTGAACGACGATCAGCCGACCGTGAACCCCGAGCGCGACGGCGAGGGCAACCCGACGAACGAGCCCGAGGACAACGGGGTGCACTGGTCGTTCGGCATGGAGAAGGTCGGCCCGCTCTACGGTCGTGCCGGAGCCATCACAGGCACCATTTCGGCCGCCTACCACGACCCGGCTTCGGGCTACACCGTGGTCGTCGCGCTCAACAATTCGTCGGCGGGGGCGAGCTTCGCCCGCTCGCTCGCATTCGAGCTCGCAGCGATCTCGACGGCCGCGGGTTCGGGCCCCGAGCTCTCGTGGTCGGCCGATGACCAGGCGGCGAACCTCACCGCCGGAGCGGTCTGCCAGGGCGCACCGGCCGAGGAGGCCCCTGCCGAATAGCCGGTTCTTCGCGACCGTCCGTGAACGGGCGGCCACCCGGTTTCTGCTAGGGTTATCGGGTCGAGGATCGCCTCTTCCGGGGCCGTCGTCTAATGGTAAGACATCAGCTTCCCAAGCTGAGAACGCGGGTTCGATTCCCGTCGGCCCCTCTGTAAGTAAACACCTGGTCACAGGCTGTTTTTCACACAACTGAATCGCAGTATCGGGAACGAGTTCAGACCTTTCCGTGGAACTACGTGGAACTAACACCGCGTGAGCACACGAAAGGATCAAAATGGTTCCCTCACCGATTCACCCGCCGCGCGAGCTGCCCGGCACTGCCGATACCACCCCGACGCCCGCCGCTCCTGACGCGCTCGAAGCGCTGTTTGCGCTGGCGAGCACACTGGAGCGAGCGGCCCGCCGCGAAGGTATTGAGCATGCCGCATACCTCGCGGGCATCGAAGCGGGCCGCGACAAGCTCACCGATGCACGGTGCGAGGCTCGCCGTGCACGGTATGCGCTCGATGCAGCGCTCTCTACGCTCGCCCGAGGGGGTGCGCGATGAGTGTATTCCAGTCGCCCGCCGAAGCCGCCGACTACCTCAAATACACTCTGGAGAACGCGGGGGTATTCGTCACGGCACCCGACGTGCTGCCGCTAATTCCCGAGCTATTCGAACTCCCGGAAGACGGCACCGCCCGGCTCGCACTCGCACCCGGGGAACTGCTCACCCGCTGCCTGACCTTGCTGGAACTCCCCGAGCAAGCAGACTGCCCGCTCTCGTGGTGCACGGGCGACCGCACCACGCATGCATCGTTCAACCCTGATGAGTGGGAGCACGCGGCCACTGATGATGCGCTCGCCCCTGACGGCATGCTGCTCGGCATGCTGCTCAAAGTGGGCACTGCTGCACCGTTCTACACGCTCTCGGCCGAGTCCGGCGAAGCGACGTTCTGCACGGTGCAAGATCTCGCCGCTCTGGCCGATGAGTTCGAACAGCACGCGGCAACACTGCGCGATCGTGCGCGCATGCTCGCCGAGCACGGGGGCATCCAGTGAGCACCCGAAAGACCGCGAGCAAGCGGCGCCCCAAGACTCACCGCGACGCACTGGGCAGCACCGAACAACTGCCGTCGGGACGGTGGCGCGCACGTTACAAACGTGACGGCGCAACCTTTCCCGCCCCGCGCACCTTCGCAACGAAACAGGATGCGCTCGATTGGCTCGCCTCCGAGCGTGCCGACCGTGCGCGCGGCATCTGGCATGACCCCAATCTCGGGAAGGTGAAGCTCACCGACTTCGCGACGGATTGGCTGGCCTCACGCTCGGATCTCGCGGCCCGCACGGTTGCGGCATATCAGGCGATGCTCGACGGCTACATTCTGCCCCGCATCGGCGGGCCGCGAGGTGTGGAACTCGGACGGCTCACCCTGGCCGAGATCACGCCCGCCGTCGTGCGCGCATGGTGGTCTGTGGTGCTTATTGAAGCGCGCGAGCGGATCAAGGCGCGCCATGAGCGCGCGCAACTGCGGCAGCATCCGGCCCGCACCTGGGCGCTCGAAAACGGCTACGCGGTGAAGCTGACGGGCCGGATACCGCCCGCGGCACTCGCCGCGTGGAAGGCGGCGGGATCTCCGCTGCCCGCCCCGGCTCGTGAGGCGATCGAAGACGTGAGCACCGACCCGGGCCGGGTGACGGCGGTGAATGCGTATCGGGTGCTGCGCAACGTGATGAATGCGGCGGTGCATGACGAACTGATTACGTCGAACCCGTGCAAGATCCCCGGGGCGGGCACCAATCACCACCCCGAGCGCCCGACCGCGACCCCCGCCGAGGTAGCAACCATTGCGGAGCATATGCCGCCCCGACTCGCCGCTGCGGTGACTCTGGCCGCGTGGTCTGGCCTCCGGTTCGGGGAAGTGTTCGCGCTCGCGCGGCGGCATATTGACCTGGACGCGGGAACGGTGCGGGTTGAGCGCGCCCTGATCGTGGTGCACGGTGAACCCGTCAGATTCGGGAAGCCGAAAACGCATAGCTCCCGGCGCACCGTGTACCTCCCGCAATTCGTGCTCGAAGAGGTGCGCGCGCACCTCTCCGCGTATGTTCCCGCCGCGCAAAGTGCTCTCGTGTTCTCGCTCGAAAATGGCGAACCGCTCACCTCTGCACGGCTCTCACGCTATTACCGTGCAGCGCGCGCGGCGGCGGGTCGCCCGGATCTGCGATTTCATGACCTCCGGCATACGGGCGCGACGCTCGCCTATTCGGCGGGTGCGAGCATGCGCGAGGTGCAGAATCGGCTCGGGCACTCGACCAATCGCGCGGCAGCGATCTATGCGCATGCCGCCGACGGCTCCGACGCCGTACTTGCTCACCGGCTCGATGCCCTCTACGCGCCCCCGGCAGAGCCGCCGACACCGCCCGACACGCCGACACCGGCCCCGCCGGTTTCACTCGCGGATCGGCGTCGGGCGGCGTAGGGTGCCCGCAACCCGTCACAAGCGTCACGCGACCCCAACGCTCCCCGAGATCTCGGGGCCGCACGGGTGACGGATTGCACCTGAGCACCCGTCACAACATCCGTCACCGTGACGGGTTGACCTGCCGCAACTGCCTGGTCTGAATGGCACAGTTGTAATTCCATGTGGATAGACTGCGAACACCACCAACACCGAGACACTGAAAGGGGCGCTGGCATGCATGAACGTACACCGGTAACCGTGCACGCCCCCGCGTCTCATGGTGCTGCGATTGTTCCCGCCGCTCGATCGCCGCGCACCCGCTCCGGGGCTTCGCGAGGCACCGCGCTATCGGAGATCGACGCGGCCCGGCCCGCCCGGCTCCGCCTTGCTGCGCGCCGCGCACGGCGGGCCGCACTGCTCGCGTATGAAGCGCACACGGTAGAACGTTCAGCAGAGTCACACCGTGCCGCGCTCGAAGCGGCGCACGCGGCGCGAGCCGCCGAAGCGACCGCACGGGCCGCGCTGTACGATCATCGCAAAGCGCTCGCCCGGGCGGCGCGAGACTCCCGCGAACGTGCGGCACTCAGTTTTCAGGATCTCATTTTGCTGGCGCTCGCCGTACGCCGAGACACCCCGCACCTGCCTGGCCCGCTCGGGGTGCCCGGCCTTCGCCGTGCACTCATTCTTGCGGTCTATCTCGTGCGCGCGATGCTCGAACTTTCCCGCGCTGCCGGGGCGCTGAGGTTGCGTGATTACCTGCCGCCGCCGCCCGAAGCGCTCTCCGGTTCGCCGCTTACTGCGGCCCGTACGCTGATGCTCGCCCCGGGTGCGCCGTCGCGTACCGTGTGCGTCTAACTCTCGAACGAGACACGCACACGGGCATGGTTCCCGGCACGCTGCGCGTGCCCGGTTGCACCTCGCTGTGATTAGTCGCACCCGGCCCCGCTGAACCGTCATCTTTCAGCGGCCCCGCTCAGCACCGGGGTACCCTCTGCTCACCCTGCCGCCCTGGCGGGGCGCGGCGTGCAACCTCTTGAAAGGTTGCCGCAATGGCTCCCATCTCATCCACTACTACCGATCTCGGCGCCCGTCGGCTACTCGACGTGCGCGAGGCCGCTGAACTCACCGGGCTTTCACCTCGAAGCGTGCGGCAAATGTTCGATGAGCGGCGCGTACCGCTCGTGCGGCTCGGGCGTACCCTGCGCGTCTGGTCCGATGACCTCGCCGCGTATCTCGATGCGTGCACGCTGCCCGCACGCGAGGGGGTGGCCCGATGATCGCTCCGACCCCTGCCGAGCGCGAGCGCGCCGACTACGCCGCGAACGTACGGCGTACGATCTACGCCACTGGCCCGCTCGGGCATGATGCGGCGCTCGTGGCCGACACGTTCGCGCATACTCCGCAGACGGTGATGCATAACCCGCTGACGGTGCGCGCTCGCGCCTATTTCGACGTGAGCGCCGAGGATACGGGCGCGCCCGCGCTCACTCGCGAACGTCTACGCGCTGCACTGAAAGAGCTTGCCGACCGCGGCATCATCCCGTCATGGGTGGCCCCGCCGGTGGCGCTCGCTGCCGTATCGGAGGTGGCACGATAATGCGCCTCAATGACTACAACGGCCCCGCTCGCGAAACAATCACCGGCGCGCCCGCACCCCGGCCCGCTCCCGTGTTCCGCGGGCCGACACTCACGAGTGCCGCCGAGGCTGACGCCTACCTGAGCGCTCTTGAGGCGGCGAACTCGCGTGAGCCGCTGCGCACAATCCCGCTGCTACTCGCGCGGTGCGCGGGAAGTGCGCCGCACCTCATCGGGGCGCACCCGACGAGTCGCGACGGGCTGGCCGAGTTTCGGCGGGCATGCCGGGCGCTCTGGCCGTCGATGCCCGCGCCGACTCGTGGCGAAGTGAAAGAAGCGGTGCAGTATCTCCGCCGCCGCAAGCTCGCGCCGCCGTGGTGGGGGCGCCCTCCGCTCGGCTCTCCGCACACCGGCATTGCTGCGGAGGTGACCCGATGAGCGCCCGCAAGAAACCGAGCGGCGTACGGTTCGTGCCCGTGCCGCCCGCGACCCCGAACGACTGGCGCCGCCGAGTAGAAGATGCTGATGGACGTGAGCCATTCAAGCGACGCTCTGACGTGCTGAACTTCGTGATCTGGGCGACTACTGCCGACAAAACCGATTCGACATATCCGGCGTCCGTAGAAACGTACCGTCGCGCCCGCCGTGGTTTCGAACTGTCCTATCTCGTGCCGCTGCGGCATGACGATATCCGCGCTGTGATCGGCGAGCTTGCTGCCCGTAATCTGCTCGCCCCTTGGTGGATCGTCACCGATGCGCAAGCGGCCTACCGACGCAAGGGGAGGTGACCGTGATGCCGACGATTGATGATGCTCTCGCCCTGGCACAACAAGGGTGGCGGATACTCCCCTTGAACGGGAAGATCCCTCGCACTGCTCACGGCGTGAAAGACGCGACCGCCGACCCGGCACATGTGGCGCGTTGGTGGGCTGGCGGCGCCAGTTGGAATATCGGTGCCCGGGTGCCCGGGCACCTCGTGGTGCTCGACCTTGACCCGCGCAACGGGGGCACCCTCGCACTGCTCGAACAGGCGAACGGCGGGCCGCTGCCGGATACGCTGACCGCGTTATCTGGCCGAGGCGACGGCGGGCGACACCTCTATTTCCGGCACCCGGGAGGACGGCTCACCGCCCGAGGTCTGCCCGCAGGGATCGACGTGAAAACCGAGACGGGATACTGCGTGCTGCCGCCGTCGATTCACCCCGAGACGGGCCACCCGTATGTCTGGGCGAGCATGTCACCCCCGGCAGCGCTCCCTACCCCGTTGCTCACTCTCGTGCGCCTGCCCGAGCCGAAGCCGACCCCCGCCCGGTTTGCGACGGCGCGAGGCGAGGGCGGCGACGCTGAGGCGCGGTTGCGGCGTCGAGCCGGGCACCTGGCCGAGCATGTCGCCGCTGCTGCGGAGGGGCAGCGTAACGCGCGCCTCTACTGGGCCGCGTGCACCGCGCACCGCGAGGGATACCCGCCCGACACGTTCGACATGCTCGAACGTGCAGCGGTGCATGCCGGGCTGTCGGAGCATGAGGCACGGGGCACCGTGCTCTCGGCGCACCGCATGATGCGGGGTAGTTCGTGACCGGGGTGCCGAGCGCGCTGCCTCCCGCTGCGGATGCTGCCGCAGCGGGGGCGGTGCTGCTCGATGAGATGCGGGCCGAGTTCAAGCGGTACACCGTGCAGCAGACCGAGCATCATTACGTGGCGCTCGCGCTCTATGCGCTGTATACGCACCTCTCTGGGGCATTTCGATACGCGCCCCGGCTCGTGGTCACAAGTGCCGAGAAGCAGAGCGGTAAGACGCGCACGCTCGACATTCTCCGCGAGCTGGTGAGCACGCCCGAGGTTGCCGCGAACACTACCGTTGCATCATTGTTCCTGGCCGTGATGGAGGATGAAGAGCACCCGCCGACGATCATTCTCGATGAGGCTGACACCGTGTTTGGTACCAAGGTGAAAGCGGAACAGAACGAAGAGTTGCGCGGGTTCTTGAACTGCGGGTTTCAGTCGGGCACGCCGTTCACTCGTGCGAACTGGGTGACCAAGAAGCGCGAGCGTTATTCGACGTTCGCGCCCGCTGTGCTCGCTGCTATCGGTACGCTCCCGGAAACGATCGTGGATCGTGCCGTGGTGATCCGGCTTCGCCGTCGCCGCCCGGGCGACTCTGTCGAACGGTATCGGCTCCGGCAAGCCGGGGCGCTGCATGCGCTCCGCGAGCGGGCCGGGGTGTGGGCAGAGGGTGTGCGTGCTCGCGCGCATGAGTACGTGCCTGACACGAACCTTGAGGATCGCCCCGCCGACGTGTGGGAACCGCTGCTAACGGTGGCTGACTTCGCGGGTGGACACTGGCCGCAGACTGCCCGCACCGCTGCCGCGTACCTCGTGGCCGAGGGTGCGGGTGCTGCGGCTGAGGTTACCGAGGGCATCGAACTGCTCACCGATCTGCGCGGGGTACTCCGCATGCTGCGCGGGGAGCGGCTCTCATCGTCGGCGCTACTCGAATACCTTCGCAGTATCGAAGCCTCACGATGGAAAGACGGCGACCTCACTGCCCGCCGTCTTTCCGATCTGCTCAAGGTGTACGGCATACGCCCGAAACGCTCGAACTCTCAGCGCTACTATCTGCGCGCCGAGATCGAAGCGGAGATTGAACGGTACGCCCTGCCCGACGCGGAGGCCGACACCGGCAGGGACGGCGCCGAGGTGTGACACGTCACAACCCGTCACAAGCGTCACGCCCCGCTATCGTGCGAACGGTTCGATAGCGGGGCAACCCGTCACGGTGACGGGTTGCGTGACGGGTTCACTCGCTCGAACCGTCACCGATCTAGCCGCATCATCATGCCGAAGCCTGACCGTCGTGACGCTTGTGACGGGTTGCGAGCACCCTACGCCTAACGGGGTAGGGATGAACCGAAGATCTCCCAACCTGCCACTACCGAGGGTGCCGCACTTGCGATATCGCGATCGGCGGGGGCGGTTTTTCCGAGACGCCCGCCGCTAGAAGTCCCGCGCTCTTTTCTTTCTCTCCCCAAACCCGGAATAAAAAAATACGGCCGAGGGGAAGTACTACGAGGCGCTTTCGGATAGCACGAAGTTGCGGGTTAAACCCGCCTAGTTGATTACTGTACACCCCGGGTTGCTGTGATCTGCTCACTCTGCCGCAGGGCGCCCGCTCTCAGGTCGATGAACGCGATGCCGGGCGCCCGGTAGTCATCACACTGGCGTCACTAGACTCGCTGCCAAGAGAACCACGCCCCCAAGAGCCGCGAAAATAAGTATCCATTGATCTCTGATCTGAGGCCTAGAAAGTGGTGGCTCACTGAGTAGTCCGCGAGCAGTTGCCTCTATCTGATACTCACGGTAGCTGATTCCAGCGTCTTCGAGTCGTTGTCGCCTCTTTACCCGTGCTTTCCATTCAGGGTCCATGGCGTTCCGGTTTGGCTTACGGGGCGGCTCGTCTGGCCGCATGTATCTAACTCGACGGCCGGGCGGTCTATTTTGGTCCTCTGTGTATCGCTCAAGATCTGCACGGTACAGTTCCTCAATTTCAACCAACTTCGCGAGTTGACCTGAAGCTTTGCGATGCCGTACCAATGCCGCCCCCGCGACCCATAGCGAAGCGAGGACGGGAACGAGCGCCGCCAATGCCGCAAGTACCTCTTTCATAGCACCGACGCTACCGGAAGCGAGCAAGCCTATGAGGGGCTGAGCCCCCCACAGGCTCACGTCAGCGGGTAGGGCTGAACCTGACAACGCACGTTACGCCCCACCTGCTGCCCTTATGTCGCGCCGATCTCATTTCGGGCGTGGAACTACGTGGAACTAGGGGGCGTATTTTGGTGTATTTTCGTGTATCTCCGCGGAATACCGTGATAGCCTGAGATCGTTGAAATGACGCGGGAAACCGCGGTGTTTCGGCGCTCATGGTTAGCGTCTATAGCTCGATTCCCAAGCTGAGAACGCGGGTTCGATTCCCGTCGGCCCCTCTGAAATTAATGAGTGAGACCTCCGCCAGCGGCGGGGGTCTCACTCATTTCGGGCCGATGGGAATCGAACCCCGCAAGGGGCGCGACAGCACGAGCACGCATAGACTGGCGGGCATGACCGGTATCCGTCACGGCACGTTCTCGACGCGGCTCGGCGAGCTGCTGCTCGTCGCCGACGGCGGCGCGCTCACGGGCGTCTACTTCGAGGGGCACAGCTATCCGCCGGCGGAGGACGCGATCGGCGACGACCTCGGCGCGGACCCCGACGACGCGCTGCTCGCGGAGGCAGCGCGGCAGCTGCGCGAGTACCTCTCGGGTGATCGGCGCGACTTCGACCTCATGCTCGCCCCCGTGGGCGATGAATCGTCTCAGCGCGTCTGGGAGATCCTGCTCGGCATCCCGTACGGCGCGACCACCACCTATGGTGCGATCGCCGATCAGCTCGGCAGTCGCGGGCTCGCGCAACGGGTCGGCCAGGCGGTCGGGCACAATCCCGTGAGCATCATCATCCCCTGCCATCGCGTGCTCGGCGCCGACGGGTCGCTCACTGGCTATGCGGGCGGGCTCGAGCGCAAGCGCTTCCTGCTCGCGCTCGAGGAGCCTCCGGCGGCGGAGTCGGACCGGCTCTTCTAGAGCACCGGCACCCCCTCCGATACAGTGAAGCAATGAGCCGCCCCGCCCCGCACTCCCCCGTCGTACCCTCTGCGATGCCGCCGAGCCTCAAGGTGCTGCTCACGCTCGCCGCGGCGGTCGTGGTGCTCGCCGGAATGTCGTTCGGGCGCGAGCTCGTCGGCCCGCTCGCGGTGGCGGCGGTCATCGTCATCATCTGCCACCCGGTGCGGTACCCGCTCGACCGGTGGGGCTGGCCGCGCTGGCTCGCGACGACCGCGGTCATCGTCGTGTCGTACGCGGTGCTGCTCGTGATGGCGCTCATGCTCGCCTACGCGGGGGCCGAGTTTACGGACCTCGCATTCGACTACGCGGGCGAGCTGCGGTCGACGGTCGATCAGGCGGTCGGCCTGCTCGCATCGGCGGGCCTCGATTCGCAGGTCTCGGACGCCGTGACCTCGATGCTGACCCCGGGTCGCATCGTGGGCCTCGTCACCTCGCTCGGCTCGAGCGCTCTCGGAGTGCTCACGACGCTGTTCTTCATCTTCGCGTACGTGCTGTTCATGGCGGCCGACGGCAGCCGCTACGGGCGCGCGCTCACCGAGTTCGGCCCGGCCGCGGCACCCGCGATGGCGCGCTTCCAGGTGTTCAACCAGGGGGTGCGCCGCTATTACGTCGTGAACGCGACCTTCGGGCTCGTCGTGGCGGTCATCGACGGCCTCGCGCTGTGGTGGCTCGGCATTCCGGCGCCGATCGTCTGGGCGATCCTCGCCTTCGTCACGAACTTCGTGCCGAACATCGGCTTCGTGCTCGGGCTCGTGCCGCCGATGCTGCTCGGGCTCGTGGTCGGCGGCTGGCCGATGATGCTCGCGGTCGTCGCGATCTACTGCGTCGTGAACGTCGTGCTGCAGGTGCTGGTGCAGCCGAAGTTCGTGAGCGACGCCGTGAATCTGAGCCTGACGCTGAGCTTCTTCTCGGTGCTGTTCTGGACGTTCATCATCGGCCCGCTCGGTGCGATCCTCTCGATCCCGCTGACCCTGCTCGCCCGGGCGCTGGTGCTCGAGAGCGACCCGAGCGCCCGGTGGCTGCGCTGGCTCTCGGGCGATGCTTCGGCGACCGAGAAGAGCGGATAAGGCTACCGCGGCCGCTGCTGCGAGCGCTGCGTCACCCAGCTGTACATGGCGACTGCGGCCGCCGATGCGGCGTTGATCGAGCGGGTCGACCCGTACTGGGTGATCTCGACGACGGCCTCGGCCGAGGCGACGGCCTCGGGCGAGAGGCCGGGCCCCTCCTGCCCGAAGAGCATGATGCAGCGTTCGGGCCAGTCGAAGGTCTCCATCGGCACGCAGCCGGGCACGTTGTCGATCGCGATGATCGGCAGGCCCTCGGCTTCGGCGCGGGCGACGAGCGCCGCGACATCCTCGTGGTGCTCGACGTGCTGGTAGCGGTCGGTGACCATGGCGCCGCGCTTGTTCCAGCGGCGGCGGCCGACGATGTGCACGGTGTCGGCGGCGAAGGCGTTCGCGCTGCGCACGATGGTGCCGATGTTCATGTCGTGCTGCCAGTTCTCGATCGCGACGTGGAACGGATGCCGCGTCTCGTCGAGGTCGGCGACGATCGCCTCCATCGTCCAGTACCGGTAGCGGTCGATCACGTTGCGTGTGTCGCCGTGCTCGAGCAGCTCGGCGTCGTAGCGCGCGGCGTCGTCGCCCGCGGGCCAGGCCTCGCGGCCGCCGGGCCAGGGGCCGACTCCGGGCCGGGGAGCCGCTTCTGCTGCAGGGTCGACGTCGCGTTCGCTCACACCCCCATTCTTCCAGCCCCGCGCTGGGGGCTCAGCCCTGCCGGTCGGTCGAGGCGGGCCGGTGCGAGAATAGGAGGCATGACATCCGTGCCTCCGAGCAGCGCGCCGAGCGGCGGTGCGCAGCTGCGAGATGCCCTCGTGATGCAGATGCTGCGCTCCGTGCGCGCGTTCGGCGACGCGCACGACCGCATGTCGGGCGGTCTCAAGCACGGCATGGATATGAACGCGAGCGACCTCGCTGCGCTGCGTCTGCTCATCATCCGCGAGGAGCAGGGCCGCAGCGTGAGCCCGAACGAGATCGCCCGGCACCTGCGCATCTCGACGGCGTCGACGACGAAGCTGCTCGACCGCCTGACGACGTCGGGGCATGTGCGCCGCGCACCCCATCCGCACGACCGCCGCGCACGGGTGATCGAACTGACCGACGCCGCGCGCGCCGAGTTCTTCCGGCTGTACGGGCCGCGCCTCGCGGCCATCCGGACCGCCCTGGCCGCGTTCGACGATGCCGAGCTCGAGGCCGCCCATCGGGTGATGGACGCGGTGAGCACGGCGCTCGACCCCGGGACCGGCGCGTCTCCCGGGGCCTCGCCCGGCACCGACTAATCGGCGAGCTCCGCCGTCAGCGCCTGCTGATATGTTTCGTGTGCGAAGACGAAGCCCGAGTCGATGAGCGCCCGGGGCCGCACGTCGGCATCGGGGAGCAGCAGCGAGTCGGCCGCGTCGCCGAGGGCGGTGCGCAGCGCCCACGCGGGCGCGGGCAGCAGGTAGGGGCGGTGCATGGCGCGGGCGAGGCCGCGGCCGATATCGTTCGCCGTGGCGGGAACCGGGCCGCAGAGATTCACGGCTCCGTCGATATCGGCGCCGATGAGATGGCGGATGGCGCGCACCTCGTCGTCGAGCGAGATCCACGGCCAGATCTGCCGACCCGAGCCGAGCGGGCCGGCGAGCCCCAGGCGCGTGAGCGTCAGCATCGGCCGCAGCACCCCGCGTCGATGCAGCAGCGGGGCCGTGCGCAGCAGCACGACGCGGCTGTGCGGCGCGACGGCGCGGGCCGCCGCCTCCCACTCCTGGCAGAGACCCGCGAGAAAAGTGGAGCCCGTCGCGCTCGACTCGTCGAGCCGCTCGCCCGGCCGGTCTCCGTAGATGCCGACGGCGGAGCCCGAGAGGAATGCCGGCGCGCCGGCACCGAGCCGCGCGAGCGCGGTCGCGAGCACGCGGGCGGGCTCGATGCGCGAACGGTGCAGCGTGCGCCGATACCCGCTGGTCCAGGGCAGCCGCGCGATGCTCGCCCCGTTCAGGCCGACGACGGCGTCGGCCCCGTCGAGCACGCCGGGGTCGAGCGGTCTGCCGTCAGTGAGCCATTCGACCTCGTCGGCGGCGCGGGCGGGCCGCCGCACGAGGCGCACGACCTCCGCGCCGTCCGCGCTGAGCGATGCCACGAGCGCCGACCCGATGAGTCCCGAAGACCCCGCGACCACCACGCGCTGCTGCGTCATGGCATTCATTCTCGTCGATCCCTGTCGCGAGCACCGCCCGGGCGACGCATCACGGCCGCTCCCAGGCTTCAACCCCGCCCGGAACGGCGGTGAAGAGCGGGTGCGGGCTCGGCTCCGCATCGTCCCACCGGGCCGCGTACTCCGGGCTGCGCTCGTGCAGCTTGCGGCCGAGATGCGCCCACTCGAAGTCGAGCTGGCCGACCGTCACCGGGATTGGCGCCGGGCTGCCCTCCGCCCGCCCGACCGGGTCGTGCAGGATGCGGTCGCGGTCGAAGCGGTAGCCGCGCGCCTGCGCCTCGTCGGCGACGGCGCCCAGGTAGGCCCCGACCGCCGCGAGCGGCGCATCGAGTTCGCGGAACCGTGCGAGCTGCGGGTGGTTGCGATAGCCGCGCGTGCGGCCCGCCAGCACGGCCTGCGCGAGCAGGGTCTCTCTCCAGCAGGCGAGCAGCCCCATGCGGTCGAGGTGGGCCGGGTGCAGCGACCAGATTCTCACGGCTCGCCCCTCCGCCACAGCTTCGAGGGCCACCAGATCGCCTTGCCGATGTCGGTCGCGAGGGCCGGCACGAGCAGGGTGCGCACGACGAAGGTGTCGAGCAGCACGCCGAACGCGACGATGAACGCGATCTGCACGAGGAAGAGGATGGGGATCACCGAGAGCGCCGCGAAGGTCGCCGCGAGCACGAGCCCCGCCGACGTGATCACGCCGCCGGTGATGGCGAGCCCCCGCTCGATGCCCTCGCGCGTGCCGTGCGCTCGGGACTCCTCGCGCACGCGCGTCATGAGGAAGATGTTGTAGTCGATGCCGAGCGCGACGAGGAAGACGAAGCCGTAGAGCGGCACGGCGGGGTCGGCGCCCGGGAACGCGACGACCCCGTTGAATACGAGCGCCGCGACTCCGAGAGCAGTGCCGAACGAGAGCACGGTGGTGACGATCAGCAGCACGGGCGCGAGCACCGAGCGCAGCAGCAGCATGAGGATCACGAGGATCACCAGCAGCACGATCGGAATGATGAGCGTCCGGTCGTGGATCGACGCCTGATTGGTGTCGACGGAGGTCGCGGTGACACCGCCGACGATCGCGTCGGCGAGGCCGGCGTCGACGAGGTCGGTGCGCAGGGCCGTGACCGTCCCGGCGGCGGCGCTCGAATCGGCGGCGTCGTCGAGCGTGCCCTGCAGCAGCACCCGGCCGTCGCGCACGGTCGGTTCGGGGGCCGGCGGCGGGCCGGCCTCGGGGCCTGCCTCGGGGCCGGCAGTGCCCGTCGCGCCTGCGGTGCTGGAGGGCGGACCGGCGGGCTGGATGCCGTCGGCCGTCACCGGCGCGCTTCCGCTCGGCGAATCCTCGCTCGCGACCGACACCGAGCCGATGCCGTCGCGGGCGAGCATCGTGTCGGCCGCCCCCTGCAGATCGTCGGCATCGGCGAGCACGTATACGGGGCTGCCCGAGCCGCCCGGGAAGTGCTTGCCGAGGATCGTCTGGCCGTCGCGGGCCTCCGACGGGCTGAGCACGAGGTCGGACTGGGGCACCCCCTGGGCGTCGAGCTGAGTGACGCCCGCCGCACCGACGACCAGCACGAGCAGCGTGATGATCCAGATGGGGCGCGGCCTGCGCCGCACCGCACCGGCGAGCCGGCGCCACACCCCGCCGCTCGGCATGCCCGCCTCGGCACGCACCGCGTCCGGTTCGAATCTCGGCCGGCGGGGCCAGTACGCGGCGCGCCCGAAGGCGAAGAGCAGCGCCGGCAGCAGGGTGAGCGCCGAGAGCATGGCGAACACGATGCCGATCGACGCGACCGGGCCGAGGGTACTGTTCGATTTGAGGTCGCTGAGCAGCAGGCAGAGGAGGCCGGCGATCACGGTGCCGCCCGAGGCGACGATCGGCTCGAAGGATCCCTTGACCGCCGCGACGATCGCAGTGCCGCGATCGTGCGTCACCCGCAGCTCCTCTCGGAAGCGCGCGACGAGCAGCAGCGAGTAGTCGGTGGCGGCGCCGATGACGAGGATGAAGAGGATGCCCTGGGTCTGGCCGCTGAGCAGCAGCACCCCCGCGTCGGCGAGGTGCCAGACGACGAACAGGGCGACGCACAGGGCGAAGAGGCTCGTGCTGAGCACGACGACCGGCAGCAGCAGCGAGCGGTACACGATGATGAGGATGACGAGCACGGCGAGCAGCGCGACGAGCAGCAGGATGCCGTCGATGCCGGCGAAGCCCGCGACGAGATCGGCGGTGAACCCGGCGGGCCCGGTGACATGCACGGAGACGCCGGCCGGGGCGGCGTCCCGCAGCTCGGTGCCGAGGCGCTGGACCGCTTCCGAGAGATCGGCATCGGCGTCGATGGGCACGAAGGCCTGGGCCGCGAGCCCGTCCTCCGACGGGATGACGGGCGAGGCGCCCGACACCATGCCGGGCACGCGTTCGGCATCGTTCAGCGCATCGCCGAGCTGCGCGAGCGCGGCGTCGTCGAGCGGGCTCTCGGACGAGAACACGACGACGGCGGGAATCTCGTCGTCGCCGAGGAAATCGGGCAGTGCCCGCTGCACCTCCGTGGCCGCGGAGGATTCAGGGAGGTAGGAGGTCTGGTCGTTCGACGACACCTCGTCGACTTTGCCGAAGAGCGGGCCGCCGAGGCCGGCGCCCACGACCCAGAGCACGATCAGCAGGGCGGGCAGGAGTATGCGCAACAGGCGAACGCCCGGTCTGCGCTGGGTGGTCGCGTGATCCCTGGCCATGGTTGCACTCCCGAAATAGTATTTAGCTAGCTAAGCTAGCTAAATACTACCTGCAGGAAGGCGGTCGCGAAACCGCTTGCGGATCGCGGCGTTCCGTGCGACAGTTGCGCGGATCGGCGGATCAGCCCCAGACGACCCCATACGTGTTCGGCTACTGGTTCGAGAACGCCGAATCGAATGCGGCCTCCGGCTGCTTCCACAGGAGCGACCTGATGCGACCGACCGCCTCGGCGGCGCCATGCAGCCGGTCCATGCCGGCGTCTTCCCATTCGATCGAGATGGGGCCCGTGTAGCCGATCGAGTTCAAGGCGCGGAAGCCGTCTTCCCAGTGCGTGTCTCCGTGCCCGGTCGACACGAAGTCCCAGCCGCGGCGCGGGTCGCCCCACGGCAGGTGCGAACCGAGCACGCCGGCGCGCCCGGTCGCCGGCCGCAGCCGGGTGTCCTTGCAGTCGACGTGGCAGATGCGATCGGCGAAGTCGACGATGAAGCCGATCGGGTCGATGCCCTGCCATACGAGGTGGCTCGGGTCCCAGTTCAGCCCGAAGGCGTGCCGATGGTCGATCGCCTCGATCGCGCGCACCGTCGTCCAGTAGTCGTACGCGATCTCGGAGGGGTGCACCTCGTGGGCGTAACGCACGCCCTCGGCATCGAACGCATCGAGGATCGGGTTCCAGCGCCGCGCGAAATCCTCATACCCGTCGTCGATGACGGATTGCGGTACGGGCGGGAACATCGCGACGTAGGGCCAGATCTTCGATCCGGTGAACCCGGTGACGACGTCGGCGCCGAGCTTCCGGGCGACGCGCGCAGCGCGCTGCATGTCCTCCGAGGCGCGCTGGCGCACCCCCTCGGCGTCGCCGTCGCCCCAGACGTAGTCGCGCAGAATAGCCTGGTGGCGGAAGTCGATGGGGTCATCGCACACGGCCTGGCCCGCGAGGTGGTTCGAGATCGCCCAGACCTTGAGCCCGTAGCGGTCGAGAATATCGAGGCGGGAGCGCAGGTAGGCGTCGTCTTCATCGGCGCGCGCGAGGTCGAGATGGTCGCCCGAGGCTGCGATCTCGAGACCGTCGTAGCCCCACTCAGAAGCGTGGCGCGCAACCTCCTCGAAGGGCATGTCGGCCCACTGGCCGGTGAAGAGTGTGACGGGGTGGGAGGCCTCGTGCGTCATGGTCGGCTGCTCCTTCGCTGCTGCAGGTCGGTGAGGAAATCGTAGGTGATGCGGGCGAGCTCGGTCTGCGTCCGGGCGAGCGGGCGCCAGATCGAGGCCGCGGTGGCGATGGTGTCGTTATCGCCGGTGAAGCTCTCGAGCGTCAAGGGGCCCGTGTAGCCGACCTCGTCGAGCGCATCGAGGAAGGCGGGCCAGTCGGTGTGATCGGGCCCTGCGGGACCACGGTCGCTGCCGCACACCTGCACGACGGCGGTGTGCTCGCCCGCGAGCCGCACGGCGTCGGCGGGCACGCGCTCCTCGATGTTCAGGTGGTAGCTGTCGAGCGCGATGCCGACGCCGCGGCCGAGCAGCGGCTCAAGCGCGTCGAGCGCCTGCTCGACGGTGTTCATGAGGCTGGTCTCGTAGCGGTTGAGCGGTTCGATGGCGAGGGTCACGCCGCGCTCGGCGGCGTACTCCGCGACCGGGGCCAACGCTGCCCGCAGCGCACCGATCGCCGAGGCGCGCGCCTCCGCGTCCATGCGCCAGACGCGACCGGTGCGGGCCGAGAAGGGACCTGCGACCGTCGGCGACCCGACGGCGACCGCGACATCGACGCAATGGCGCAGATACGCCTGCGTCGCCTCGCGCAGTTCATCCACGAGCAGATCGCGCCCCTCGCCCATGGCGCCGACGATGCGAGCTCCCATGCCGAGGCCCGCGAGCCGTTCGGCGGCGAGCCCGGGCGACCAGCCACCCGGGCTCTCGACGGGCAATTCGAGCAGGGTGTAGCCGATCGACCGCGCCGTCTGCGCGATATCGAACAGCCGGTCGTCATCGAGCGGTGACACCCACACCCAGGTGTTCACCCCCAGCTCTCGCTGCATGGTCGTCCCTTCCGCTGGTGGCGCCGTTCCCTTCGACACGCTCAGGGAACGGGGCCCGTCGTCCGGTCCGGGGACCGGGCCCCTACGCCTGTCTACGGGATCACGCGCTCTTGCCAGACGGTCGGATACCCGGGCAGGTCCTCGCCGCCGAACTTGGCGTAGTGCCCGTCGGGCATGCCCTCGTTCGCCTTCAGGTACTCGGGCAGCTCCTCGGCCGTGATGGGGCTCTGCGGCAGCACCCATTCCGTCGGCACGGCCTCGCCGGCGAAGATCTTCTGCATCGCGAGCAGCGGCGTGCGCCACTGGAAATTCGAGTAGACAGGGGCGAGGCCGGTGAGGCCGGTCTCATCCCACTTGCGCAAGAAGCTCATCTCGTCCTCACCCGTCATGACGGGGTAGTCCTTGCCGGCGTCCTCGAAGGCCTCGATGGCTGCGACGGCGCCGTCGCCAGCGTCCATCCAAATGCCCTGCACGTCGCCCTTGGCGAGTTCGTCCGAGATGATCTTCTTGATCTCCGCGGGGTCGGCACCGGTGAAGTAGTCGACCGCTTCGATGCCGTTCTCGTCGAAGATCTTCTCAGCAGCAGCCCAACGCTGCTCAAGCACGTCGACGCCGGGGAGAATGCGCAGGGCCACGACCTTGTCGCCCTCCTTCAGGTTGTCGACGAGGAACTCGGATGTGTCGATGCCCCAGGCGAACCCGCCGATCGGGTGGATGAACGTGACAGCGCAGTCGGTCTCGACGCCGCGATCGAAGACGACGACGGGCTTGCCGGTCTCGCAGGCTCGCTCGACGGCGGGCGTCATTGCGGCGGTGGAGTTCGGCGAGATGATGAAGCCGTCGCAGTTGCCCTCGGAGATGAAGTAGTCGATGTCGGCGATCTGAGTGTCGTCGCTATCCTTCGCGTCGCGGGTCTCCATCGACGAGAACGCGCCGGACTCCTGCAGCACCTTCAGCTGTTCGTTCATCGTGATCCAGCCGGTCTGGCGCCACGGGTTCGAGATCGAGGCATTGGCGAAGCAGAGCTTCTTTGCCCCTTCCGACGCGTACTCGGCCGTGTCGGTCATCGCATCGGCGTTGATGGTCTGCAGATACGGCTTGTCAGCGGGGCCCTCAGGTTCGACCGTCCGCTCCTCGTACTGCTTGTCGAAGAGCGCCTGATCGAACCAGTCGGTCGACGCCTCCTCGCTGCTCGCGGTGCTGTCGTCGGCGCTCTCCACCGAGGGATCGGTGGTGCACCCCGTCAGCAGGATCAGCGATGCCGCACCGACGAGGCACGCCGTGATGCTCAGCGATCGTTTCATGATCGGTTCTCCTTCATGTTCGGACCCGGCTCGGCACCGCTGCCGACGGGATCGGTCGACGGGGTTGCCACCGTCGGTTCTGGCCCGGAAGCCCCGGGAGTCTGTGGGTCGTGCCCTGCAGGGGTCTGTTCCGCAGGGATCGTCGCCCGCCCGCGCTTTCGCGAGGCGAAGGCCGCGCCGGAGTAGGCGACGGCCGCGATGATGATGGCGCCCTGGATGGCGTCGCGCAGCGTCGAGGGCACGGAGGTGAAGTTCAGCAGTGTGAAGAGCGTCTCGAGGGCGAAGGCGCCGGCGAGGGCTCCCCAGACCGAGCCTCGGCCGCCGCCGAGCACGACGCCGCCGAGCACGACCGCGGTGATCGCGATGAACTCGTAGCCGCGGCCGACCGAAGGGTGCACGCCCGCGTAGCCGACGAGCAGCACGCCCGCTACGGTCGACGAGAGCGACGAGAGCACGAACGCCCACGTCTTCGTCAGCCAGACCGAGGCTCCGGCGAATTCGCCCGCCGCCGGATTATCGCCGATCGCGATGAGAGTGCGGCCGAAGGGGCGGCGCGAGAGCCGGGCGGCGATGGCCATGGCCGCGACGAGCACGATGACGGCCCACGGCAGCATGCCGATGACGGGCAGGTCGGTGATGCCGCCGCGGCCGATCTGGCGGAACGAGTCGGCCGGGTTGCCGGTCGCGGCCCCGCCCGTCCACCACATGACGCCGCCGTAGAGCACGAGCATCATGCCGAGGGTGACGATGAACGACGGTACCTTGAGCAGCGTGGTGACGAGACCGTTGACGATGCCGACGAGCACACCGAGCACGACGAGCAGCAGCAGTACCGGCAGCGACTTCGCGTCGTCCTGTCCGATGAGGGTGCCGGCGAGTACGACCTGCGTCGTGACGAGCGAGCCCTGCGACAGGTCGAACTCGCCGCTCACGATGACGAAGTACTGCCCGATCGCGACGATGGCGATGGGGGCGACGCGCTGGATGTAGCGCAGCAACTGCCCGGGTTCGGCGAACGACGGGTTCAGCGCCGTGACGGCGATGAGCAGCACGATGAGCAGCAGGAAGACGGCGCCCTTGGGGCTCACGAGCGTGCGGGCGAAGGCGCGTGCGTTCATCGCGCACCTCCCTCGGCCTCGGCGGTCTCGGAGACCAACGCCGATTGGGGCACCGGCGCGATGCCGCCCGATCTCGTGAAGCGCTCGCGCCTGGCGACGACGCGGCGGCGCGAGTACACAGCGACCGCGATGACGATGACGGCGCCGCGCACCACATCTTTCAGGAACGGGTTCACCTGCAGCACGCTCATGAGGTTGTCGAGCACCGCGAAGATCGCAACGCCGCCGACCGTGCCCCAGATCGAACCGCGCCCGCCCGAGAGCAGGGTGCCGCCGAGCACGACCGCCGCGATCGACAGCAAGTCGTAGCCGCCCTGCACGCCGACGGTCGGGCTGCCGGTGCCGAGACGGCTGGCGAGCAGCAGGCCCGCGATCCCTGCGAAGACCGAGCAGATGACGTGCGCCCAGATGAGCGGCGCCTGGGTGCGCACGCCCGAGAGCCTCGCGACCTCGCTGTTGCCGCCGACCGCGAAGAGGTGGTGGCCGAAGCCGCTGCGGGCGAGCAGGAAGGCCACGACGGCGGCGAGCGCGAGCATCACGATCGTCGAGACGGGCACGGGGCCGACGCCCGTGGCGCCGAAGAGCTGGAACGCCCACGGCACCTCGCCCTCTGTGCCCTTGTAGTTCGTGTCGAGGTAGCCCTTGAGGATGAGGCCGATGCCGAGCGTCGCGACGAAGCCGTGCACCCTGAGATAGGTGACGATGAGCCCGCTCGCGAGGCCGATCACGGCCGAGACGCCGAGCGCCAGCGCCACGGCGGGCACGATCATGGCGGTGCTGCCGTGCATGGTCTGGGCGGCGATGAGGCTCGAGAGACTCACGACGTAGGGCACCGAGAGGTCGAGCGACCCGCCGAGGATCACGAGCGTCTGCCCGATCGCGACGAAGCCGAGCACGCTCATTCCGGTGAGGATGTCGCGGATGCTGCCGGGGCTGAAGAGGTTGCGCCCGGCGGTCGCGACGAGCACGGCGCTCAAGGCGAGCACCGCGATCAGGGCGATGTAGACGATCACCGTCGTATCGAGGCCCCGCAGTCGCGCACCGATGCGGTTCATCGTTCGCCTCCCTCGTCGGTCGTAGGCCGGTCGGTCACGGGCTGTGCACCCGGGGGTGCTGCTTCTGCAGCTTCTGCGCCCGTGGCGAGGGCCAGCACGCGCTCCTCCGTGGGCGCGGCGGGCAACTCGCCCGCGATGCGGCCGTCGCGCATCACGAGAATGCGGTCGGCCATGCCGATCACCTCGGGGAGCTCGCTCGAGACGAGCAGGATAGCGACACCCGACTTCGCGAGCTCGCGGATGAGCTGGTAGACGGCGACCTTCGCACCGACGTCGATGCCGCGCGTCGGCTCGTCGAGCAGCACCACGCGCGGCGCGGTCGCGAGCCACTTCGCGAGCACGACCTTCTGCTGGTTGCCGCCCGAGAGCGCCTGCACCTCCTGCTTCAGACCCTGGCTCACCAGTTCGAGCGATGAGAACACTCCAGGGATCTCCGCGCGCTTCGCCCGGGTGCGCCCCGGGAAGACGCTGCGGATCGCGAGCAGCGCGTTGTCGAGGATCGACTGGCCCAGCGCGAGGCCGGTGCCTTTGCGATCCTCCGTGACGAGAGCGATGCCTCGGCCCACGGCCTGGCGCGGTGCGGCGATGCGTGCGCGCTCGCCGTCGATCTGCAGTTCACCGCGGGTGAAGGGCGCGGCACCGAAGACGGCATGGGCGAGCTCGGTGCGGCCCGACCCCTGGAGACCCGACAGCCCCACCACCTCACCGGCGCGCAGCTCGAGATCGATGCCGTCGAGCTGCGTGTTGCCGCCGCCGCGCACCTCGACGACCGGGGCACCGATCTCGGTGCCGGGCACGGGGTCGGGGAAGAATGCGCTGATGGGGCGGCCGACCATGCGCCGTACGAGCGTCGGCTGGTCAAGATCCGAAGCGGGATCGCATGAGACGAGCGCGCCGTCCTTCATGACGGTGATGGTGTCGCAGAGATCGAAGATCTCTTTCAACCGGTGCGAGACGTAGAGAATGGCGACTCCGCGATCGCGCAGGCGGCGGATCACGCGATAGAGGATCGCTACCTCGTGGTCGGCGAGGGCGGCGGTCGGCTCGTCCATCGAGATGACGGCGGCGTCGACCGAGAGGGCCTTCACAATCTCGACGATCTGCTGCTCGGCGACCGTCAGGCTG
Source organism: Leucobacter sp. gxy201 (assembly GCF_051043335.1). Classification (NCBI taxonomy): domain Bacteria; kingdom Bacillati; phylum Actinomycetota; class Actinomycetes; order Micrococcales; family Microbacteriaceae; genus Leucobacter; species Leucobacter sp. gxy201. Next base: position 333,511 of record NZ_JAMXWS010000002.1, read on the forward strand.
CCGACCCGGGCGTCGGGCGCGATGCCCGCGATGCCGAGGTCGTCGAGCAGTTCGGCGGTCGCGCGATGCATCGCCGCGACGTCGACGAGACCGAACCGGCGCGGCTCGCGGCCGAGGAACACGTTCTGGGCGACCGTGCGGTCGGCGAGCAGGTTGAACTCCTGGAACACCGTGGCGACGCCCGCCGCGGCCGCCTCGACAGGGTGACCGAAGTCGACGACTTCGCCGCGCAGTCTGACCTCCCCGCCGTCGCGCCGGTGCACGCCCGCGATGATCTTCATCAGCGTCGACTTGCCGGCGCCGTTCTCGCCGACGAGGCCGTGCACCGAGCCGGGTACGAGGTCGATCGAGACGCCGTGCAACACCTCGACGCCGTAGAACTGTTTGCGGGCATCGGTCACAGAGAGCACCGGAGCGGACCCGGCCTGCACGGGGACCCGCGTCTGCGCGGCTGTCGGCGTCATGCTCCGCTCACCTCCACCCAGGAGCCGCTCGCCGCCGAGGCGAGCACGGCGTCGGTGATGACCGCGGCGCGCGCGCCGTCGGCGAAGGTGGGCAGGCCCTCGCGGTGCTCGCCTCGCACGACGGCATAGGCGTCATCGACGAACGAGTTGAACGCATCCTGATAGCCCTGCGCATGACCGCTCGGCACCTTCGACAGGCGCGCGGCGTCGGGGGCGAGGGTGTCGGTGTCGCGACGCAGAAGCAATGAGTGGCCGCGGCGACCGACCCAGAGCCGCTCCGGGTCCTCCTGCTCGAAGCAGAGAGTCTCGCGCGCGCCCGAGATCTCGAGCACGAGCCCGTTCTTGCGTCCCGGGGCGACCTGCGACACGAGCAGCGTACCGATTCCGCCTCCCGCGAGCTCGACTGCGAGCGCCACCGAATCCTCGGTCTGCACCGTGTGGCCCCCGCGCTCGGGATGCACCGTGCGCGTCGTTGCGACGAGCCTGGAAATGCGGTCGCCGCTCACGAATTCGACGAGATCGACGAGGTGGGAGCCGATATCTGCGAAGGCCCGTGAAGGCCCGCCGGTGTCAACGCCGACGCGCCAGTTGTCGTCCTCCGCCGCGAGCATCCAATCCTGCAGATAGCGCCCCGACACCGTGAGCACGGCGCCGGCTTCGCCCGCGGCGATGCGGGCCCGCGCTTCGCGTACCATCGGGTGGTAGCGATAGACGAAGGGTACGGCGCCCGGCCGCCCCGCTTCATCGGCCTCTGCGGCGAGCGCCAGCGCGTCGGCCGCGTTCGTCGCGAGAGGCTTCTCGCAGATCACGTGGGCGCCCGCGCGGATCGCGGCGCGTGCGTACGAGACATGGCTCGGGTTCGGCGTGCACACGTGGACGAGGGGCAGCCTCGCCGCGATCAGCTCGTCTGCGGCGAGCGCCCGCTCGTAGCCGTACTCGGTCGCGGCCCGCGTCGCGCTCGCATCGGTCGAGGCCGCGATCGCGTCGAGCCGCGCACCAGCGAGGCGCGCGGCGATCGAGTGGGTGCGCGCCATGAACCCCGCGCCGATCATGCCGATGCGTCGGTCGGGTCGTGACAGCTCTGTCTGGGTGGGCATGCCCCCATTGTGCTGGCATCGCAACCACTTTTGTCAAGTCTTCTTCATAAGTGATCAAACTGTTACCAACTTTCATCTGTGCTTAACTGAAAGGGTGCTTCAGCCCTCAGCCCAGAACGGCGCCTCGCTCTCGACGGCGGGCGGCCTGCTGCAGTTGCTGCGCGACGGCAGACCGGTCACCCGGGCGAACCTCGCGCACCTCACCGGCCTCTCCCGACCCACGATCAGCCAGCGCATCGACCAGTTGCTCGAGCTCGGGCTCATCGCCCCCGTCGAAGACGCGGCGTCGACGGGCGGCAGGCCCTCGTCGCAGGTCGCCTTCAATCCCCGGGCGTCAGTCGTCATCGCGGCCGACCTCGGAGCGCTGCACGCCCGCATCGCGATCACCGATCTCGGCGGCGAGCTGCTCGCCGAGACGTCGGCGCAGCGCGACATCGCCGACGGCCCCGATGCGGCCATCGCCTGGATTCTGCGCACCGCCGCCGATCTGCTCCCGGCGCTCGGCTACACGACGCAACAGGTCGCCGGCATCGGCATCGGCGTGCCCGGCCCCGTCGAATTCTCGACCGGGCGCCCCATCAACCCGCCCATCATGCCGGGCTGGGACCGCTTCGACATTCCGGCCGCGGTGCGTACCGAGTTCGATGCCCCCGTGCTCGTCGACAACGACGTGAACATCATGGCGCTCGGCGAGCAGAGCACCGCCTGGCCCGAGGTCTCCGATCTCATCTTCGTCAAGGTCGCGAGCGGCATCGGCGCGGGCGTCATCTCGGGCGGCTCGCTGCGGCGCGGCGCCAACGGAGCCGCGGGAGACATCGGCCATGTCGCACTCGCCCGCGCAGCCGAGACCCCCTGCCCCTGCGGCAACCGCGGCTGCCTCGAGGCCGTCGCCTCGGGTCGCGCACTGGCCCGAGCGCTCAGCACACCCGAGGCTCCGCTCGCGCGGCCGAGCGACGTCGTCGCGCTCGCCAAGGCCGGCGATGTCTCGGCGGTCCAGGCGATCCGCCAGGCCGGCCGCGACGTCGGCGAGGTACTCACCGCCTGCGTCAGCCTCATGAACCCGTCGACGATCGTCATCGGCGGTGCCATGGCGCAGGCGGCCGAGCACCTGCTCGCCGGGGTGCGCGAGGTCGTCTACGCCCGGTCGATCCCGCTGTCGACCGAGCAGCTCACGATCGCGCCGTCGCGCGCGGCCGGCAATGCGGCGCTCTTCGGCGCCGCGCAGCTCGCCATCGACGCCGCGCTGTCGCCCGAACGCATCGCCGCAGCGCTCGACGCCTGACGGCCGCCGCTCAGCCCAGGATGCGCCGCAGCTCCTCCACGAAGCGCGCGATGGTCTCGCGAGCATCGGCCTCCGCCTGCGCCGACGCTTCAGGCCGATTCATGTAGCCGTGCACGGTGCCCGCCTGCACGCTCTCGATGACCGGAACGGTCGCCCCGCGCAGTTGCTCCGCGAACTGCTCGGCCGAGGCGCGCAGTTCGTCGGCATCGGCGTTCACGATCACCGTCGGGGGAAGCAGGGCGAGGCGGCTCGACTCGAGCTCGCCCGCGATCAGCTCGCCGGTCGCATCCGCCGCATCTGCCGGGCCATCCGCGCCCGGCTCGCCCAGATAGAAGCCGTACATGTCGGCGATGCGGGCGGGGCGGAAGCGGCGCTGCTCGGGCAGCTCGGCCACCGCATCGGCGATCGATGCATCCTCCCGCTGCACCCGGTGCAGGGTCGGGTACTCGAGCACCAGGGCATCCGCCGCCCGCACTGCGGCACCCGGCAGCGACGTCGCGGCACTCGATGCCGCGGCGCGATCGGCCTGCCCGAGCGCTGCGAGCACCGCGAGGTGCGCCCCGGCGCTCGCGCCGCCGACCACGAGCGGCCCTTCGCTATTCGCGGCGACCCACTCGACCACGGCGCCGAGATCGTTCACAGGCGCGGGCGCCTTCACCGTGTCGCTCGCGAGCGCGTAGTCGACCGAGTAGACCCGCACGCCGGCCTCGGCGAAGCGCAGCGCGACCCAGTCGGCCTCCGGCCAGTCGAGCCCGCCGTGCACGAACGATCCGCCGTGCGCCCACACGAGCGTCGCCCACGGCGCTCCGCTCGGCACGTACGACCGCACCGTCACCGCGTCGGAGCCGACGCGGTTCACGCCGTCGGCAGCGGTCACGACGTGCGTATCGCCGTCGGCGCCAGCGGCGGGCCCGGGCACCTCGAACTCGCGCACCTCGACGCTCGCCGCACGGATATCGGCGCGGATGCCGGCGGCCTCGCCGCCCCGCCCGTCGCTCGACCCGCCGCCAGGCCCGCCGGCGGTCTCGCCGCGGCCCGGCCGTCCGGGGCCCGCAAGCGCCGCCGCGATGAGCACGGCGATGACGACCAGGGCCGAAACGAGCAGCCCGAAGATCGTCGCCGATCCCTGTCGCCCCGCCCACCGCTGCTGCACGGGCACAGTCTACGTCAGCCGCGCCGCGGCACCGCTGGCGCGTCGCCTCGAGAAGCCGCCGCACCTGCGCATCATGCCCGGCCCCGCCAGTCCGCGAGCCCGACCGGGTCGTCGGTGACCACGAAGTCGACACCGCGATCGTTCGCCGCAGCCCATCGTTTCTCGGAGTTGAGCGTGTAGGCGAGCGTGCCGATGCCGAAGCCCTGCGCACGGTCCATGAGGGCCGGGCGGGCGTAGAGCAGCTTCGTTCGTGCGCCGATCGCCGACACCTGCAGCTGCGCAGCGCGCTCCACGATCGTCGGGGTCCACTCGCGGGTCAGCATGACGAGCGCGAACTCGGGCGCCTCCTCGCGCAGCACCTCGAGCATGCCGAGGTCGAACGACTGCAGCGCGACGCGGTTCACCATGCCTCGCGCCCGCAGCAGATCAAGCGCGGCCTGCACCTGCTCGAGGCGCCACTCCCCCTTCAGTTCGACGAGCGCCCGCGCCGGCGTACCGTCGATCTCGGCCGCGAACTCCTCGAGCGTGGGCACCGGCTCGCCCGCGAACTCGGCGCTGAACCAGCCGCCCGCATCGAGCGTCTTCACCTCGGCGAGCGTGAGCTGCGCGATCGGCCCCCAGCCGTTGGTGGTGCGCTCGACGGTCGGGTCGTGCATGAGCACCGGCACGCCGTCGGCGGTGAGCTGCGCGTCGACTTCGAGAAATTCGACGCCCTGTGCGATGCCGGCGCGCGCCGCAGCGAGCGTGTTCTCAGGAGCGACGGCTGCGGCGCCGCGGTGGGCGATGATGCCGATGCCCTCGCTGCTCTGCAGGGCCCCGGGCAGCGCGAGCGGGCTCACGGCCGCCGCGTACGGATTCGCCCCGAACACGGCGATGAACACCGCGATGACGAGCATTTGGAACGGCATCGCTCGACCTCCCCTCGCTGCACCGCGCCGGAATCCCGGGCCGCTGCGAGCGGGGGTCGGCACGAATGCCGCGCGGCCCGTCGAGCGCTCCGGTGCCCCACAGCATAGCGAAGATCGTTACCGTTCTGTGATAATTTTTTCGCCAGGGATCACCTCCCTGTGCACCTACGCGCCGGCGACTGTGAGCCGCGCGACCTCCTCGGCCGTCAGCTCGAGCTCGAGCGCGGCGAGCAGCGCCGGCAGCTGCTCGAGGTTCCGCGCGCTCGCGATGGGCGCCGCGACCGTGGGCTGCGCGCGCAGCCACGCGAGCGAGACCGTCGCGGGGGCGACGCCGTGCGCCGCCGAGATGCTGTCGAGCTCCGCGAGCACCGCGCGGCCGCGGTCGTCGAGGTAGTGCGCCGCCTCGCTCGCGCGCGGACTCGCCCCTGCGCCGCTCGCATCGGCCGCGTCGCGGTATTTGCCGGCGAGGAAGCCCTTCGCGAGCGAGAAGTAGGTGAACACCGAGAGCCCGGCGGCCTCGGCCGCGGCCTGCAGCCCGTTCGTCTCGAACTTCCGCTCGACGAGGTTGTAGTGCGGCTGCAGCGCGACGGGCAGGTGGTAGCCGCCCTCGCGCGAGATGCGCATCCACTCCTCGAGCCGCTCGGCGGTGTAGTTCGAGACGCCGATCGCGCGCACCTTGCCCGCGTCGACGAGCTCCGAGAACGCCGCGATGGTCTCTTCGAGCGGCGTCTCGGGGTCGTCGAAATGGGCGTAGTAGAGGTCGATGCGGTCGGTGCCGAGCCGCGACAGCGAGGCGTCGGCCGCACGGCGCACGTTGTCGCCCGCGAGGCCCGAGAACTCGGGGTGGGTCGAGACCTTCGTGGCGAGTACGACATCGTTGCGCCGGCCGCGCTGCGCGAACCATTCGCCGATGATCGTCTCGGATTCGCCGCCCTGGTTGCCCGGCACCCAGTGCGAGTACCCGTCGGCCGTGTCGACGAAGTCGCCGCCGCCTTCGAGGAACGCGTCGAGCACCGCGAACGAGGCATCGCGATCGGCGGTCCAGCCGAACACGTTGCCGCCGAGGGCCAGAGGTGCGATTTCGAGTTCCGATGAGCCGATGGTGGTGCGCGCGATGGTCATGCCTCCGACGCTAGCAATTCCGGCCGCCCGTGGCAGCGATCCGTCCGAATGTTTCACGGGATTCCCATCGTCCCGCACCCATGACTTGGTTTGTTGTATCGAGTTCAACTAATGTGTTCCGCATGAACGCAACCATCACTCGCGCGCCCGTGCGCATGGTCGCCGCGGGCTTCGACCCCGATTTCGTCCCCTACGAGCACGGGCTGAACCTGCAGGCCGAGGCGGTGGCCGGCATCCGCGACCGCGGCGAGCGCGGCACCCTGCTGCTGCTCGAGCACGAAGCCGTGTACACGGCGGGCCGACGGGCCCTCCCCGAGGAGTACCCGCACGACGCCACTCCGGTCGTGGCGGTCGATCGGGGCGGCAAGGTCACCTGGCACGGACCGGGCCAGCTCGTGGCGTATCCCGTCGTGCGGCTGCGCAACACGCTCGGCGTCGTCGACTTCGTGCGATCCCTGGAGCGCGTCATCATCGACACCGTCGCCGAGTTCGGGGTCACCGGTTTTCGCGTCGAGGGCCGCGCCGGCGTCTGGACCGACGCGGGCGACCCGACCCCGTCGAAGGTCGCCCAGATCGGCATCCACACGAGCGACGGCATCGTCACCCACGGCATCGCCATCAACTGCTCGAACGACCTCGCCCCGTTCGCGAACTTCGTGCCCTGCGGCATCTCGGACGCCGGGGTCACCACGCTGAGCCTCCTCACGGGGCGCCCCATCACCCCCGCCGATGTCGCCGAGACCCTGCACTCGCACCTGTCGGCCGCGATCGAGGAGGTCGCCGCATGAGCGTCCAGATCCTGCCGTCTACCGGCGCCCGCCCCGAACCCGAGAACCGCAAGCTGCTGCGCGTCGAGGCGCGCAACGCCGAGACCCCCATCGAGCGCAAGCCTTCGTGGATCAAGGCGAAGGCGAAATTCGGCCCCGAGTACCGCGAGGTGCAGTCGCTCGTGAAGAGCGAGGGCCTGCACACCGTCTGCCAGGAGGCCGGCTGCCCCAACATCTACGAGTGCTGGGAGGATCGCGAGGCGACCTTCCTCATCGGCGGCTCCATCTGCACGCGCCGCTGCGACTTCTGCATGATCACGAGCGGCAAACCGCTGCCCCTCGACCTCGACGAGCCCCGCCGCGTCGCCGAATCCGTGCGCACCATGGGCCTGCGCTACGCGACGATCACCGGCGTCACCCGCGACGACCTGCCCGACACGGGCGCCTGGCTCTACGCCGAGACCATCCGGCAGATCCACGAGCTCAACCCGGGCTCGGGCGTCGAGTGCCTCGCCGACGACCTCGGCGGCCGCCCCGAAGACCTCGCGCAGGTGTTCGAGGCCGGGCCCGAGGTGTTCGCGCACAACCTCGAGACCGTGCCGCGCATCTTCCGGCGCATCCGCCCCGGCTTCCGCTACGAGCGCTCGCTCGAGGTCATCACGCAGGCGCAGGCCGCCGGAATGGTCACGAAGTCGAACCTCATCCTCGGCATGGGCGAGGAGCGCCGGGAGATCACCGACACCATGCGCGAGCTGCGCGACGCGGGCTGCGACATCATCACGCTCACGCAGTACCTGCGCCCCTCGAAGCTGCACCACCCGATCGACCGCTGGGTGCGCCCCGAGGAGTTCGTCGAGCTGAAGCACGAGGCCGACGAGATGGGCTTCTCGGGCGTGCTCGCGGGCCCGATGGTGCGCTCGTCGTACCGCGCCGGCCGGCTGTGGGCGCAGACCATGGCCGCGAAGGGCATCCCGGTGCCCGAGCACCTGCAGCACCTCGCCGAGCGCGCGGCGGAGTCGTTCCCCCAGGCGGTGTGAGTCGGCTCGGGCGCCGGCCTCCGGCCCGGCCCGGCCCCCGGCCCCCTGCCCCCGTGCCCCGTGCCCCGGTGCTGCCCCCTGCCCCTCCCCCTGCCCCCTTCTTCCCCATTATTACCCCGGGCGAGCGTGCAGCCGAGTAACGAACGTGCAGCCGGCTTACCGTGAATCGGCTGCACGCTCGCGCTTCGCCTCTACGATCGATCCTCGCGCGGCCCGGAACCCGGCTCCGCCCGGCTCGCCACCAGGGCCACTCACGGGCGTCGGGCCGGTTCACCCGGCCAAGGCGTTCAGAAACGCCTCGACCTCGGGGCCGTACGCGCGCGACGCTCGGCCGGGGAAGGGCACCTGAAACCTCCGCATGCGCTCCGCGAAGCGCGCAACGGTGACGACGTGCCGCGCCTCCCAGCGAACCCCGGCCATGCCCGTGCTGCCGCTGACCCAATTGTGCCGCCGACGTTCCGCCTCGACGACCTGCTCGGGCGTGCGGCCTCGCAAGAAGTCGGGGTCGCTGTACTTGCTCCGACCGTCGCACTCGCCGAACACTCCGGCCGCTGCGAACACGAAGTCGAGATGCAGCGTGCCGCCGTCCTCCGCCGGCACCCGGACCTGCAGTTGGACGTCGAGCCCGAGCTGCAGCGCGCGCAGGCGGCTCACGCTCTCGAGCGGCGACTCCGCGCGCGGATCGGCCAATCGCGCGAGCGCCCTCAGCGCGGCGACGCCGCGCTTCCCCTTCCTGGCCTCCGCGTAGGCGAGCATGCGCTTGCGCCAGCTCTCCCACAGCTCGACGTCGACCGCGCGGTCGCGGGCGGCTTCGACGCGTACCTGCTGATCCGCGCAGGCCAGCGCGACCGCGAACGGTTCCGTCGCGGAGAGGTCGGCGAGCGTGCGGTCGGCCGAGGTGCAGGCGAAGCCCGCGATCTCGACGACCTCTGCCGAACTGCACTCGCCCCGGTGACGTACGACGCGATCACCGAACGTGCCGCTGGCTGCGGGATGCAGCAGCAGGTGCACCGTGCCGGTGGTGTCGGCGACCGGCTCCCGGCCGTGACGCATCCAACCCGACCACACCGGCAGGACGTGCAGCGTGGCCGCGGAGCGATGACTGAATACGCGCGGCGATCCCTGGCCTGCCCGCTTCGCCGATTCCGCTTGCGCCGCATGTGCGGCTTGCACTGCCATCAGTTGACGGGCCTCCGGTGCGGCGAGCCGCCAGCGCTCGCCCTGCGCGTACCAACCGGGGCGCAACCTGACGAGTTCGCCGGTCGCGACCGCCCGAGCGATCTGCCGTGGCGTCAGGCCACCGCGCCGCAGATGCTGGGTCGTGCGCAGCGCCGACCCGGCTTCGGAGAGGCTTCGGGGCATGATGTTCATGCGGTGATCCTGCCCGCTCCCGGCCGGTCCGTGGCGCGGATTGCGCAATCTGTGGAGAACTCGGACGATGCGCACTTGTGGAGGAACATCGCCGCCGGCCGCACTGAGGCACTGAGGCACTGAGGCACTGAGAGGAAGAGGTGCTGAGGCACTGTGTGGCCAGCGTATAGACGAAGAACGGCCGTGCAGCTCGAATACGGTGTTCGAGCTGCACGGCCGTTCGTTGCCTATACGGTCGCCCGGCGAGGGAGGCGCCGCAGGGCGGGGTCGCGCCGGCGCCTACGCCGAGCGCAGCTGCTGCACGCGGTCGAACAGCGGCGCGAAGAGGAGACCGCCGATGATGCCGCCGAGGGTCGGGAACACGAGGAAGACCCACAGCTGGCCGAGCGCCTCGGGGCCGCCGTAGATCGCGGCGGCGATCGAACGGGCCGGGTTCACCGAGGTGTTCGACACCGGAATCGAGATGAGGTGGATCAGCGTCAGCGTGAGGCCGATGGCGAGCGGGGCGAGGTTCGCGACCGCGCGCTTGTGGGTCGCGCCGAGGATCACGATCACGAAGACGGCGGTCAGCGTCGTCTCGATGAGGATGACCGAGAGCAGGCCGTAGCCGTCGGGCGAGCCCTCGCCGTAGCCGTTCGAGGCGAAGCTGCCGAGGTCGGCATCGGGGCGGCCGTTCGCGATGGCGAAGAGCAGCGAGGAGGCGAGCACGCCGCCGATGATCTGCGCGATGAGGTAGCCGGGCACGTCCTTCCACGCGAAGCGGCCGGCGACGGCGAGGCCGACGGTCACTGCCGAGTTGAAGTGGCCGCCCGAGAGCGGGCCGAAGGCGTACGCACCGACCACGACGGTGAGGCCGAATGCGAGCGCGACGCCGAGGAAGCCGACGTGGCTCCCGGCGAACACGGCGGTGCCGACGCCGCCGAAGACGAGCACGAAGGTGCCGACCAGCTCGGCGAAGAGCCTGGCGGTGGTGGCGGGGGTCTGTACAGGTGCGTCGGGCATCTGTCTTCCTTTCAGTGAGAAGGCCTGATCATTCGACCAGGGATCGCCCCCGAGCCACATACTTTTCCATTTCAGGGGCTGGCACCATACTGCCACCCGTGAGCCAGGCGATGTGAGTGCCATGCGCGAGTTGTGCGATCGTCATGCCGTGCGCCGCCAGGTATTCGGGGTGCGCCGCGACCCGCTCGGGGCCGACGAGGCCGGCCATCGCCGAGGGTTCGGCGCGCAGCCCTTCGGTCCGGTCGAGCAGCGCGAGGTCGCGGTAGAGCCGGTCGTCGTCGACGGTGCAGTAGCCGTCGACGAGGCGCTGCATGGCGGGGCCGACGAAGCCCGAGGGGCGGCCGACCGCGAGGCCGTCTGCGGCGGTGACGTTGTCGATGCCGAAGTCGTTCACCGAGGTCCGCTCGTGCAGGCCGGTGACGACGCCGAGCATGACGCTCGGGCTGTGGGTGGGTTCGACGAAGATCGGGTGCACCTGGTCGCCGAATTCGGTGCGCAGGCCGAAGGCGATGCCGCCCGGGCTGCCGCCGACCCCGCACGGCAGGTAGACGAAGAGCGGGTGCTCGGCGTCGACCTCGATGTCGAAGGCGCGCAGCTGCCCGGCGAGGCGGCGGGCGGCGACGGCGTAGCCGAGGAAGAGGTCGCGCGAGTTCTCGTCGTCGACGAAGTAGCAGCTCGGGTCGGTCTCGGCGATCTCGCGCCCGCGCGTCACGGCCTCCGAGAAGTCGGCGTCGTATTCGACGACCTCGACGCCGTGCGAGCGCAGCTTGTCCTTCTTCCACTGGCGCGCATCGGCCGACATGTGCACGGTGACGGCGAAGCCGAGGCGGGCGCTGATGATGCCGATCGAGAGGCCGAGGTTACCGGTCGATCCGACCGCGATGCCGTACTGCCCGAAGAACTCGGCGAACTCGGGGGTCGCGAGCTTCGCGTAGTCGTCGTCGATGCTCAGCACGCCGGCTTCGACGGCGAGCTGCTCCGCGTGCCGCAGCACCTCGTAGATGCCGCCGCGCGACTTGATGGAGCCCGAGACCGGCAGTTCGCTGTCGAGCTTCAGCCAGAGGCTGCCCGGCAGCTCGCGGCCCGCGCGTGCGGCGAGCTCGGCGTGCAGGCGGGGCGCTCCGACGAGCGGGGATTCGAGAATGCCCTGCGTCGCCCCCGTCTCGGGGAACACGGCGCGGAAGTAGGGGGCGAAGCGCTTCAGCCGGGCCGCCGCGTCGTCGATGTCGGCGCGGGTCAGCCCTACATCGGCGAGCGCGACGGCGGTCGGCGGCAGGCGGGGCGCGAACCACTCGGTCTCGCGCAGCGCGACGAGGTCGGCGATGACCGGCTCGCGCCGCTGCCATTCGGCGAGCGTCGCCCCGTGAATCACTCCATCATGCATACGTCGATTATCGCCGATGCGGGCGACTTCGACAGGGGTCGCCTTCCCCTGACCGGCACCGCGCCGCGCAGCCCGCCCGACGCCGACCTACGGCACGACGGTGCCCGCCGCGCGCACGAGCTCGTACCATTCGGGGCGGGTCAGCACGATGTCGGATCCCTGCGCCGCTGCTGCGACGCGTGCGGGCGTGGTGGTGCCGAGCACGACCTGCATGCGCGCGGGGTGCCGGGTGATCCACGCGACGGCGATCGCCTCGGGCGGCACGTCGTACTTCTCGGCGAGTCGGTCGATCATGGCGTTCAGCTCGGGGTAGCGGTCGGAGCCGAGGAAGGCGCCGTCGAAGAACTGCGCCTGGAACGGCGACCATGCCTGCACTGCGATGTCGTTGAGCCGGCAGTAGTCGAGCACGCCGCCGTCGCGCATCACCGATTGCTCGAGCCCCTGCATGTTCGCGGCGAGCCCCTGCGAGATCATGGGCGCGTGCGTGATCGACAGCTGCAGCTGGTTCACGACGAGCGGCTGATGCAGGCTGCGGCGCAGCAGCTCGATCTGCCCCGGCGTGTGGTTCGAGACGCCGAATGCGCGCACCTTGCCGGCCGCCGCGAGTTCGTCGAACGCGCGCGCCACTTCGTCGGGTTCGACGAGCGCGTCGGGCCGGTGCAGCAGCAGCAGGTCGAGGTAGTCGGTGCCGAGCGCTGCGAGCGATCCGTGCACCGCCTCGATGATGTGCTCGTACGAGAAGTCGAAGTAGGGGCCGTCGTCGACGATGCCGACCTTCGACTGGATCTTCCACTGCTCGCGCTCCGACGGCGTGAGCCGCAGCGCCTCGGCGAAGCGGCGTTCGCAGCCGTGAACGGCGTCTCCGTAGATGTCGGCGTGGTCGAGGACGTTGATCCCTGCGTCTCGCGCGGCGCTCACGAGCGCGCGCACCTCTTCGTCGCTCTGGTGCTCGATGCGCATGAGCCCGAGCACGACCTCGGAGACGGTGAGATCGGTGCCCGGCAGGGTGAAGGTTCGCATTGCGCCAGGCTACCGCCCTCGGGTGACCATCGACAGGGATCGCCTCCCGCGAACGGCCCGCCCTACGCCGGGGCGAGCACTTCGAGCCGCTCGGCGGCCAGGCGGATGCGCACGCGGCCCTCGCCGACCCGCTCGCCGTCGGCGTAGGCGACGAGGCCGGGCGCCTGCGCCTCGACCTCGTTCGCGCGCAGCATCGTCGCCTCGGGGCGCTCGGCGTGGCGGGCCTGCAGCAGCAGGGGGAAGATGCGCAGCAGACGCGCGAGGCCGATCGGCGCGACGTGCGTGATGTCGAGGAAGCCGTCGGCCGGGTCGGCGTCGGGGCACATGGGGATGCCGCCGCCGTAGCTGCGAGTGTTGCCGACGGCGAGCAGGATGCCGGGCCTCGGCTCGGGCGCACCGCCGTCGAGGCGCAGTTCGAACGGCAGCGCGCTCAGGCGCAGCAGCTCGATCGCGAGCGCGAGAAAGTAGCGCAGCCGCCCCTTCGGCCAGCGCAGCCGATTGGTGCGGTCGGCGACGCGGGCGTCGAGCCCGATCGCGCAGACCGTCAGGAAGCGCATGCGCCGCACACCGCCGCCCGGGACGGTGCACTCGATCTCGCCGACATCGATGGGGCGGGTGCGGCCGTTCAGCACGAGATCGATCGCGGCGGCGGCCTGCTCCGCGGATGCAGCCGACCCCGAGCCGACGGGCAGCCCGAGCGCCCGCGCCAGGTCGTTGCCGGTGCCCGCGGGCACGAGCGCGATCGGGATCCCGCAGCCGAGCACGTCGTCGAGGATCAGCGAGAGCGTACCGTCGCCGCCGACGACGGCGATCGCGTCGGGCCGGTCGCGCACGGCGGCTGCGGCGAGGCGGCGCATCTCGTCGCGCGATCCGCCCCGCAGCACCCGCGGTTCGATGCCGTGCTCGCGCAGGCGCGCGACCGCGGCATCGGCGGCCCGGGCTCCGAGCCCGCGCCCCGACACCGGGTTCACGAGCAGAGCGACGGCGGTCACGTCGACCAGTGTGGCACAGGCCGCTCGCGCGGCGTCAGTCGAGCAGCTCGGCCTCGATCACGCCGTCGTCGCCGTCGCCCGATCCACCGGAGCCGCCACCGAACCCGGTGCCGCCCGTGGCGGGCGCCGATCCCTGGCTCTCGAGCATCAGCGCGCTGCCGTCGGAAGCGACATCGACCCGCACCGTGTCGCCGTCGCGCACCTCGCCGCCGAGGATCGCCCGGGCCAGCCGGTCGTCGATCTCGCGCTGCATGAGGCGGCGCAGCGGGCGGGCGCCGTAGATGGGGTCGTAGCCGCGCTCGGCCAGCCACCTGCGCGCGCCCGGCGTCACGGCGAGAGTGAGGCGCCGCTCGGACAGGCGCGTCTGGAGGCGGTCGATCGACAGCTCGACGATCTGCGCGAGGTCGTCGACCGACAGCGGATGGAAGATGACCATCTCGTCGAGGCGGTTCACGAACTCGGGCTTGAAGGCTCGCCGCACGGTCTCGCGCACGGCGCCCTCCTTGTCGGGCCACGACATCTCGGGATCGATGAGGTACTGCGACCCGAGGTTCGAGGTGAGGATCAGGATGACGTTGCGGAAGTCGACCGTGCGGCCCTGACCGTCGGTGAGCCTGCCGTCGTCGAGCACCTGCAACAGCACGTCGAACACCTCGGGGTGCGCCTTCTCGACCTCGTCGAGCAGCACGACCGAGTACGGCCGGCGCCTGACGGCCTCGGTGAGCTGACCGCCCTGCTCGTAGCCGACGTACCCGGGAGGGGCGCCGACGAGGCGCGACACCGAGTGCTTCTCGCCGTACTCCGACATGTCGATGCGCACCATGGCGTGCTCGTCGTCGAAGAGGAACTCGGCGAGGGCCTTCGCGAGCTCGGTCTTGCCGACGCCGGTGGGGCCGAGGAAGAGGAAGGAGCCGGTCGGCCGGTTGGGGTCGGCGATGCCCGCCCGCGTGCGGCGCACCGCGTCGGCGACCGCACGCACGGCGTCGTTCTGGCCGATGAGCCGCTTGCCGAGCTCGCTCTCGAGCGCGAGCAGCTTCTCGGTCTCGCCCTGCATGAGGCGGCCGACCGGGATGCCGGTCCACGCCGCGACCACGCCCGCGATATCCTCATCGGTCACCTGGTCGTTCACCATGCGCGGCTCGCCGTCGCCCGCCGCGGCGCCTGCCTCTTCGGCGTGCTCGGCCTCGATGAGCTGCTTCTGGATGACGGGGATCTCGCCGTAGAGCAGTTTCGACGCTTTCTCGAGGTTGCCGTCGCGCTGGGCCACCTCGGCCTGCATGCGCAGCTGGTCGAGCTTCTCGCGCAGTTCGCCGACGCGGTTCAGCGAGGCGCGCTCGCGCTCCCACCGCTCCTCGAGCACGTCGAGCTCGCGCTGGCGCGCCGCGAGGTCGTCGCGCAGCTTCGCGAGGCGATCCTTCGAGGCCTCGTCCTTCTCCTTCTTGAGCGCCATCTCCTCGAGCTTCATGCGGTCGACGGCGCGGCGGCGCTCGTCGATCTCGATGGGGGCCGAGTCGATCTCCATGCGCAGGCGCGACGCCGCCTCGTCGATCAGGTCGATCGCCTTGTCGGGGAGCTGCCGCGCCGTGATGTAGCGGTTCGAGAGCGCAGCCGCGGCGACGAGCGCCGAGTCGGCGATGGTGACCTTGTGGTGGGCCTCGTAGCGCTCCTTCAGCCCGCGCAGAATGGCCACGGTGTCTTCGACCGTGGGCTCCCCCACGTACACCTGTTGGAAGCGCCGTTCGAGCGCCGCGTCCTTCTCGATGTATTCGCGGTACTCGTCGAGGGTGGTCGCGCCGATGAGGCGCAGTTCGCCGCGCGCGAGCATGGGCTTCAGCATCTGAGATGCCGCGACCGACGATTCGCCGCCGCCCGCGCCCATGAGCGTGTGCAGTTCGTCGATGAAGGTGATGAACTTGCCGTCGGAGTCCTTGATCTCCTGCAGCACGGCCTTCATGCGCTCCTCGAACTCGCCGCGGTACTTCGCGCCCGCGATGAGCGCCGAGATGTCGAGCGAGATGAGCTCCTTGTCCTTCAGGGACTCGGCGACGTCTCCCGCGACGATGCGCTGGGCGAGGCCTTCGACGACGGCGGTCTTGCCGACGCCGGGTTCGCCGATGAGCACCGGGTTGTTCTTCGTGCGGCGGGTGAGCACCTGGCTCACACGGCGGATCTCGGAATCGCGGCCGATGACGGGGTCGAGCCCGCCGGAACGCGCGACCTCGGTGAGGTTGACGCCGAACTGCTCGAGCGCGCTCTGCTCGCCGCCTTCGCCCTGGGCGGGCTGCCAATTCGCCTGCATGCGGGGGTCCTTTCGTTCAGCAGACGCCTGCGATCGGGCCGCTCAACGCACCCGAATCACAAACTTGAGTGATAATGACTCAAGTTTATGCGAGTGCGCGAATTTTCGCCAGGGATCGCCCCTCGCGCTAGCTGTGAGTTCGCCCGTCGCACCCCGATACCGCGGAACCCGGCGCCGCTCGCGCGCATCACGCCTGCCGGGCCGCGGCGCGCTCGCTCATACGGCCCGTCGCGAAGCCGACGGGCACGAGCAGCGCCCAGCACAGCTGCGCCCAGTTCGGGCCGGCGAGATAGGCGACGGGGATCGACGCCGCGAACACCGCGATCTGCGCGACGAGGTCGAAGCGCGCCGCCCGCACCGCCCGCGGGGCGAGGCGCTCCTCGAGCAGGCCGCGGGCCCGCCCGATCTCGACGGTGACGCCCTGCGAGGCGATCGCGAGCGCCACGTTCACCGCGTAGATCGCGGTGGGCAGCGGGTACTCAGAGATCTCGGGGTCGCTGATGCCCTGCGTCGTGAACGCGATGAACACGATGAGCCCGGCGGTGACGAGATTCGATGCGATCACCGCGCTGTCGAAGGCGCGGAACTTCGCGAGAACCGAGGTGTTCGCGCGCCAGAAGATGGCGATCACGATGAAGCTGATCACGAAGCCGAGCAGTTGCGACCCGAGCCCGCCCGAGAGCAGCGTCGCCAGGTCGGTCCACTCGGCCGCCGGCGGCAGGTCGATATTCGCGATGAGTAGCGTGATCGCGAACCCGTAGATGGCGTCGAAGAAGCCGAGCCCGCGCCCGAACTCGGCGCCCTCGCGCCCGAAGACCTGCTCGGCCATGCCGCCCCCTCGCGTATCCGTTGACACGAGAATACGCTCGGGGCGGAACAATGGGTCGCATATCGGGGTTCCGGGACAGGGATCCCCACAATATGCGACCCATCGTCGCCGCAGCGCGGGTGCGGGCCCGCGATTGCAGCCGCTACGAGTCGAAGCCGATGTCGGTGCTGCGTCTGCGATGCCGCTCTCGGCCTACTTCGCCGCGGTCTCCGCAGCCTCCGCGGCGTCCTCGGCTTCGATGAGGCTGCGGAAGTGCGCGTGCATGCGGGCCGGATCGGCCTCGCGGCCGGTGACGAGCCGGAAGGTGTCGACCGCCTGGCCGACGGCCATGTGCCCGCCGTGCATCGTGCGGCAGCCGACCTCGCGGGCGGTGCGCAGCAGCTCGGTCTCGAGCGGCCGGTAGACGATGTCGGCGACCCAGTGGCGGGGGCGCAGCAGCGAGGGATCGAGCGGCGTGCCGGGGTGGTGGTCCATACCGATGGGCGTGCAGTTGACGACGCCGTCGCCGGTCTCGAGCAGCTCGGGAAGCCATTCGGGCCCGGCGGCGCGCACCGGGCGGCCGTGGCGGACCTCGAGCTCGGCGGCGAGCGCGCCGGCCCGCTCGGCGTCGAGGTCGACGATGACGAGGTCTGCGGCGCCGAGGCGCAGCAGCGCATCGGAGACGGCGGAGCCCGCCCCGCCAGCGCCGAGCTGCACGACGCTTCCGGTGGCGGCGCCCGGGAGGGCCTCGCGGAAAGCGCGCTCGAAGCCCGTAGTGTCGGTGTTGTAGCCGATGCGCCCCTCGGGCGTGAGGAGCACGGTATTGACGGCGCCCAGCCCCTCGGCGACGGGGTCGAGCCGGCCGAGCAGCGGAATGACGTCGCGCTTGCAGGGGTGGGTGATGTTGAGGGCGTCGAAGCCGAGGCGCTCGGCCCAATCGAGGATCTCGGGGAGGCGCTCCGGCTCGAGATCGAGCGCGGTGAGGTCGATCGGCCGGTAGACGAGGGCGATGCCCTGCTCCCGCCCCTCGCGCATGTGCATCGGGGGCGTGAGCGACGGAGTGGTGCCCGTGCCGACGAGGCCCATGAGGATCACATTCTTGGGGGGCACGGCCACTCCTTCGTTCGCGGTGCAGTATCGACCGGAGTGCTCTCCGATAGATACTCGGCAGTACATTATGTACTAACCAGTGAGTTAATGCTCCCGGGTCTCCGGCGTTCTTGTCAAGCCTAGTAAATTAACTATCCGGTTGGTACATTATGGGCATGCGCACCTCCATCGCCACTGTCTGCCTGTCAGGCGGTCTCGCCGAGAAGCTCCATGCCTGCGCCGCTGCAGGCTTCGACGGCGTCGAGATCATGGACTCCGACCTCGTCGCCGCCGCCGAGTCGCCCGAAGAGATCCGTGCACTGTGCGCGCGCCTGGGGCTCACGATCGATCTCTTCCAGCCGTTCCGCGACTTCGAGGGCGTGACCTCCGAGCTGCTCGCCGACAACCTGCGGCGGGCCCGCGCGAAGTTCGAGGTCATGCAGCGGCTCGGCGCAGAGATGGTGCTGCTGTGCAGCAACGTCGCCACCGCCACGATCGCCGACCCCGAGGTCGCCGCCGAGCAGCTCGCAGCCCTCGCCGACGTCGCCGCCGAATACGGCATCTCCATCGCATACGAGGCCCTCGCCTGGGGCAAGTACGTCAACGACTACCGCGACGCCTGGCGCATCGTCGAGAAGGCCGACCGCCCGAACCTCGGCATCTGCCTCGACAGCTTCCACGTGCTCTCGCGCGGGCACGACCCGGCCGAGATCGAGGAGATCGCCGCCGATAAGCTCTTCTTCCTGCAGCTCGCCGACGCCCCGTCGATGGACATGGACGTGCTGTCGTGGAGCCGCCACCACCGCCTCTTCCCCGGCGAGGGCGACTTCGACCTCATCCGGTTCCTCTCGCACGTCATGCTCGCCGGCTACCGCGGGCCGCTCTCGCTCGAGGTCTTCAACGACACCTTCCGCCAGACCGACACCGCTCGCACCGCGGCGCACGCGATCCGCTCGCTGCGCTGGCTCTACGACCGCACCGCGGCGCGGCACGGCTGGACCGAGCTGCAGATCGACCCGCCGCAGCCGCCGCGGGCGATCGACTTCGTCGAGATCGCGGGCGAAGACCTCTCCGGCGTCGAGCAGACGCTCGAGCAGCTCGGCTTCGTCTTCAGCGGCGGCCACCGCACCAAGGCCGTGCATCTGTGGCGCGCCGGGCGGGCGAACCTGATCCTGACCGAGAAGCCCCGGGCCCGAGACGCGCACCTCGCCGGCATCGGCTTCGAGGTCGACGATGCGGCATCCGCGGCGCGGCGGGCCGTCTCGATCGGCGCTCCGCCCGTCTTCCGGCGCACTCGCTCGGGCGATGCCGAACTGCCTGCGGTCGCCGCCCCCGACGGCACCGAGATCTTCTGGAACTCGCGCACGGCGGCGGAGTCGTGGCTCTCGGAGTTCGAGGGCGGCCAGGACGCCGACGCGCACGACCTCGAGGGCATCATCGACCACATCAACGTCGCCTACCCCTGGCAGGAGTTCGACGAGGCGGTGCTCTTCAACACGAGCACCCTCGCCCTCGACGCGGAGCCGCCCGCCGATGTGCCCGGGCCCCTCGGCCTCGTGCGCAGCCAGGTCATGCGCACCGCCGACGGCGCGGTACGGCTCGCGATGAACCTCGCCCCGCCCACGGCGCCGCTCCTCCCCCGCCACATCGCGGTGCGCGTCGACGACGCGATCGGCGTCGCCCGCCGAGCGCGCGCGGCCGGGCTGGTGTTCCTCAACATGCCCGACAACTACTACGACGATCTCGAGGCCCGCTTCGGCCTCGCTCCCGCACTGCTCGACGAACTGCGCGAACTCGACCTGCTCTACGACCAGGGCGCCGACGGCGCCTTCGTGCACTTCTACACCCCGGTCATCGGCGAGATCTTCATCG
This sequence comes from Leucobacter sp. gxy201, assembly GCF_051043335.1. Classification (NCBI taxonomy): domain Bacteria; kingdom Bacillati; phylum Actinomycetota; class Actinomycetes; order Micrococcales; family Microbacteriaceae; genus Leucobacter; species Leucobacter sp. gxy201. The sequence goes on from NZ_JAMXWS010000002.1 coordinate 353,178, forward strand.
AGATCGTGGAGCGGCGGGGCGGCTACGACGGATACGGCGCCGCGAGCGCGCCGGTTCGCCTCGCGGCGCAGCGGGAACACGGGAAGCGGTAGTCGCGCACGGTCGAGAGGCGCGGTGGAAATTCGTCGTTGAATTAGTTGGGGTACTGATCATATACTGCTCATGACAGCCGAGCCGAAGGAGCCTCATCATGCAGCAGCACTACCGCGACGGTTTTTATCCCGGTGAGCCGACGATCCACCCGCACCCCGTGCAGACCGGCCCACGCGCGCCACTGAGCACCGCTGGCCGCATCGACGAGGTCGACGTGCTCATCGCGGGCAGCGGCCCCGCGGGCCTCATGCTCTCGGCCTATCTCTCGCAGTTCCCCGACATCACGACCCGCATCGTCGAGCGTCGCGACGGCCGCCTGCTGCTCGGGCAGGCCGACGGCATCGCCTGCCGCACGGTCGAGACCTTCGAGGCGTTCGGCCTCGCGCAGAAGCTGCTCGAGGAGGCGTACTGGGTCAACGAGACGGTCTTCTGGCGCCCGGCGGAGGGCGACCGCGGCGACATCGCCCGCACCGGCCGCATCCAGGACGTGGCGGACAACCTCAGCGAGTTCCCGCACGTCATCGTCAATCAGGCGCGCATCAACGATTACCTGCTCGACTTCATGGCGCGTTCGACCACGCGCCTCGAACCCGACTACGGTCTCGAGCTCGTCACCCTCGAGGTCGACCGCTCCGCGGAGCACCCCGTGACCGCGACTCTGCGCGATACGGCGAGCGGTGACGAGCGCACCGTGCGCGCCAAGTACCTCGTCGGCACCGAGGGCGCGCGCAGCAACGTGCGCAAGGCCATCGGCCGCAGTCTGCACGGCGATGCCGCCGGGCACGCCTGGGGCGTGATGGACGTGCTGGTGAACACCGACTTCCCCGACATCCGCAAGAAGGCCGCGATCCAATCGGCCGACCACGGCAGCATCCTGCTCATTCCGCGCGAGGGCGGCAATCTGGTGCGCCTCTACGTCGACCTCGGCGAGATCGACGAGAGCACGCGCGCCGAAGTACGCACCCGCAGCGCCGAGGATCTGCAGCGCACCGCGAACCAGGTGCTGCACCCCTACACCCTCGACGTCAAGGAGACGGTGTGGTGGTCGATCTACGAAGTGGCGCAGCGGGTCACCGACGGCTTCGACGACGTCGCGGGCCGCCCCGAGGCCGCCGATGCCGAGCCGCGCGTCTTCATCGCTGGCGACGCCTGCCACACGCACAGCGCCAAGGCCGGCCAGGGCATGAACGTGTCGATGCAGGACACGCTGAACCTCGGGTGGAAGCTCGCCGCGGTGCTGCGCGGGCAGGCGAAGCCCGAACTGCTCGAGACCTACTCGGAAGAGCGCCAGCCGGTCGCCCAGCATCTCATCGATTTCGATCGCGAATGGTCGGCGATGATGGCCGCGGGCCCGCGCGACCCGGAGCACCCCGAGCGCGGCGGCGTCGACCCGGCCGAGCTGCAGGAGTACTTCGTCAGGGCCGGTCAGTACACCGCCGGCTTCGGCGTGCAGTACACGGAAGACGCGAGCGCGAAGATCTCGCTCACCGGCACGACCGCGCACCAGTCGCTCGCGACCGGTTACGAGGTGGGCCGCCGCTTCCACTCGGCCCCCGTCACCCGCGTCGCCGATGCCTATCGCGGCGAGCTCGGCCATGTGCATCGCGCCGATGGCCGCTGGCGCCTCTACCTCTTCGCCGATGCGGCGGAGGAGCGCTTCGCGTCGCTCTGCGACTGGCTCGAGAACGACCCCGCATCGCCGATCGTCGCGCACACCCCTGCGGGCGCCGATATCGACTCGGTCATCGACGTGCGCGGTGTGCTGCAGCGCCCGCACCACGAGATCGACGTGCGCGAGCTGCCGGCCCTGCTGCGGCCGACGAGCGGCCGCTACGGCCTCATCGACCACGAGAAGGCGTTCAGCGCGATCAGCCGCGAGAACAACCTCGACGCCGTACGCGACATCTTCGAGCTGCGCGGCATCGACCGCGAGCAGGGCTGCGCCGTGCTCGTACGCCCCGACCAGTACGTCGCGCAGGTGCTGCCGCTCACCGGAACGGCGACGCTCACCGCGTACTTCGAGGCGTTCCTGCAGTGACCGGCGCAGATGCCGGCCCGCTCTACCACACGGGTCACCTGCTGCGTCGGGCGCAGCAACTGCACCAGGCGCTCTGGAACCGCGAGGTGTCGAGCGAGGTCTCAAGCGTGCAGTTCGCCGCCCTGCTGGTCATCCGGCAACGTCCCGGTCTCAGCCAGGCCGAACTGTGCGACGAGCTCGACCTCGACCGGTCGACGATCGCCGATCTGGTCGATCGCATGGTGCGGCGCGGTCTACTCGCCCGCGCGCAGAGCACCGAGGATCGCCGCCGCAAGGTGCTCACGATCACTGAGCGCGGCGCGTCGACGCTCGACGAGATCAACCCGGGGGTCGAACGCGTCGACGCCTTGCTCACCGAGACCCTCGCCGCTTCGGAACGCGACGAACTGCGGTCGATGCTGCGCCGCATGCTCGCCCACGGGGTCGAGACGGGCACCCTGCGATAGGGCCCGGTGCCCGGCATCGGAACACGCGATCCCGGGCACCGGATTCAAGCCTGCGCAGCGGTATCCGTGAGCCAGGAGACGACGATGTCGCCGAGCATCCCGCGCAGGCGCCGACGCGTCGCCGGCTCCGACAGGGGATGCTCGAAGAGATAACCGAAGGTGTGCTGATTCGCGATCTGGAAGACGCAGTACGAGCTGATCATGAGGTGCACGTCGAATGCGTCGATGTCGCTGCGGAACTCACCGGCCCCGCGCCCGCGTGCGAGGATGCCGTCGAGCAGGTCGACGGCCGGCCGGCCGAGCTCGCGCAGCGACTCGATCTGTCTGATGAACCGACCGCGGTGGGTGTTCTCGATCGCGACGAGGCGGATGAAGGCCTCGTGCTCGACGTGGTGGTCGAACGTCACCTCGGCGATGCGGCGCACGGCCTCGATCGGGTCGAGCCCCGAGACATCGAGGGTGCGCTCGGCCGCACGGATGCCGCGGTACGCTTCTTCGAGCACGGCGAGGTAGAGCTGCTCCTTACCGCCGAAGTAGTAGTAGATCATCCGCTTCGTGGTACTCGTGCGGTCGGCGATGTCGTCGACGCGAGCGCCGGTGTAGCCCTCCTCGGCGAACACCTCGGTTGCAACCGCGAGCAGCTCGGCCCGGGTGCGCTCGGCATCGCGGATGCGCTCCCCCTCGGCGCGCTGGGAGCGCTCCTTCTTCGGGCGAGCGACCCGAGTCTTCGTCTGCGCATCCGTCATGTTCCGCACCTTACCCATTTCCTCGCCGTTCCGCCCAATTCCATTCGCACTTCCGAGGACGAACTCACGAACCGAGCAACAGCCTCCGGGGATTGTCGACCAGAAGCCGTTCGATCAGAGCATCGTCGGCGCCCCGTCTCCGCAGTTCGGGGAGCATCCCGGTGAAGAAATGGTCCATGCGCCAGGCCGGCGCGTGCTCCCGCCGCCAAGACGGCGGAGTCACCCGGCTGAAGCTTGCGGCGTCGTGCGAGACGAGGATGCGATCCTCGTAGCCGAGCTCGCAGAGCTCGAGCAGCGTGCGGATGCGCTGCTCGTCGGGCGCGGCATGCTCCATGCCGAACCGATCGAAGCCGAGGTACGAACCCCGGTCGGCCATCTCCCGTAAATAGTCGAGATCGGCCGAATCGCCGGCGTGCCCGATCGCCACCCGGTCGAGCGGCACGCCGAGCCCGGCGAGCATCTCCTGCTGGGCCAGGCCGCCGCGGCTCGGGGAATGCGAATGCGTCATGAGCGGCACGCCGGTCTCGGCCTGGGCAGTCGCTGCCGCACGGAACACCCGCGCCGCATCGACGGTGATTCCGGCCTCGTCGGAGGCGATCTTGAGCGCACCGGCGCGCACTCCGGTGCCAGCGATCCCTGTCGTGATGTCCGTGAGGAACATCTCGATGAGCGGATCGTCGCCGTCGATGAGCCGGCCGGGTCCGTTGATGCGGAAGTAGGGCGGCAGCGTCTCGGCAGCGTACCAACCGGTCGCTGCGACGAGCCGTACCGGGCTGCGCTCGGCTACTCGAGCGACGAGCCCGGCGTTGCGCCCGAGACCCATGACGGTGAGATCCACGACCGTGCGCACGCCGCGCGCATGCAGCGCGACCAGGTCGGCGACGGCCGACTCGACCGCGCGTTCCTCATCCCACTCGGGATGCGGAAAGTTGCGGTCGAGCTCGGCGTCCCCGACGAAGATGTGCTCGTGCACGAGCGTCACCCCGACCTCATCGCCCGGAATGTCGCCCGTGTACGTCGGCAGCGCGCGCAGGGGTGTGATCGTCATCGCCGCGGCTCGATCAGGAAGCGCTCGAACGGATCGCTTCGAAGACGGCGAGCGAGTCGCCGCTCAGCTCCTTCGACAGGTAGTCGAGGGCGCGCTCGCGGAAGGCATCGATATCGACGTCTTCGACGACCTCCCACTCGCCGCCCGTGCGCCACTCGTCGAGGGTCGCCTGCTCGTTGTCGGCCACGCACTGCGTGACCTCGCCGACCGCCGTCTGCACGGCGTCGGTCAGGGCGCCCTGCTGCTCGTCGTTCAGGTCGTTCCACTTCGAGCTCATGATGATGAGGTTCGTGTTGAGCTGGTGGCTCGAGAGGCTCAGGTAGTCCTGCACCTCGGCGAGGCCCTGCGCCTCGATGTTGGTGATCGGGTTCTCCTGCCCGTCGACGGTGCCCTGCTGCAGCGCCAGGAAGAGCTCTTCGTAGGCGACCTCGGTCGCGGTCGCGCCGAGCGCCTTGGCGTTCATGAGGAACTGCGGCGAGCCCGGGAAGCGGATGCGCAGGCCTTCGAGATCTTCAGGGGTGCGAATGGGGGTGTTCGCCGTGAACTGGCGCGAGCCTACCGACCACGCGCCGAGCGCATGCACGCCGGTTTCCGCTTCGAAGGCCTCCTTGACCTCTGCCGATGCGTCGCCGTCCATGAAGGCCGCGAGGTGCTCGGGGCCGTCGAAGACGTAGGCGGCGTCGAGCACGCTGATCGGCTCGTAGACCGCGCCGAGCGCCGAGGCGCCCTGCAGGTCGATGTCGATGTCGCCTGACACGACGGACGCGATGCGGTCGGCGTCACCGCCGAGCTGGCTCGAGGGGAAGATCTCGATCTCGAGCCCGACATCTGCGGCCGCGACCTCATCGGCGATGACCTGGGCGCCGCAAGCATGCTGCGGCTGATCTTCCGTGTAGCTGTGAGCGAGGGTGAGCTTGATCGTGTCGCCATCGGCAGCCGCGTCGCTGCCGCCGCCCGAGCACGCCGCGAGTGCGAGCGCCGAAACCGCGGCGACACCGACCCATCCCCAGCGAAGTCCCTGTCGTTTCTGCATGTTCTTTCCTCTCCGTCGAGCGGGCAGCGGGAACTTCCCGCCCCCTTGAGTGTTCGTTTCGTGTTCCATGGATTACAGCCCCAGAACGTTCGGGAGCCACATCACCGCGGCCGGCAGGAGCATGCACAGGAGTGCGACCACCAGCGACGGGACGATGAAAGGCAGGCATCCGCGGAAGACCTCGCCGATGCGGGTCTTCGATACCGCGGCCGTGACGAACAGCACGGTGCCGACCGGCGGTGTGAGCAGTCCGATCATCAGCGAGATGATCAGCACCACACCGAGCACGATGGGGTCGACGTCGTAGCGCTCGGCAATCGGCAGCAGGATCGGCACGATGAGCACCAGGATCGCGGTGGCGTCGATGACGGTGCCGAGGATGAGGCAGATGACCATGCACATGAGCAGGAACACCGAGGGGTTGTCGCTGACGGACAGCATGGCCTCGGTGAGGATCTGCGGGAGACGTTCGCGCGCCAGAATGTATCCGAGCAGCGACGCCGAAGCGACGATGATCATGATGGCACCGGTCGTGAGCACGGTCTCCTTGAGCGCCTGCAGCAGTCCCTTCCAGGGCAGGGATCGCTGCACGAGCGCGACGAGCAGGATGTAGACCACGCCGACCGCTGCCGCCTCGGTGGGAGTGAAGAACCCGCCGAGTATGCCGCCGAGGATGATGAATGGAGCGATGAGCGGCAGGATGACCTGCTTGAACGAGGCGATGACTTCGGCCCGGTCGACGCGACCGGCCTTGATCGCGGGGTTGCGCTTCACGAGGATCCAGACCACGATGCACAGTCCGAGGGCCATGGCGAGCGCAGGGATCACCGAGGCTGCGAACAGCGCGCCCGTCGAAACGGCGGCGAGACCGGCGTAGATGACCGCCGGGATGCTCGGCGGCATGACCGGTGCGATCAGCGACGACGAGGCGGAAACGCCCGTGGCGAAGCGGCGTCCGTAGCCGGCGCGGATCATGGCCGGGATCTGCACCTTGCCGAGCGCGGCGGCGTCGGCGACGGCCGAGCCGCTCATCCACGAGAACCCGACGCTCGTGCCGATGGCGACGTAGCCGAGGTTGCCGCGGACGCGTGCGAGCGCCGCCATCGCGAAGCGGAAGAGGCTGTCGGCGATCCCTGCATGGTTGGCGAGGGAGCCGAGCAGAATGAAGAGGGGGACCGCGAGGAGCGGGAAGCTGCTGCTCGCGTTCGTCACGAGCCGGAGTGCCTGGCCGGCGCTCTGCCCCATCAGCAGCATGTAGACGAGCGATGGCCCGAGGAACGCGAACGCGACAGGAACGCGGAATACGAGCAGCACGGCGATGCCGAGCGCGAGAAGCGTGAGCGTCATGCCACGACCTCCACTTCGTCGTCTTCGATCTCATTGAGCGCGGGCCCGTTCTTCAGGACGTCGAACGCCATGATGAGCGAGCGCACGGTCATACTGACGAGGCCCAGCAGCACGGGGATGTACACGTAGGACATCGGAACCTTCAGCACGGGCGACTTCACGATGCCCTGAGAATCGGCCAGTATCCATGCGGCGTAGGCGAGGCCTGCGCCGATCGCCGCGAGGGCAAGGTACGAGATGACGTGCACGATGCGGACGGCCAGGGGCGACTTCAGCGAGTCGAGGATCTCGAGGGAGATGTGCCCGCGCGAAGTGACGAGCAGACCGGCGGCCGCGAAGGTCAACCAGGTGAGCGAGAACCTCGAGATCTCACCGGTCCATGCGAGCTGCTCCATCGGCAGGTAGCGCTGCAGTGCCTGCAGGAAGATGAGGATGAGGATGGCCGTCAGCGTGACGATGCCGAAGGTCATCTCGATGGCGCCGATCGCGCGGCCGACCCTCGCGAGCGGCGAAACGGGCCGCGGTGTCGCGGACGGTTCTGGTGGGCGTTCGTTCACGGGACTTCCTTGTCGTCGTGGTTCCGGGTTCGGAGTTTTAATTAACGTACCAGATATTACATTAATTCAAAACGGCCTCTCATCCACGGCTCTCCCGATGACACGACGAAGCGCGCTGCCCCGAATCGGATCGGGACAGCGCGCTCGGTCAGTCTTCGGATATGCGTCTACATCCGCCAGCCGCGCACTTCCTCTTCGCCCTTCGGCACGATCTCAGTCGAGAGCAGCGTCAAGCATTCCGGGCAGAAGCGCTGCCGAAGCACGACCTCGCGATCAGAGAAGTTTGCGGGGTCGGCATGCACGCCGGGCCCTGCTGCTCTGGAGTCCTGCTCGCGTCGCACGGCGTTCGCGAACGCGTCGGCGGCGGTGCCGACAGTTGCTGCGCAGTGCTTGCAACGCACCACTCGGTCTTCGCCGAGCTCGAGATTCATATCGATCTGCATGGTCTTTCCTTTCAACTCGCGAGCCCGGCTCGTTCACGACGGAGCTGCTTACGCCGCGCTTCCGAGGCGTCGAGGTCCGCATGCCCGGCATCGTCGAGTACGATGCCGTAGACGGTCGCTGCGGCGAGCCTGGACACCGACCCGTCGGAGACATCGGCGGCAACCCGTTCAGGGGATCGGCGCAGCGGGTCGCCGACACCGCCGCCGCCTTGCCAATGCGTGAAGTACACGTCGGTGTCACTCATATCGGTCTCATGGTGCACCGGCATCAGCTCGTTCGCACCGCCGATCGCTTCGAAACTCTGCGGAATCCGACCCTGTGCGAACTGCTCGCGCACATCGGTACCGCGCATGAGCACATCCCACTGAGTCGCTGCCGGATAACCGCCGGAAAGTCCGGAAGCCTGCGGTACCGCTTTGCCCGTCGCGGAGACGACGAGGTGCACACCTCCGATCGGCGAATCATGAGGAACGAAACAGCTCGATGCACCTACTCCGCCGCGGAACTCGCCGGGGCCGCCCGAATCGACTTCCTCCCGACGCCACAGGTAGAGCATCGGGAAGCTGAACTCGTTGATCTCTACATCGGCGACGCGCCCCATCGGAATGCAGTTGACTCCACCGGTGTCGACGCCGTCGCCGTCAACCTTCGCGCCGAGCCCTCCTGCCATCGAATCGCACAGCATCGTCACGAAGCCGCCCCCGCGCTGGTCGACGCCTGCGAGAAGCGCCAGGTCCCAGGTGCCGCAGCACACGCTCATCGCCGATCCGGCGAGGACTGGGTCGGTGTGCAGCATGCTTGCGATGGTCTCGGAGGCGGCGTTCTGAGTAGCCCACGCAGAGCTCACCGAGGCCTTGCCGATCCCGGCAGGGAAGGTGCAGTTGTTAATGGTGCCCGGCTCGCTGATGATCTCGAGGCAGCGGTAGATACCGCCCGGCGCCCAAGGGATATCGGGGCAGAGCATCGTCAGCACGATAGGCAGGATCCCGCCGCGCAGCCCCGCGAAGGTGCAGTTGATGATGCCCTCGACCTGCTCATCGGTGCCGGTGAAATCGAAGATCAAGCGGTCATCTACCTTGCGCATGTTGAGCACGATGCGGTGGATCTCCCGGTCCCCCGCCCTGCCACCGTCCTGATGCGCGACTGCCGACCATTCGCCGTCAGGAAGCGAGCGCAGCTTCTCGCGCAAGCGTCCCTCAGCATCGTTCATCATGCGCTTCATCACGGCCTTCACCGTGTCGGGACCGTACTTCTCTACGATCTCGAGAATGCGCTCCTTCGCAACATTGTTCGCACCGATCTTCGCACGCAGGTCGAGGCCAATGAGCTTGGGCACACGCGAGCGCCGCAGGTACATGTCCTCGATGTCGACGCGGAGGCGTCCCTTCTCCACCACGGGTACCGGCGGGATCGGCAGCGACTCCCAGAAGACGTCGCGCCCTTCGACCGACCAGCTGCCCGGAGAGACCCCTCCGAGGTCGACCTGGTGCGCGACCGCGCCGGTCCAGCAGAACAGCTCGCCGTCATGGAAGACCGGGGCGAGCACCGTCACGTCGTTCTGGTGCAGGCCGCCTCCGACCCACGGGTCGTTGCAGAGGAACTGGTCGCCCTCGTGAATGCCGGGCTCCTCGAAACGATTCTCGAGCGTCCACCGCGCGGCCATATCGAGCGACGACCCGAGCTGGGTGTTGTAGAGACCCACTTGGATCGTCTCGCCGCCTTCGTCCATGATGCCTGCCCCGAAGTCGTTGCAGTCGGTGACGACCACTGATCCCGACATGCGCTTGATCGTGTCGCCCATCTCGTTGGTGATGGCGACGAGGCGGTGGCGCACGACTTCGTAGGTGAGCGGGTCGACGCCGGCGATCTGGTCGTCATCGACCGTGTGCAGCGTCAGGCCGCCGAAATCCTGCTCGGTATCCACCGGCTGCCCGTTCTGGGCGAACCGTTCCGAACCGGCGACTGGGATGAGTGCCATCAGTTCTTCTCCTTCGTTTCTGCCTCCGCGAAGCGGATGGCCAAGTTTCCAAAACGGTCAACCTTCGCGATCGTCCCGAGCGGCAGCGCGACGGTGGTCGTCGGAGCCTCGATGACGGCGGGACCGGCGATCGCCTGGCCGGCGCCGAGCGCGCGGTAGTCGTAGATCGCGGCATCCTCCTTGCCCCGACGCGGGTCGAGGAAGACCTCGCGCCGACCGCTCACTTCGGGAGCACCCGCGTGCACGGCGTACTCGGGCAGCTGAGGGCGGATCTTGAGCTTGCCGATAGCTCGCACTCGGTAGGTGAGCACCTGCAGGCCGGCATCTGGGAACCCGGATCCCTCGCCGTAGAGCTGCTCGTAGCGAGCTTCGAATGCGTCGCCCACACCCACCACGGCCCGCTCATCGAGCACGCCGCCGGGGATCGATGTCGAAACCTCCCCCATCTGCATCGTGTACTTCATGTCTACTTCGCGTTCGAACTCGATCGAGTCGAATTCGAGGCCCTGCTCGGCGAGGCCGGTTTCGAGCTCCAGTTCGAGCTCGCGGCAGATCGCGGTCATCTCGGCGGGATCGACCGGCATCGCAGCCGGCTGCGAGCGCTCGGCCGTGAGCACGATGTCACTGGCAGCGAGACCGTACGCGGAGAACACCGCGGAAGTCGACCCGATCGGCACGACGACCTCTTTCACACCGAGCTCGGCCGAGTAGCTGGCGCAGTGCATCGGCCCCGCTCCGCCGAAAGCGTAGAGCACGAAGTCACGCGGGTCGTTGCCCGAGTCGACGACGACCTTGCGCACGAGGTCCGCGGTCTGCGCATTCTGGATCGCATAGATCGCGGCGGCGGCCTCATCGACCGTCATGCCGAGCGGGTCTGCAATGGTGCGCTTCATGATCGCCCGCGCACGCTCGACCGACAGCTGCTTCTTGCCACCGAGGAAGTTGTCCGGGTTGATGATGCCGAGAATCAGATCCGCATCGGTTACTGTCGGTTCTTCACCACCGTCGACGTAGCAAGCGGGGCCGGGGTGGGCGCCGGCGCTGCGCGGCCCGACCTTGAGGTTGCCTCCGGCGTCGATCCAGGCGATCGCTCCACCGCCCGCGCCGATCGTATGCACGTCGACCATGGGAGTGCTCACCGTGAACTGATTGAGAGTGGTCGAAGTCGCGGCAACGGGCTTGCCATCGATCACGAGTCCAACCAGGAAGGTGGTGCCGCCCATGTCGGTGGATATCACGTTGCTATCGCCGCGTGCATCTGCCAGACGGGTGCACCCGATCACACCGCCGGTGAGCACCGAACCGATGGTACTCACCGCGTACTTCGGGGCGATTTCAGAAGTGATGCAGCCACCGGAACCCTGCATGACGAGCAGCTTGCCGTTCAGGCCGCGCTCGCGCAGCTCTTCCTCGAGCGGGCGGAGATAGGCGCCGAGCTTCGGACCGACCTGCGTGTTCATGATCGTGGTCACGCTGCGCGAGTACTCGCGAATGCGCGGGCTGATCTCGCTCGAGATCGCGACGTAGAGTTCGGGCGCCTCTTCTTGGATGATCTCGCGGGTGCGGACTTCATGCGCATCGTTCTGGAACGACCACAGGTACGAGACGGCGATCGCCTCGACTCCGTCGGCGAGCAGGCTGCGCACGGCATCGCGTACCTGCTGCTCGTCGAGCGGCACGATCTCGGCTCCCTTGTAGTCGAAGCGCTCGCTGATCTCGATCACGCGATCGCGCGGCACGAGGCCGGCGGGCTTCGCAGTGCGGGCCATGCTCTGGATCTGGTCGCTTCCGAGGCCCGCGTAACGGCCTTCGAGGTTCATGATCCTGATCGAGTCGGCGTGGCCCTCTGTGGCGAGGAAGCCGACGTTCGCCACCTCGCCCGTGACGATCGCGTTGAGCGTCGAGGTCGTGCCATGCACGATGTAGTCGGTCTCCGAGAGCAGCTCATGCGTCGAGAGGCCGAGTTCGATAGCGAGTTCATCGATCGCGTTCAGAAAGCCGGTCGCGAAGTTCGGCGGCGTCGACGGAGACTTCGCGGCCGCCAACCGCTGCTGGTCGTCCGCCACGAACGCGTCGGTGAACGTACCGCCCGTGTCGATACCGATGACAAAAGACATCTTCCACTCCTTTGGGGATGTTTCGATCCGCTGCTCAGCGGATCTGTGAGTTTGAGCATAGGAAGACCGGAAACGGTCGTCCTAAGTGTTTCTGGCTGGCGGAAAGAGGCTCTCGTACGGAGACCTCAACCGGCCGTTCTATCGGGCTGCAGCTGGGCCTTCCAGTTTCCTCAGCAGGTACGACCATACGTTCGCCATCGCTCCGGGCGAATAAATGCGGTCGCGCTTCTCGACTGCCTCGGCCTCATCGGTCCAAGTGCTGATCTCACCGTAGCCCGCGGTGCGCAGCTGCTGCTCGCACGCCTCTTCGAGCAGCAGCGCCGTGATCGTCGCGCTCCGCAGATCGGGCCCGACGGCAGCGATCCCGTGATTCATGAGGAAGACCGCGTTGCGATCGCCGAGCTGCTTCGCGACATCGGCCCCGAGGCCCATGGTGCGGATCAGGTCGGAGGTATCGGCGTAGACCGGCGGCGATCCCGGCGCGAAGTGCGTAGCCTGGTGACTCACCGGCAACAGTTCGGATCCCGAGGCGGCGAGCGCGACGGCGTGCGGCGGGTGGATGTGCACCACGCCGCCGACATCCGGGCGGGCCTTGTAGATCTCGGTGTGGATCGGGTACTCGAGATGCGCCACGCCCTCGCCGTCGAGCACATCGCCCTCAGGGGAGACGAGATGCACGTCTTCGGGGGAGATCTCCGAGAGCCCGATGCCGGAGCGCTTGATCCAGGCACCGCGGCCCTGCGGGTCGCGCGCGGAAGCGTGGCCCCAGATGAAGTCGTCGAGTCCGGCTGCGCCGATGATCCGCGACGACTGAGAGACGAGCAGGCGGATCTCGTCGATCTGCTCCGTGGTCGGAGTCTGAACTGAAGTATTCATCGGTGGTAGAGCCCTCCGTTGACGCTGATGGTCTGCCCGGTCACATACCCGCTGTCGTCCGACAGCAGGAAGGCCGCGACCGCGGTCATATCGTCGGGGCCGGCCTTCCGGCCGAGCGCCGTGTTCGCGAGCATCGCCTTCGTCTGTTCCTCGGTCACCGTATCGCGAGCGACCTCGGTGTAGACGGGTCCGGGCGAGAGGGTGTTCACGCGGATGCCGAAGCCGCCGAGCTCTTTCGACATCCCGTAGGTCATGCCGGTGACAGCGGCCTTGCTCGCGGTGTAGTGCAGGTAGTTGGTGCGCCCCATCGGCACCGAATCGGAGCCGATGTTCACGATGCTGGCCTTGCCCGAGGCCTTGAAGAGTTCGAAGAGCGCGGTGCTGAGCTGCCAGACGCCCTTGAGGTTCACGTTCATGAGCAGATCCCACTCGCGCTCCGTGATCTCCCAGAAGGGGGCCATGCGAATGGTCGAGAAGATCGCGGCGTTGTTGATGAGTCCGTCGCAGCGGCCGTAGTCGGCAGCGAGCCGGTCGGCGAGCGCCCGGCACGAGTCGACGGATGAGACGTCGATCGCCACGGGTACAACTCGTTCGCCGAGCGAAGCGGCGAGCTTCTCGACCCCGTCGAGGTTGAGGTCGGCCGCGATCACGGTCGCCCCTTCCGCGACGAGGCGCCGCACGTAGGCGGCTCCGATGCCCTGGGCCGCGCCGGTCACGACGATGACCTTCTCGTCCAGTCCTGTGTATCCCATTTCTGGTCCTCTCCTTGTTCCGCGCAGCCGGTCTGCTTCGACCCGGTCCGCGCTGCTACTGATGCCTGCACTGCGCCCTTGACGGCGGTCGCGTCAGTATGTGATGTTGATGGTCTTGAGTTCGGTGTAGCTGAGCAGTTCTTCCATGCTTTCTTCGCGCCCCATGCCCGACGATTTCACGCCGCCGTACGGCACGTTGAGGAAGTGCTTGGAGGAGTCGTTGATCCAGGTGAAGCCGGCTTCGACGTCGTGCACGACCCGCAGGGCACGACCGATATCGCTGGTCCAGACGCTCGCGGTGAGGCCGTAATCGAGGGCGTTGGCGATCTCGAGGGCTTCCTCTTCGGTATCGAAAGGGATCACCGACAGTACGGGGCCGAAGATCTCCTCGGTGACGACCCTGCCGTCGAGCGGCAGCCCGGTAATCACGGTCGGGGGCACGAAGAGTCCGTCGCCGAGGGCGGGGTCGGCGGGCTTCTCGCCGCCGGTGACGATGGTGCCCCCTTCGGCGCGCGCCTGGTCGATGTAGCCCATGACGGTGTCATAGTGGCGTTCGTGGATGACGGTGCCCTGCTGCGCCTCGGGGTCGAGGGGGTCGCCGAGGCGGTGGCCCTCAAGATTCTGCGCGATGCGCTCGACGAGACGGTCGTGAATTCCCCGCTGCACGAGCAAGCGCGAGTTCGAGCCGCACGACTGGCCCGACCAGGTGAAGTTCATGCCGGCGATGGCGCCCTGCGCGGCCTTATCGAGGTCGGCGTCATCGAACACGATCATCGCGTTCTTACCGCCGAGCTCGAGCGATACGCGCTTGAAGCCGGTTTCGGCGGCGGCCCGGGAGATCGCCGCTCCCGTCGACTCCGAGCCGATGAAGGCGATCTTCGCGACTCGCTTGTGGCGTACGAGCGAGTCCGCGAGGGCGCGACCGCGAGCGGTCGATACCTGGAGCACGCCGGCGGGGAATACGTCGCGCATGAGCTCGCCGAGGCGCAGCGCCGACAACGGGGCGACTTCAGGCGACTTCAGAATGACGGGGCAGCCCGCGAGGATCGCGGTGAACACCTTCGCCGCGAACATGAAGGGATGGTTGAAGGGAACGATGCGCACCACGACGCCGACAGGTTCGCGCACGGTGAGGTGCAGCCCGCGGCTGGCGGGGATCGTCGTGCCCTTGAGCTCCATCGCAATGCCCGCGAAGAGTCGCATGTGCGCGAGGGCGAGGCCGATGTCCATGTTGGCGTTGGCGAGCGTCGAGCCAGCGTCGATCGCGTCGAGGAAGGCGAGCTCATCGCGGTGCTCCTCGATGATGTCGGCTGCGCGTGTGACAGCCGCGATGCGCTCGGGCATCGGGGTCTTGGCCCAGCCCTTCTTCGCGGCCCAGGCCGCCTCGGCGAGCACGTCGGCGTCGCCGGCGTCGCCGCTCGGCACGGTCGCGATCGCGTCTCGGGTGAACGGGCTGATGCGCTCGAACGTGGCGCCGTTCACCGCACCTCGCAGTTCGCCGTTCACGAGGAACCGCCACTCGCGGTCGCGCACCGCATGGTGGCCGCCGGTCGTGTCGATCCGGGGCGGCGCGCCCTGGTCCGCCGCCCGTTCCGTCATACTCGCCATCGAGATCTCCTTCCAGTTCCTGCCCTCGGTCGGTGAACCGAGGTCGCAGAAATGCGACGGATCACCCTCGCAGAGTCAGCTCAGAACTTCGGTATGCCTTGCACCGACCTCTTGCGTTCGAGGTTGGCCCCAGGCTATGAAGCCCGACACTGCTACTCGTATGACTTTCTGCTGGGAAGAAAGCAACCCGGGCACCGGCAAGTGCCTCAGAAGGGCGTGCACAGGTCTTGGATGGTCGGTTTCAGTCCTCGACCTGGAGCTGATCTCCGAGCAGCGTCGCAGCTCGTGCGATCTGGTCCATGCGATTCGCGTCGGCCAACAGTGCCTCGAAGCGATCGGCGGGAGTCAGCACAGCAATCGTGATTGAACGGGTACCCGTATATGAGGTCGGAAGAGCGACCGCGCTCACGCCCTTCACGGCATCTTCCCGCGACAGCGCAAAGCCTCTGGTCTTCGTCCGGTTCAACTCCCTCACCAATGAGCCGAATGCCTCATCATCGAGTGCCGTGCTCGCACGCTCCGCCGCCGGTCCTCGGAAAAGATGCTCGAGTTGTTCTGCACTGACTCCCACTAGCGCAGCTCGACCAGCCGCGGTCGTGTACGCCGGCAGGACTGCACCGCTGCGATCCATCTCCGCTCGACCATTCGTCCCGACCGCAAGGAGCACTCGCGCATGCGGTCCGACCCTCAGCGTCAGGTTCACCGTTTCTCCGACCTCGGCAGCAAGTCTCTCGATGATCGGTTCGGCGATCTGCCTCAACTGATCGACGTCCCGCGACATGAGGACCGGAGCACCCAAAGCGGGGCCAGGCAAATACTGGCGTTTGGCATCCTGCACGGCGAACCCGTGGAACACCAGCATCGCCATGATTCGATGAGCTGTCGAAACTCCGATATGTAGTTCTTTCGCAACATTGCTCACCCGAATCGGGTTGCCATCACGCAGCATGTGAATAACGCGCAAGGTCTTGTCCACCGACCCCAGTGCATAGGCCGGCAGGTCGAGATCCCGCACGTCACGCTTCATGATTCATATCGTAGGGCTCTCGAGTCTGATCGCCGCCGTGCGACCGCCTAGGATGCCTCACGGAACACGGATGTTCGAGAGGATTCTGGTTATGGAGATCACACGGTTCGGTCAGTCGGCGGTGCTCGTGGAAGACGGGGAGACGCGCATTCTTCTCGACCCGGGCACGCTCTCGGGCGACGCGGTGTTCGAAATCGATCGCCTCGATGCCCTGCTGATCACCCATGAGCATCAGGATCACGTCGACCCGGACCGCATCGGCGCACTGCTCGCGGCCAATCCCGCCGCACCCGTGCACGCGCCCGCCGCTGTGCTCGAGCTCATCGGGCTCGCGGGCGACCCGCGTGGCCGCATCGCTGTAGCAGGCGCCCCGTTCTCGATCGGAAGCATCGGCATCGAGCCGGTCGGCGAACTGCACCAGGTCATCCTGCCGTCGATGCCGCGCTGCACGAACGTCGGCTTCGTGCTGACGGGCGCCGACGGCGTGCGCGTCTTCCACCCCGGCGACAGTTACGAGACTGTGCCTGCAGGGATCGATCTGCTCGCCCTGCCGCTGCTCGGCCCGTGGAACAGCCTCCGCGAGACGGTCGAGTTCGCGAGCGCGGTCGCGGCGCCCCGCGTCTTCCCGATCCACGATGTGCACCTGAGCGGCACCGGCTTCGCCCTGTTCTGGTCGCTGATCACGCAGTCGGCCGCGCCCGGCGTCGCGTGCCTCGATGTCGAGCAGGGCGTGTCGTTCTCAACGACCCCGTAGCCCGGCGCGCACCACAGCCGAGCGGTCAGCGCTCTCCTGTCAGAAGGGTGGGGGTTCGCCGGTCTCGACGAACCTGACCCGGCCCTCCGGCACCGTCCGGGTCTTCCGGTCGGTCGGCGAGGTCCATTCGTAGGTCGCGTCCGGCAGTTGGACCACCCGCCAGCCTCCGTGATGCTTCACGAGATGATGGTTACGGCACAGGAATCCGAGGTTCGTCATCGCGGTCTCGCCGCCGTCTTGCACGGCGATCGTGTGGTCGATATCGCACCGGAACCCCGGCATGCGGCAGCCCGGCCACCGGCAATGCACGTCTCGGACCTGGAGCTTGCGCTTCTGATCCGCCGACGGCACCCGCGATGCGACCTCACGGATGTCGCCGGTACCGGGATGCACGGTGACTTCCGTCCACGAGGTCGCGGCCCCCGCGATGCGGCGGGCCATGTCGGCCGGGATGGGGCCGCAGCCCTCGAGCTCGGGCTGGAGCGTGGACTGTGGTCGTGCACCGGGGCCCGAGGATGCTTCAGTATCGGGGTCGCGTGCCATGTCGGTGTCGAGGCCGGGGTCGAGGTCGGGGTCGAGGTCGGTGTCGAGGTCGTCCGCGTGGACGATCACCTGCACGATGCCCTGCACATTCCCCGCAGCCGTCGACTCCGCCTGCGCTGCCGCATCCGCGACAATCTGCGCGCTGTCTTCGGTGGTGAAGTCGATGCCGAGGAAATCGGCGAGCAGATCCGCCCGGATCTCCCCCGCACCCCGCGGCCGCACCACCGGCAGTTCAGTGCCCTGCTTCTGGGCGTCCTCCCGCGCTGCGCGTGCCTCTGCCGCCTCGGACTGGGCGGTAGCTTGCGCCATACGGGTGAGGCGCGTGTAGATCGCTGCGCCCGATCCACCGGCAGATACGCGCACAACAGCGCCATACCGTCGCCTGCCGTCTCGATCCACACTCGTCGGTGCTGCTGTTCGCGTGCATGCCGGTCATCGATCGATTCCAGCGCATACCGTTCCGCGATACGCCTCGCATACGGGCGCAGCTGGTTCGGAGACACGGTGCGGGCCTTGTCGAGCACGAGCCGCTCATACACCGCACGACGATCTCTGATCTCCGAAGTATCTTCACTGCCGGGGATACCGATGATGCGGCCGGCCTCCGCGATCACGCCCGCATGCTGCGGCGCCACCTCCCCCGCCTCGAGCGCCGACACGACCTGCGCGTACTGGGTGGTGAGCTCGACCGCTTTCTCGATGCGCTGCTGCACCGACTGCTCCGATAGTTTCACGGACGCCGCGACATCCGCCACCGCGCTCCGGTATGCGAGCGACCGCTCCACCGGACCATCCCCCGCCTTCCCGGCGCCCGAAGCGGCTTCACTCGAGCCCGGCTCCCGCACCACGAGGCCCGCGTGTTCGGCGGCAGCGACGGCCCGCACATACGCGTGCGCCCGCAGACGTTCCGCCTCCAGCGCGCGGGAGCGCCGCTCGATATCCTCGACCCACGACACCGCCTGATCCAACGCCGCAAGATTGCGACTGCCCGGCCCGAACACCCCCACCGGCACCGCACCCGAACGAGCACCCACACCCGCCCCGGCGCGAGCATCGGCAGCACCCGCACGCGCCTCAGAAGCACTGGGCTCCGCGGGCGAAAAACCTGGGCCCTGGGGCGCGTGGTCTGGGGTGGTGAACATGCTTCTATTGTCCCAGTTCCCACCGACATTTGCACCCCGAAAAGTGCTTCTGATCAGGAATTGTGGATAACTCGCCCGATTTGAGCGAATCCGCCCAAAACGCCACCCTGTGGAAGAAGAAGGTAGCCCGAAGAACCCCGAGAATCAGACCCAGGTCTCACATCGTGCGGCTCGCGTGCGGCAGCGCGCTGGCCTGTCTGCGCAACGCATCGATGGTCTCGCGCAGGGCGCGCTCGCTCGCCTCCAGATCCATATCGGCGAGCGCACCGGCGACCGAGAGCGCCGCGATCGGGCCGCTATGACCCTCGGTCAGAATCGGTGCGGCGATGCAGGCGACGCCTGGCGCCGATTCCTCCTTCTCGATCGCGATGCCATTCGAGCGCACCCGCCAGAGCGCGGCCCGCAGTGCGTCGGGGTCGGTGATGGTGCGCGGCCCGAGCCGCTCGAGCCCCGAGGCGATCAGCCGCTCGCTGACCTCGGGCGGCGAGAAGCCGAGCATCGCCTTGCCGAGCGCGGTCGCATGGGCGGGCACGCGACCGCCGATGCGACTCGGAATCATGGGGGTCGTGCGCGAGCGCAGAATCTCGATGTAGACGACATGCGACCCGTCGAGCACCGCGAGGTGCACGGTCAGCCCGGTCGTATGCCGCAGCCCGACCATGTGCGCATAGGTGAGCCGGCGCAGGTTGCGGGGCCGGGACGCCTTCTCGCCGAGCTCGAAGAACCGCAGGCCGAGCACATAGCCCTCCTCCTGCGCCTCGACGAGCCCGTGCGGCAGCAGCGATCGCACGATGCGCGCGGTCGTCGATTTCGGCAGGCCGGTGCGGCGCGAGATCTCCCCGATCGAGATCGGGGCACCGTGCTCCGCGACGCAGTTGACGATCGCGGCGATGCGATCGACCACCGCGGTCGGGTTGTCCCGCTCAGCGGGATGCCTCATCTGCGCCATATCGACCACCCTGTTTGCAATCGCGCCCGGTTCGAGCCCTCAGTCTCGCCCATACAAGCACACCTCGAAACCACCCGTCTCACTCAGTGGCACGGATGCTGGGGCATTCGGCCCGCCGCGACCTAGCTTGGTCGCAGTTGCAGAGGTCAAGGACGATCTGAAGGAGAAGCGATGCACCACGCAGACAGCACGGAGACGTTCGACGTCGACGTCGCCATCATCGGTTACGGCCCCTCGGGGGTGATCGCCGCGAACACGCTCGCCTCGCGCGGGCTGAGCGTCGCAGCGATCGAACGCGACATCGATATCTATCCCCGCGCCCGCGCCGTCACGGTCAACGACTGGACGATGCGCATCTTCCAGGAGCTCGGCCTCGACGAGGACGTGCTGAAAGTCGTCGATCCGCAGCGCGCCCTGCGCTGGGTCGCCTACGACGGCACGGAGCTCATGCGCGTGAGCTTCACCCCGTCGACGCTCGGCACCGTCGAGGGCACGCGCTTCTACAACGTCTACCAGCCCGCGATGGAGCCGATCCTGCGCGCGGGAGTCGAGCGGCAGCAGGGCTCCGTCGAAGTGAGCTTCGGATGGGAGTCCATCTCGGTCGAACAGGACGAGACCGGCGTCACCGTGACCTCGCGCAACCTCGAGACCGGCGAGGAGCGCCGCGTGCGCGCCCGCTACCTGCTCGCCTGCGATGGCGGCAGCAGCGCGACGAGGCGCACGCTCGACATCCCGCTGCTCGGCGACACCCTCGATGTGCTCTGGATCGTCATCGATTGCAAGGTGAAGCGCTGGTGGCCCGACCGCGACTACCTCACCTTCTGGTCCGACAAGCAGCGCCCAGTCGTCGACATCCCCCTGCCCCTCGGCAACCACCGCTGGGAGATCCCGCTCCGCGAGAACGAGTCCGAGGCCGACTTCACGACCGAGGAGCAGGTCTGGCCGCTGCTGCGCGACCTCGGCGTCTCGCCCGACGACGTCGAGATCCACCAGCACGCCTTCTACCGGCACCACGAGCGCATGGCCGAGCGCTGGCGCGACGGCCGCGTCTTCCTCGTCGGAGACGCCGCGCACCTCATGCCGCCGTGGGCCGGCGCGGGCATGCAGTCGGGCATGCGCGACGCCTACGACCTCTCGTGGAAGATCGCCCGCGTGCTCGACGGCACGGCTCCCGAGGCGATCCTCGACACCTACGAGACCGAGCGCCGCCCGAACGTCGACTTCTTCACGAACCTCGCGATCGGTCTCGGCAAGATCATCAAGCAGGAGCTCAGCGACGAGGAGCTCGCCGCCGCGACGGCCCCGCCGCCCCCCGGCGTCGAGGTGCCCGACGCGCCGCTGATCGCTCCCCCGGTGCTCGTGGACGGCTGGCTGCGCGGCCCGATCGGCGATGACAGCATCATCGGCCGCATGGCGCCGCAGCCCCGCGTCGAGACGACCGACGGCTGGATGCTGAAGCTCGACGAGGCCCTCGGCCGCGAGTACGTGCTGCTCGGCGACGGCATCGACCCGGCCTCGCTGCTCACCGCCGACGAGAAGGCCGCCTGGGATGCCCTCGGCGCCCGCTACCTGGTGGTGCGCCAGCGCGATCAGGGCACCGACACCCCCGACGAGATCGTCGATCTACAGGGATCGCTGCAAGCCTGGATGCAGCGCTACGGCGTGCGCGCCGTCGCCCTGCGGCCCGATCGGTTCGTCGCCGCGGCCGACACGAGCGGACTCGCCGCCCCCGACTGGGCATAGCGGCGATCCCTGTCGAGCGCCCTCGCACCCCAGCACCCCGCACCGAAGCACCGAAGCACCGCGGCGTCGCCCGCACCCGCACACCCCGAATCGAAAGAAGAAGACGATGACGTTTCAGCACTACCCGGAGGTCGCCAAGCTCGGCGCCGCGCACCTCTTCACCCCCGATCTCGAGAAGTCGCTCTGGTTCTTCCGCGACGTGATCGGACTCGAGGTCACCGCGCAGACCGAGACCAAGGTGTACCTGCGCGCCGCCATGGAGCGCGAGCACCACAGCCTCGTTCTCGAGGCCGGCGACCGCGCGCGCCTCGATCATGTCTCGTGGCGGGTGAAGCGGCCCGAAGACCTCGAGGGCTTCCACACGCTGCTCACCGAGAACGGCAACGAGGTCGCCGTCGAGGCGCCGAACCGCGAAGACGGCTACGGCAAGTCGCTGCGCCTGCAGATGCCGTCGGGCCACAAGTTCCGCCTCTACTACGATGTCGACAAGCCCGGCGTCGCCGAGGCCGACCGCTCGGTGCTGCTCAACCAGCGCTACAAGTCGTGGAACCGCGGCATCGGCGTGCGCCGCATCGACCACGTCAACCTGTGGACCACCGAGAACCCCGAGGCGCAGCACGACTGGCTGACGCAGAACCTCGGGTTCAAGCTGCGCGAGTTCATCCAGACTCCCGGCGGCCGCGTCGGCGGCTGGATGAGCGTCACGCCCCTCGTGCACGACGTCGCCGTGATGCAGGCCGGCCCGCACGAGACGACACCGGCGCGCATGCACCACCTCGCGTTCTGGCTCGACAACGCCGCCGACGTGCTTCGCGCCGCCGACATCTGCGTCGAGGCCGGCATCATCCCCGACCAGGGCCCCGGCAAGCACGGCGTCAGCCAGGCGTTCTTCCTCTACGTTCGCGACCCGGGCTCGGGCCACCGCGTCGAGATCTTCAGCAACGGCTACCTCATCTTCGACCCCGATTGGGAGCCGGTCGAGTGGGGCATGGACGACATCGCGACGGCGCTCACCATGTGGGGCCCGACCGACTACGTGCCGCACACCGATGACAACATCATGAACACGACGACGGAGGCCTGACATGACCACAAGCACTGCGACCGCCGGATCGGCAGCGCACCCCGGTTTCGCGGTGGAGCGCATCCGCACTGGCGACATCACGACCGAGTACCTCGATTCGGGCGGCGACGGCGACGTCGTGCTGCTGCTGCACGGCGGCGGCCCGGGCGCCAACGCGCGCACCAACTGGCAGGGGTTCATCCCGGGCCTGTCGGATCGCTACCGGGTCATCGCGCCCGACATCTTCGGCTGGGGCAACACCGATCACCCGGCCGAGGGCGAAGCGCCCGGTTCGAAGACGGCATGGATGCGCGCCCGCGTGAACCAGATTCTCGCCCTGCTCGACGCCCTCGGCATCGACAGGGTGCGCCTCGTGGGCAACTCGGCCGGCGGCGCGCTGTCGCTGTGGATCACGGTCACCGCCCCCGAACGGGTCGAGGACATCGTGCTCATGGGCAGTGCGGGCGGCAAGATGGCGGCCCCGCCCACCGAGGTCATCCGCATGGTGTCGTTCTACAAGGATCCGACGCAGGCGAACCTCGAGGCGCTCACCCGCTGGTTCGTGTACGACGAGAGCACGCTCGGCTCGTCGATCGAGGACATCGTCGAAGACCGCTTCGCCGAGGTCAGCCGCCCCGAGATCCGCCGCTCGTTCACGTCGATGTACGCGACCCCGACGTCGCCCGCCGAGATGACGCTGCCGCTGTCGGCGCTCGTGCGCATCAAGCACAAGGTGCTGCTCGTGCACGGCCGCGAGGATCGCTTCATCACACCCGACTCGTCGGTCTACTTCAACGGCCTGCTCGAGAACTCGCAGCTGCACATCTTCGAGAAGTGCGGCCACTGGGTGCAGATCGAGCGCCGCGACGGCATGCTCGCGCTCGTGCGCTCCTTCTTCGGGGGCGAGCTCTAGCCATGGCGCTCACCGAGCAGCAGCGCGAGGAGCTCGCGGCGGCACTGCGCCGGGCCGAGACCACGGGCGAGCCGATCGAGCAGCCCTCGGCGGCATCTCCAGGGATCGCCGGGTCCGGCCCCGGCTCCGGCCTCGAACTCGACGATGCGTACCGGGTGCAGCAGCTCGGCATCGCACGGCGGGTCGCCCGGGGCGAGCGTGTGGTGGGGCGCAAAGTCGGCCTCACCTCGCTCGCCATGCAGCGGCAGCTCGGCGTCGACAGCCCCGATTTCGGGGTCGTCACCGACGCGATGGTGCTGGACGTTGCCGGGGCGCTCCCCCTTCGCGAGCTCATCTCGCCGAAGCTCGAGCCCGAGTTCGCGTTCCGCATCGACCGCGCGCTGCCCGCGTCGCCCACCGTCGACGAGGTGCGCGACGCGATCGGAGCGGTCGCGCTGTCGATCGAGATCATCGATTCGCGGGTGCGCGACTGGCGCATCGGCCTCGTCGACACCGTCGCCGACAATGCGTCGTCGGCGCGCATCGTGGTCGGCGCGTGGCGCGAAGCGAGCCCGGAGCTGCTGCGGCAACTGCTCGAGACCGAGATCGTCATGACCCGCGACGGCGAGCGCGTCGCTTCGGGGCCCGGTTCGGCCGTGCTCGGCGACCCGGTCGTCGCGCTGCACTGGCTCGCGGAGGCGGTCGGCCGGTACGGGCAGGCGTTCGCCCCCGGCGAGGTGGTGCTCGCGGGCGCCGTCACCGGCGCCGTCGCGGTCACGACCGCCGACATCGGATCGATCTGGCGCGCCGAGGCCGCGGGCTTCGCACCGGTCTCGCTCGGCATCGCCGCGTAGCCGGACACATTTCTCGACAACCAAGGAGGACAGATGTCGAAGACGAAGGTCGCCATCATCGGCTCGGGCAATATCGGCACCGACCTGATGTTCAAAGTGCTGCGCTCGGAGGGACGCCTCGAGATGGGCATGCTCGTCGGCATCGACCCGGCATCCGACGGCCTCGCCCGCGCGGAGCGGCTGGGCGTAGCGACCACCGCCGACGGCGTCGACGGCCTCATCGCGAGCCCGGGTTTCGACGGCATCGGCGTCGTGTTCGACGCCACGAGCGCCTCGGCGCATCGGGCGAACGCCGAGAAGCTGCTGCCGTTCGGCAAGCGGCTCATCGACCTGACGCCCGCGGCGATCGGCCCCTACGTCGTGCCGCCGGTGAACCTCGACGAGCACCTCGATGCCCCCGACATCAACATGGTGACGTGCGGCGGTCAGGCGACCATCCCGATCGTGCACGCGATCGCATCGGTCGCCCCGGCGCTCTACGGCGAGATCGTCGCCTCCATCGCATCGCGCTCGGCGGGCCCCGGCACGCGGGCCAACATCGACGAGTTCACCGAGACCACGGCGGCCGCCATCGAGCAGGTGGGCGGGGCCGCGCGCGGCAAGGCGATCATCGTCATGAACCCGGCGGAGCCGCCCATGATGATGCGCGACACCGTGCAAGTGCTCACCCGGCCCCTCGCCGACGACGAGCGCGCACGCGTCGCAGAGGCGGTGGCGGAGCGCGTGGCGGAGGTCGCCGAGTACGTGCCCGGCTACCGCCTGAAGCAGGAGGTCGTCTTCGACGACGAGCAGCTCGATGTCGGGCTGCTCGTGCCCGCCGAGCACCGTCGCACCGACGGCTACACCCGCGTCACCGTGTTCCTCGAGGTCGAGGGAGCCGCGCACTACCTGCCCGCCTACGCCGGCAACCTCGACATCATGACCTCGGCGGCGCTGCGCACGGCCGAGCGCATCGCCGCGTCGCCCGCCACCGCTTCGAAGGAGTCCGCATGAGCACCAGCACCCCCGTCTTCCTGCAGGACGTCACCCTGCGTGACGGCATGCATGCGATCAGGCACCGGATCACCCCGGAGCTCGTGGCGCGCATCGCCCAGGCCCTCGACGCCGCGGGCGTCGACGCGATCGAGGTGGCCCACGGCGACGGCCTCGCCGGGGCGAGCCTCACCTACGGGCCAGGCTCGCACGACCCGCTCGAGTGGATCGAGGCGGCGGCATCGGTCGTGCAGCGCGCCCGCCTCACGACGCTGCTGCTGCCCGGCATCGGCACGATCGACGATCTGCGCGCAGCCTTCGACCGCGGGGTGCGCTCGGTGCGCGTCGCCACGCACTGCACCGAGGCCGACGTGTCGCGGCAGCACATCGAGACCGCGAAGTCGTGGGGCATGGATGTCTCGGGGTTCCTCATGATGGCGCACTTGAACGACCCCGCGTCGCTCGCGCAGCAGGCGAAGCTCATGGAGTCGTACGGCGCCGACTGCGTCTACGTCACCGATTCCGCGGGCCGGCTCACCATGGACGGCGTGCGCGCCCGCATCAGGGCCTACCGCGATGCGCTCGACGAGCGCACCGAGATCGGCATCCACGCACACCAGAACCTCTCGCTCGCCGTCGCGAACTCGGTCGTCGCGGTCGAGGCGGGCGCGCTGCGCGTCGACGCCTCGCTCGCCGGGCACGGAGCCGGCGCGGGCAACACCCCGATCGAGCCGTTCGTCGCGGTCGCCGAGCTGCAGGGCTGGGAGGTCGCGGCCGATCTCTTCGCGCTGCAGGATGCGGCCGACGACCTCGTGCGCCCGCTGCACGATCGCCCCGTGCAGGTCGACCGCGAGACGCTCTCGCTCGGTTTCGCCGGCACCTACTCGAGCTTCCTCAGGCACGCCGAACGAGTGGCCGCAGGCTACGGGCTCGATGCCCGCGCGCTGCTCGTCGAGGCCGGCAAGCGGGGGCTCATCGGCGGGCAGGAGGACATGCTCGTCGACGTCGCCCTCGATCTGCAGGGCGCCTGAGGCAGGCGAACGCAGTAAGCGGCGCATCGCTTCGGACGAACCGGAGACGATGCGCCGCCGCGCCGTCGATCACGCGGCCACTGCGCCGGCTCCGAGCAGGACGGCGGAGGTGATCGACTCGGTGGTCAGGGAGTCCCCGCTCAGCTCCGCGACGATACGGCCGTCTCCGATGACCAGTACGCGATCGCAGAGGTGAGCAAGATCCTCGTACTCGACGCTCGCCACGACGGTCGATAACCCGGCCTCCGCCGAGTCGGCGATCAGTGTGAAGATATCCGACTTCGCGCCGACGTCGACGCCGATCGTCGGCTCGTGGATGACGAGAACCGAGGGCTCCACCGACATCCATTTCGCGAGCACGACCTTCTGCTGGTTGCCGCCGCTGAGGTTGCTCGCCGCGAGTCGCGCATCGGGCGGCCGCACTCCGAACCGCTCGAGCAATCGCTCGGAATCAACCTGCTCGGCCCGTCTGTCGAGCCCCCCGCGCTTGACGAAGTCGCGCAGCCTCGGCAGCACCATGTTCTCGCGCAGACTCAGGTCGAGAGCGAGCGCACGACGCTTCCGATCCGCAGGTACGAGGGCGAGACCGAGCCGCAAGCGCTCCGAGATGGATGCGCGCCGCGGGTCTATCTCGGTCCCATCGATGAGGATCGACCCATCTGCCCCCGCCTCGGGGTCGACGAGAGCGTAGGGCAGGTCCTCGAATCCGGAACCCACCAGACCGGTGACCCCGAGCACCTCGCCTCGGCGCACTTCGAACGACACTTCGGTCAGTCGATGGTGCGACAGACCTCGTACTCGAAGGGCGGCTCCTCCCTCTTCCAGAGCAGAGCCCTCCCGCTCGGGGTAGAAGGAGTCGATCTCGCCTCCGACGATCTGCTGCACGAGACCGTCCGGAGTCAGGTCGGCGACCGCGCTCTCGGTGACGATCCGGCCCGCTCGCAGTACGGCGACCCGGTCGGCGGTGGCGAGGATCTCGTCGATGCGGTGCCCGATGAGCAGCACGCCGACGTGCTCCCGGTTCGCGAGCTCGCGCACCCAGTGCAGGAGCTCCTGCGAGTCGGCCTTCCCGAGCGAGGCCGTCGGCTCGTCGAGCACGAGGCCGGTGATGCGCTCGCCGGGCTCGGTGCGCAGCGCGCGGATGACGGCGAGCTTCGCCACCGTCGCGATCGGCAGCTCGCTCGGGTCCCGGTCGAGGTCGATGTCGATTCCCCAGCGGTCGAGCATGGCCTGCACACTGCGGCGTTCGGATCGCCAGGCGATGCGCCCGAGCCACCCGGTGCGGTAGACACCGATGAGCATGTTCTCGAGAACGGAAATGCCGGACACGAGCATCGAGTCCTGGTGCACGAAACGCATGCCCGCGGCCCGGGCTTCGTCTGCGCGCACCTGCCCCTCGACTCGGTGGTCGCCGATCATGATCTCCGAACCGTTATCCGGGGCCTGGTACCCCGAGATGATCTTGACGAGCGTCGACTTGCCCGACCCGTTGGCGCCGACCAATGCCGTGACTCGTCCGCGCGGGATGTCGAGGTTCACATCGGTGAGCACGGGAATGCCCTCGATGTACGACTTCTTCACATTGCGGAGCCGGATGGCGGGCCGGTCCTCCGCCCCGCCATCCGTGAGCAAGGCCGTGCTGGTCATTTCTGCCAGAGCTCCGTGAAGAACTTATCGACGGTACCGGCGCCGCTGTACCACGAGCTGTCGTTCGCCGACGCCTCGTCGAGCGTCAGTTCGGCGACGTTCTCCTTCGTGAAGATGCGGGCCGGCGGGTGCACGCCCGCCACTGTCGGCTCGCCGGCCATCGCTCGCAGCGCGAGGTCCGCCTCCTGCCAGCCCTGCGCGTTGAGATCGAGGCCGATCATCGCGTGGATGAGGCTGTCGGGCTGCGCCAGCTCCTGCATGAAGGGCAGATTGCCGTTCACCGTGATGACCTTCACCGATCCCGCTCGCCCGGCCTGCTGGATCGCCGGGTTCGTGAACTGGGTCATCGGGTCGAATACCGGGAAGACGTAGTCGATGTTCGGGTCGCGCGACAGCGCGCCGCTCACCGTCTGCCCGAGGTCGGTCGCCCAGTTCGCGAGCGTGACGCCCTGCACGGTCACCTTGCACTGCGGGCAGAACTCCTGCATCTCGGCTTCGAAGCCCTCCTGCTGGCTGATCGATCCGACGACGTCGGGCGTTGTGATGATGAGCACGTTCGCGCTGGCATCGGAGTCGGAGATGATCCAGTCGGCCGCGAGTTGGCCGCTCAGTGCGAACGGCTGGCTGCTGATACCCGACACCTCGGCGGGCATCGGATCCTCGGCGGCTCCTGCGGCTCCGACGAGCACGGGGATATCGGCGGCCGCTGCCGCCTGCAGGGAGTTCAAGTACATGTCGGGTTCGGGCCCGTCCACCTGGATCGCGTTCGCCTGCTGCGCCGTGGCCTGATCCACGCAGGTGCCGATGTCCACGGGGTTCGCCTTGCCGTCGCATTCCTTGACCGCGACTTCCTGCGATTCGAGCGCCCGCTCGAAGTTTCCTCCGACGGTCACGAGGAAAGGATTCTGCGAGGTCATCGGCACCCACCATACGGTGGAGCCGACGGCCGATGAGGCATCGAATGCGGGGCCGTCGTATTCGAACGGCTGCGCCGCACTGTACTGGTCGATCCGGTCGAGCACCTCTTGCGCGACCTCGGCATTCGTGCCGTCGCCCGGGGCATCGCCTCCGGCACCGCTCGAACAGCCGACGAGTGCGAGTGCGGCCGCAGCCGAGATCGCGGTGATGAGCGTGAGGCTCCGTCGCCTCACGAGCCTGGAAGTACGCATGACTCCACGCCTTTCTGATGAATGTTGATGGGAGGGGGAAAGTTCTAGACGAGATTCTTCTTGCGGGCCCGGACGTAGACGATCCGCGAGATCGTCACGGCGAGGATGACCGCAGCGCCGTAGAAGACGTTGTTGACCCAGGACTCGGCGCCGAGCAGGATCAGGCCGTTGATCCCTGTCGCGAGGAACAGCACCGCGATGATCGTGCCGATCGGATTGTGACTGCCCGGGTCGATGATGGCCGAACCGAGGAATGCGCCGGCGAAGGCTGGCAGCAGCAGCGTCTGCAGCGAGGTGGGCTGCAGGCCTCCCGCGATGGAGACGACCATGACCCCGGAGAGGCCCGCGAGGAAGCTGGTGACGACGAATGCCCCGAGCTTCAGCTTCGCGACCGGTAGGCCGGAGAGCCGCGCGACTTCGGCATTCTGACCGATGAACACGATGTGCCGGCCGACCGCGGTGTGGCGGTAGGCGTACCAGAGCAGAATGCCGATCGCGATCGAGATCCAGAAGGCGAGGTTGATTCCGAGCACCGGTGTGTTCACGAACCGTCCCAGCTCGGGCGAGACGCCGGTGATCGTGAGCGTGTTGCTCAGCCAGACCGAGAGCCCGACGAGCAGCGTGCTCATACCGAGCGTCACGACGATGCTGGCCACCCCCACCCTGATGGTGAGCAGACCGTTGACCAGCCCGACCAGCACCGAGATCGCGAGCGCCGCGACGATCGACACCGCGATGTCGATCTTCCAGACGCCGTTGAGCTGGCCGACCGTCGTCGCGGCGATCGTCATAGCGCCCGCGATCGACAGGTCGATCTCCCCGGCCGCCAGCACCGGCAGCACCGAGAGGGAGAGCAGGATCAGAGACGCCTGCGAACTCAGCATCGCGGACAGGTTGTTCGTCGTGAGGAACACCCCCGGCGAAAGCACGCTGAAGAGCAGGAAGATGGCGACCCAGACCAGCACGATGCCGTAGCGATAGCCGATGCCGTTCCATCGGTTTCGCGACGGCCCTCGCTCGTGCTGCTGTGGGTCGGAATCAGCCGCGTGCGATCGCGGTTCCGATACGAGTGTCATGTCAGACTCCTTTGTCTGTCGGTGTCGGTTCGAGGAGGACGCTCAGGATCGCAGCGCAGGGAGTTGGCGCACGAGGTAGTCCCAGACCTGGTGCCGCGCGTTGCCCCCGTAGATGTGCTCCCGCTTGGCCAGGGACTCCTCGGGACCGGACCAGCTCGGCTCGCCGCCGTACCCCGCGGTCAGCAGCTGCTGCCGGCAGGCGCGGTCGAGCACGACCGCGGCGACCGTCGCGGTCTGCAGGTCGGGGCCGACGACCGCCACGCCGTGGTTCACCAGGAACAGCGCTTCCGCCTCCCCCAATGCTGCGGCGACCGAACGACCGAGTTCCGTCGTCAGGATCAGGTCGGCGGTCTTCGTGAAGCGGGGGACGCCGTGCGGCGCGAAATAGTTCGCCTCGTGGCTCACCGGATGCAGCTCCGCCCCTGCGGCGGCGAGGGCGACGGAGTATCTGCTGTGCACATGGACGACGCCGCCGACATCGGGGCGCGCCGCCATGATCTCGGTGTGGATCGGGTACTCGCTGTGCCGCTGCCCGCCGCCGGCGAGCACCTCTCCATCGGAGTTCACGAGGTGCACGCGTTCCGGAGTGATCTCCTCCAGACCCCACGATGCCTGCTTCAGCCAAACGCCCCGAGCCTCGGGGTCCCGTGCCGAGACGTGGCCCCAGATGAAGTCGCCGCTGCCCGATGCCGCCATGATGCGGCTGGAGAGAGCGACGGTCTCCCGCAGTTCCTGGTAGTCGGTCATGATTTCCACTTGCCTTTCAGTCATTTCGTCATGCGTATCGCGATGCGGCCGTGCGCCTCACACGAGATTGATCACCTTCTCCTCGGTGTAGCTCAGCAGCTCTTCGAGGCACTCCTCCTTGCCGCCGACACCGGAGCCCTTGACCCCGCCGTAGGGCACATTCGGGTAGTGCGCGCTCGACCCGTTGACCCAGACGAAGCCGGCTTCGAAGGCCCGCGCGACGCGGAGCGCCCGGTCGATGTCCTTCGTCCAGACGCTCGCCGTGAGCCCGTAGTCGACGCCGTTGGCGATGCGCACCGCTTCCGCCTCGGTCTCGAAGGGGATGACGGAGAGCACCGGCCCGAAGACCTCCTCCTGCCCGATACGCGACTCGGGGGTCACCCCGGTCAGCACGGTCGGGGCGACGAACAGTCCGTCGCCGAAGCGCTCCCCGACGGGTCGCCCGCCTCCGGTCACCACGCGCGCTCCTGCAGCCTGCGCGACGCCGATGTAGTCGAGCGACTTCTCGTACTGGCCGCGGTCGATCATCGTGCCCTGCTGCGAGGCTTCGCTCAACGGGTCGTCCTGCCGCCGGGCCTCGACCAATGCGACCACCCGTTCGACGAGCGCGTCATGGATATCGCGATGCACGAGCAATCGCGAGGTCGATCCGCAGGACTGGCCGGACCAGGTGAAGTTCATGCCGTTCACCGCGCCGGCCGCGGCCTCGTCGAGGTCGGAGTCGGGGAAGACGACCATGGCGTTCTTACCCCCGAGTTCGAGGGTCACATGCTTGACCGCGCTCTCTGCGGCCGCCCGCTGGATCCGGCGGCCGGTCGGTTCCGAACCGATGAACCCGATGCGTCGCACCGCGGGGTGACGAACGATACGGTCGGGCACCTCGGCATCGCTGCCGACGACGACGTTGACCACCCCTGGGGGGAACACTCGGGCCGCGAGCTCGGCGAGGGCGAGCGGTGACAGCGGTGCCGTCTGCGGAGGCTTCGCGACGACGGTGTTGCCCGCGACGAGCGGAGCCGCGATACGGCAGAAGAACATCAGCGGGTGGTTGTACGGCCAGATCTTGGCGACCACACCGACCGGCTCCCGCACGGTGATGTGCAAGCCGTTCGACGCAGGGATCGTCTGCCCCTTCATCTCGAGGGCGAGACCCGCGAACATGCGCATCTGCTGCAGCGCGATCTGCACATCGAAGCGGGCGTTGACGATGGGCGAGCCGGCGTCGATCGCGTCGAGCAGGGCGAGGTCGTCCGCATGCTCCTCCACGAGGTCCGCGAACTCCAGCACCAGTGCCGCCCGTTCGAGCGCCGGGGTCTCGCGCCAGCCCGTGCGGGCCGCGTCGGCGGCCGCGACGGCCGCATCCACATCTTCCGGAGTACCATCGGGCACATCCGCGATGGGCTGCAGCGAGAACGGATCGGTCGAGGCGAAGGTGCTGCGGTCGCTCGCGGCGCGCAGCTCGCCCCCGATCAGCATGCGCCATTCGCGGTTCAGCAGACGCTCCACCTCGGCCGCGTGCTCGCGGCCTTCGAGCGCTGAGCTCAGGTCGATTCCAGTCATCATTTCCTCCTCGGTCGGCTCGGTCGTACGGGGCCTCGCGATCGCACCCGCGGCATCACGCGGCGGCTGCGCCGGCGAGCCGGAGCAGCTCGTGCAGCTCGCCATCGCTCGAATTACGGGCGTTATTGTTTCTGAACACATGTCCACGGCTGGCATCGATCATCGCCTCGGCCTGCGCCTGACCCGCATCGAAGCGGGCTTCGAAGCCGATCCGGTGATAGAGCTCGTCGATCCGGTCGACGAGCTCCTGCCCCTCGCGGGAGAGCTCGCCCCGGTTGAAGCCCGCGACGTAGGGCAGCAGTATCCCGTTCTGCAGGCCATGGGGCACCTGCACCGCGGGGGACGACGAGAGCGCGTGCACGAGCGCGAGGCCGCTGTTGCCGCACGCGATGTTCGCAAGACTCGCGGCTTCGAGCAGACGCTGCAGCGCATCGTCGTTCTCGCCGCGCGCATTGCGCCCATCGATCGCCCCCTCGACGGTCTCGGGCAGCGCATCGAGAATCTCGGAACCGGCGTGCAGTGCGCACGCATCGGTGAAGACGTTGCGCCCGCGCGACCACAGCGACTCGAGCGCATGGGTGAGCGCGTCGAGAGCGGCGAACACCAGCGGCTCCTTCGGGAGCCCGCGCAGCACGGTCGCATCGAGCACCGCAGCCACGGGTTCGTATCCAGTGCCTCTGATGACCATCTCCCGGATCTTCCCGGGCTCGTGCAGAACGAGCGCGTTCGAGACCTCGCTCCCGCTGCCGGCGGTCGTCGGCACCGCGACGGTCGGAGCGGGCGGGTGCGCGGCCCGACCATCGCCCTCGAGACTGCCGATCGCCACGGGGTTGGTCATCAGCAGGGCGACGGCTTTCGCCGCGCTCAACCCGCTGCCGCCGCCGATCGCGAGGACGCCGTCGGCGCCCGCGGCGAGCGCTTCGGCCGCCGCCGCTTCGACCTCGGCCGGGGCGGGGTTCACACCGACGAGGGACGTCCCGACGACGAGATCGCGTACCCCGGCAGATTCGACCAGGCCGTCGAGGAGCCCGAGCCGGGCGAGGCCGCCGTCGACGACCACCATCACCCGGGATACGCCGATGCCGCGGAGGATTCCTGCGGTGCCGGCGAGCGTTCCGAGCCCCGAGTGGATCCGGGTGCCGACGGTGAACCCGGTACTCATCGGAGTTCCACCGGGACGAGGTCGGGCGTACCGATGCGGCTGACCGCGGTCCACAGCAGTCGACCGCTGACGGGGCACAGGTACTCGCGCAGTTCGAGCTCCTCGTGCAGCGCGATGTACGGGCCGTGCTCCGCGGCCGGCACGATCCGTCGGACCGCTCCCGTCGCCCAATCGTGCGGGCCGCCGAGCAGCGCGCCGGCGCGGGTGCGCACCTCTTCGCCGCTCTGGAACACGTCCGGGGTGATCCATACCGCATCGTCAGGGACCGGGACATCCGTCTCGGAGCTCGCGCCGGCGACGCGCGCGGCGCGGATCGCGGCCCGCCGTGCTTCGGTCGCGGCGGCATCGAAGTCGGGTCCCGCGACCTCCACCCCGTAGATCTCGCGTGCCGCCGATTCGCTCACATAGCCGTCGAGCACGTCCGCCACGACCGAGAGCGGGTCGCGATCGAGCGGGTCCCCGAAACCGCCGCCGCCCTGGAAGCTGTAGGCGATGACGTCACCGCGTTCGAAACCGAAGAAACCGGGCTTCGCCCCGAAGTTCTCTGTTTCGCCCGGCCACTTCGGCAGATCGTCGATGCCCGAGATGCGGCCCACCGGGCTGCTCCCGTCCGCATGCAGCTTGGCGTTGCGATTGCACGACCCTTCGAGCCCGCCGAAGAGACCGAGACTGTTGGGCACCTCGACACCGTGCCCGACAATCATCCCGTTCAGGCTCTCCGTGTCGTGCGGGGTGATGGCCAGGCCGAGGGATGCCCCACCGCGGTGCCGCCCGGGGCCGCCGGTGTCCGCGATGATGCCGCGGTAGAGGAAGAGGATCGGACCCGATGCCTCGTGCGATTCGACGTTCGTGATCGCCGGGCGCGGCACGCAGAAGTCGCCGGATCCGTTGAGCCCGTCGTGATCGTCGTACGCCCCGCCGCCGCCCGCGGTGGAATCGAGGAGGAAGTTGCCGTAGGGGGTGCCGTCGCGGTTCATCCCGTTGATGACGAACGCGCTCATCGACCCCTTGGTGACCGCGGTCGCATCGGCGAGGGTCTCGGGCGTGGTCGCGGCGAGCCGCGAGAGCGCCTGCACCGCGACATTGGTGACGACCCAGGTCGCCGAGATCGTCGCGGCCGAGACCGGGGAGGGGAAGCTGGCGTTGCACACGATGCCCTCGGGGGCCTCGATCTCGATGACTCGGAGCAGTCCTTCGTTCCAACGCAGGGTCGGGGCGAGCGTCGGCAGCAGGGCCGAGAACACGCCGGCAAGCATGCCCGACCAGGTGCAGTTGATGAAGCCGGGCGCCTGCTCGCTCGTGCCGGTGAAGTCGAAGACGAGCCGGTCCCCCGTCTTGCGCACTTCGAGGCGGAACTCGTAGAGCTTGTTCGTGTGGCCGTCGTGCTCGATGTAATCCTGTCCCCGGTAGACGCCGTCCGGCAGCTCCCGCAGGCGATCCCGCAGCTGCTCTTCCGAGTGCTCGATCTCGAGCCTCATGACCTGCTGCACCTGATCGAGCCCGTAGCGACCGAACAGCTCGATCAGACGCTTGGCCGCGACGTTGTTCGCCGCGATCATCGCCTTGAGATCGAGCCCCACTGCGAGCGGCATGCGCGTCATGCCGAGCACCATGTTCCAGATATCCTCGCGGATCTCGCCGGCCTCGACGATGCGGACCCCGCTCATCAGCACGGCCTCCTGCTGCACCATCGTCGCACCGATGCCCCAGGATCCGAAGTTCAGGCCTCCCATATCGATCTGGTGCGCGCAGCACCCGACCCAGGCGACCCGCTTACCGTCAGAGAAGACGGGGGCGACGATCGACACGTCCTGCTGATGCAACGCGCCCTTGTAGGGATTGTTCAATATGAACATGTCGCCCTCCCGGATGCCGGGGTTCTCCGCGCAATCGGCGACGATGTTGCGCACGACGCTCGCCATCGATCCCGAGTGGAAGAGCACCTGCGGGCCCATGGTGACGATTTCGCCATCCGTGAGGTAGGTGCCGACGTTGAAGTCCGTGGCGTCGGTCACCACGGGCGACCCCGACACCGCTTTCAGCGTGATCGCCTGCTCCTCGGTGATCGCGGTCAGGCGGTTGCGGACCACCTCGAAGGTGATCGGATCGACGTCGGTCGTCGCCGTGTCGTTCTGCTGCACGGTGATATTCATGTTCGTGACCTCCTTGTCACACGGTGGGAGTGATGACGAGGTTGCCGATGGCGTCGAGGGCGACCTGCTGCCCGCTCGCCACATAGACCGTCGTCGTGGGGTGTTCGATGACCGCGGGGCCCGGGATCGGGTCGGTGCCGAGCCCGTTCCAGTCGATGACCGTCGCGTCGAACCATGCCGCCTGGTTGACGTCGTAGACCTGTCTGCTGGTGGGCGCCGCCGGCGCCGTCTCTCGCGCTGCTTCGGCGAAGCGCGGTTTCGGCGTCCGACCGATACCGGAGACCCGGAAGGTCGTGATCTCGAGCCCGGCTTCCCGGAACCCGGCGCCGTGGCCGTAGGTGTCCTCGTAGATGGTCTCGAATCGCGCGACCAGCCGCGAGACCGCATCGGCATCGCTCAGCTCTTCACTGACGGGAACGATCAACTCGTGGGTCTGCATCCGGTAGCGCATGTCGATCGACCGATCGATGATCACGTCCTCCGATTTCACTCCATCGCGCTCGAGCTGCTCCCGCGCGAGCACCTCGAGCTCGGCGAACACTTCGCGCAGTGCGGTCGCGTCGAAATCGGAGGCGGGGTCATCGCTGCCCGGTGCAGAACGGAACGAGATCGACCGTTCGGCGCTGTGGTGGATGTCCGCGGCGAGCGCTCCGTACGCGGAGTGCGCCATCGAGGTCGCGGGCACCAGGATGGTGCCGACTCCGAGGTCCGCTCCGAAGCCCGCGCAGTGCATCGGTCCGGCGCCGCCGTAGGCGTAGATGACGAAATCTCGGGGGTCGTGTCCGTGGCCGACCGTGAGCTCGCGCAGGGTGTCGGCCATGCGGGCGTCCACGATGCGCTTGATGCCCGCCGCGGCTTCGATCGTCGAGAGGCCCAGCGGCTCGGCGATCTGGGTGCGGATCGCCTCTTCGGCCGCCGCCTTGTCGAGGTTCATGCGCCCGCCGAGGAAGACGGCCGGGTCGATCACGCCGAGTACGACATCGGCATCCGTCACCGTGACCTGGGTTCCGCCCCGCCGGTAGCAGATGGGGCCGGGGAAGGCGCCCGCGCTCTTCGGGCCGACTCGCAGCTCGCCCGACACGACCTCGGCGATGGATCCGCCTCCGGCTCCGATGGCGGTGATGTTCACCATCGGCACGCCGACATGGTACTGCGCGACTTCGGTCACCTGCGAGACCACGGGTCGACCTGCGACGACGAGGCCGACGTCGAAGCTCGTGCCGCCCATGTCGGTCGTGATGACGTTCCGATGTCCGAGCTCCTGGGCGAGGAAGTGCGAGCCGAGCACGCCGCCGGTGGGGCCCGAGGCGAGCAGCAGCACCGCCCGCTCGGCCGCGTCGTGGGCGCTCATCACGCCGCCG
Source organism: Leucobacter sp. gxy201 (assembly GCF_051043335.1). NCBI lineage: Bacteria > Bacillati > Actinomycetota > Actinomycetes > Micrococcales > Microbacteriaceae > Leucobacter > Leucobacter sp. gxy201. The sequence goes on from NZ_JAMXWS010000002.1 coordinate 390,106, forward strand.
ATCGAGTTCAGCACGCTGAACCTGCCGACGAGGCCCGCATCCCGCAGTACTCGTTCGAGACGTTCGAGGTATCGGGCGACGGTCGGTCCGAGGTACGAATTGAGCAGAGTCGTCGCGGTGCGCTCGTACTCGCCGAGCACCGGATTGACCTCGCTCGACAGGCTCACGTACACGTCCGGGCCGGCCTCTTCGCGGATGATCTCGGCGATGCGCTGCTCGTGCGCCGGGTTGCGGAACGACCACAGCAGGCTGATCGCGTACGCCTCGGCTCCGGCGTCGCGCAGACGCCTCACCTCTGTCCGAGCCGCCTCCTCGTCCAATGGGAGCAGGATCTCGCCGGCCTGATCGACGCGTTCCGGCACTTCGGCGATCAGACGACGGGGAACGAGAGGTTCCGGGTAGGCGCGCTGGCTGAAGCGGCCGAGCAGCTCGTTCGGCATCCCCGCAGTGAAGCCCATGAGACGCTGCACGAGGATCGTGTCGCCGAAGCCGCGCGTCGTCAGCAGACCGGTCATGGTGCCTCGCCGCTCGATGAGCGCGTTCGTGGCCTGGGTCGTGCCGTGGCCGAAGCTGACGACCTGCGCGAGCATCTCGGCGAGTGTCTGCCCCCGTTCGTCCGCAATGAGGGTGAGCGCGGCGAGCACGCCTTCTTCGAGCGCGTGCGGGGTGGTGGGGGCCTTGTTCGTGATGACTCCGCCCGCTCCATCCATCACGACGACATCGGTGAACGTGCCGCCCGTATCGACTCCGACGTAGAGGTCGTCGATCACTGTCGTATCGGCCATCTGCTTCTCTCCTTCGAGTTGGCGCTGACAACGAGTTGTTGACATCGACTCTTTACTCGCAGAAGAAAATAGACAATGATCTTCTGGTGTGAAGAAGAAACTGCTCCAGCAGAAGCCCCCCTACCCGATCGAGTCCGTCGACAACGCTCTGCGCCTCCTGCAGATGCTGCGCGACGGCGGCGATATCCGCCTGACCGATGCGGCGGAGGAGCTGCAGATCGCTCAGTCGACAGCGCACCGGCTGATGGCGATGCTCATCTACCGGGGCTTCGCGATGCAGAACGACAGGCGCCGGTATGTCGCGGGCCCGGCACTGGGCGTACGGGCGGTGGGCGCCCCATGGCTGCACGAACTGCGCCGCGAGGCTCAGGAGCCCATGGAGATCCTGTCATCGCAGCTCGACGAGACCGTGAACCTCGTAGTGCGCGTCGGCGTGAGCATCAGATTCCTGCACACCGTCGAAGCGAGCCAGATGCTGCGCATCGGCGACCGGAGCGGCACGGTGATGCCGGCGATCGGCGCATCGAGCGGCAAAGCGCTTCTCGCTTACGAACCTCGAGAGAAACTGGAGAATCTCTACCGCGGTCGCGCCGCGCAGATCGCGGGTACCGCCCTCGACGAAGCGGAGTTCGAACGGTTCACACAGGAGCTCGACCAGGCGCGCGCCTGGGGGTATGCGCTCAGCCGGGGCGAAACCGAGATGGGGGTCGGCGCAGTCGGCACGGCCGTGCTCGGCCCGCAAGGACGACCCGCAGTGGGCATCTCGATCGCGACGCCGATCGTGCGACTCGATTCGATGCTGCGGCGCGACCGGCTCGCACTGCTGTTCCAATGCCGTGATGAGATCGCCGAGATCGTTGCCTCGCTGCAGCCCGAAGCTGCTTGAATCATGCGGTCCGCTGCAGCGCGGCCTCGCGCAGGCGCACGATGTCGCAGAGCGTCGAGAGCACGGGCGTCGGCACGCCGACCTCCACCCCGATGCGGCTGATCGCGCCGCCGATCGCCTCGATCTCGGTCGCGCGACCGGCCTCGAGGTCGACGAGCATCGAGGTGCGGTGCTCGCCGTGCGACTGCTGCGCATTCCGCACCGCCGCGCGCACACGGGCCTCGTCGACCGCGACGCCGCGCGCAGCGGCCACGGCGAACGTCTCGGCGAGCACGTCGTCGACGAGGCGCAGCGCCGGCAGCTCGCGCCCCGTTGCGCCGACGGTGAGCCCGGTCGCCGCGGTCAGCGTGTTCAGCACCGCATTGAAGATCGCCTTCTCCCACACCGCCTCGTACACCCGTTCGTGGTGCAGCGCGCGCATGCCCGCCGCCGCGAAGACCTCGGCGAGCTCGGCCGCCCGGTCGGACCCTGCCGCACCGAGGCCGCCGATGACGATCTTCCCCTCGGCCGAGGTCGCGATGCCGCCCTCGGGCTGGCGGTCGGCCGGATAGTCGGTGGTGCCGATGAAGGCCCGATCCGCCCCGACCCGATCGACGATCGGCCGCTCGTTGCCGAGCCCGTTCTGCAGGCTCAGCACGAGCGTGCCGTCGTCGATGAGGTGCGCGACCGAGTCGAGGGCGGCCTCCGAGTGCATCGTCTTCGTGAAGACCATGACGAGCTCGACGGCCCCTGCGATCTCGGGGGCGAGGGCGGCCCGCACCTGAGCGCGGAATCCGCCCCCGTCGCCCGTGCGCACCGCGATACCGTGCGCGTCGATGGCGGCGACGGCCTCGGCCGACACGTCGATCAGCACGGTGTCGTGGCCGGCCGCGCCCAGGTGCGCCCCGAAGAGCTGCCCCATCGCTCCGGCGCCGACGATCGCGATGCGCATGGTGCGTCCTCCGATCAGAACGGGTACGGCGCGATGTCCGACCGCACGGTCAGCCACTGCACCTCGGTGAAGGCCTCGATGTTCGCGGTGTAGCCGCCGAAGCGCGAGCCGGTGCCCGAGTCGCCGAAGCCGCCGAACGGTGCGTTCGACTCGTCGCTGACGGTCTGCTCGTTGATGTGCACCTTGCCCGAGCGCACGCGATCCGCGACCTTCATCGCCTCCCCGACGTTGCCGAGGATGCCGACCGAGAGACCGTAGGCGCTCTGGTTCACGAGCGCGACGGCCTCGTCGAGGGTCGAGAACTTGATCACCGGCGCGACGGGGCCGAAGATCTCCTCGGACCAGGCGGGGTTCTGCGTGTCGATGCCCGACACCACGGTCGGGCGGTAGAAGAGATCCTCGTAGCTGCCGCCGGCCTCGATGGTGCCGCCCGCGGCCTTCGCGGCCTGCACGATGCCGTCGATGCGGTCGCGCTGCTTCTCGTCGATGATGGGGCCGATCGGCGAGAGCGTGGTCCACGGGTCGCCGACGGGTAGATGCTCTGCCTTCTCGCGCAGCGCCGCGACGTACTCGTCGTACACCGATTCGTGCACGATGTGGCGCCCGGTCGTCATGCAGACCTGGCCCTGGTGCAGGAACGACCCGAAGGCGCCGGCCGAGGCAGCTGCGGCGATGTCGGCGCCGGGCAGCACGACGAGCGCGTTGTTGCCGCCGAGCTCGAGGTGGGCGCGCTTGAGGTTGCGGCCGCAGGCCTCGCCGACGGCGCGGCCTGCCGGGGTCGAGCCGGTGAACGAGACGACGTTCACTTCGGGCGCCTCGGTCAGTGCGGCGCCCGCGTCGGCGCCGCCGGGCAGCAGCTGCAGCACGCCCGCCGGCAGACCGGCCTCCTCGAAGGCCCGCATGATCATGACGCCGCCCGCGACAGGGGTGCGGGGGTCCGGCTTCAGGATCACGGCGTTGCCGAGGGCGAGCGCCGGGGCGACCGAGCGGATCGACAGGATCAGCGGGAAGTTGAACGGCGAGATGACGCCGACGACGCCCGACGGCAGGCGCCGTGCGAACGACCAGTGATCCTCATCGGAGGTGAGCACATCGCCCATGGGGTGATGCGGCAGCGCCGCGCCGTCGAAGCATTCGTTCGAGGCGACGAGGGTCTCGAGCCCGGCCTTCGGGGCGATCGCACCGGTCTCGCGCTGCACCCACTCGCCGAGCTCCTCCGCGTTGCGCACGAAGAAGTCGCCCGCGGCCCGCAGCACCGCTGCGCGCTCGGCCGGCTTCTTCGCGGCCCACTCCCGCTGCGCCTCGGCAGCACGGGTCGCCGCGGCGAACACGTCATCGGCGTTCGCGAGGCCGACCTCGGTGAGCTTCTGCAGCGTGCCGGGCTCCATCACATCGATGGTGCCGCCGGCCGCGACCGTCCACCCGTCGGTGTACACCTTTCCGCGCCACCGCTCGACGTCCATCGCGTCTCCGCGGGGCTCTGCCGATGCATTCTCTGACATGATTCCTCCTTCTTGCTGGTCTGATTACGAGTCAAGCCGCACCCGGGTGCGGCTCACAAGGGGCCTACTGCACGAACGACGGCAGCCAGGTCGCGAGCTGCGGGAACACGAACAGGATCGCGAGCAGGACGAGTTCGACGACGACGAAGGGCCAGACCCCCTTGAACACCTCGGCCGTGGGGATGCGCGCCGTGCCGGCGACGACGAAGCAGTTGATGCCGACCGGCGGCGTCACCATCCCGATCTCGATGAGCTTCACGATCATGACGCCGAGCCAGATGCCGTCGAAGCCGAGCTCGGTCGCGACCGGGTAGATGAGCGGCACGGTGATCACGAGGATCGAGATCGACTCGAGCGCCATGCCGAGCGGCAGCAGGAAGGCGAGCAGGATCGCGACCACGAGCCACGGCGGCACGTCGAGGCCGCCCACGAAGTCGCCGATCGACTGCGGCACGCGCGCGACGACGAAGAACAGCGAGAGCAGCGCCGACGAGAAGACGATCGCGAACACCATGCTCGTCGTCTTCGCGGTCTCCTTCAGCGCATCCACGAACTGCGCGACGATGGTGCGGATGCCCTGCCTACGGAATTCGAGCACGAGCATGATGAGCGCGGCGAGGGCGCCGATGGCGGCCGATTCGGTGGGCGTGAAGAAGCCGAGGTAGATGCCGCCCATGATGATGGCGAAGATGATCACGAGCCGCACGAGGCCGCGCCAGGGCAGGCGCGTGCGATCGCCGGCCTCGCGGGCGTCGGCGATCGCGGTGCCGAGGGCGTCGTCGAGGCCGGCACCGCTCGCACCGCTGCCGGCCGACGCGCCGACGAGCGCGCCGGGGCGCGCCGGGGTCTCGGCCAGTGCCGGCATCTTGCGGGTGCGGATGAGTACGTAGACCGCGAAGGCGACGGCGCTGAGCACGCCGGGGATGATGCCGGCGACGAGCATCTCGCCGATCGGCTCCATGGTGAGGATCGCGTACAGCACGAGGAACAGGCTCGGCGGGATCATGGCGCCGATCGTGCCGGCGACGGCGACGAGCGCGCCCGCGAGGCTCTGGCTGTAGCCGGAGCGCCGCATCTCTTCGACCGACAGCTTCGCCATGGTGGCGGTCGTGCCGATCGTGGAGCCCGACACCGCCGCGAACCCGGCGCACGCGGCGACGGTCGCGATGCCGATGCCGCCCGGGGTCTCCCGGAAGATGCGGCGGGCGATGGCGAAGACCTGTTCGGCGATCTTCGCCTTCACCGCGAAGACGCCGAGCAGGATGAACATCGGGATGATGGTCAGTGTGAAGCTGGAGGTCTGCTCGTAGGCGACGGCCGCGAGCGTGTTGGTGACGAACGATTCGCCCCGCAGCAGGAACAGGCCGGCGGCTCCCGAGACCGCGAGCGACAGCCACACGGGCAGGCGCAGCAGCAGCAGCACGAGCAGCAGCGCGACGACGACGGGCACGGCGAGTGCGGCGCTCATGCGTTCCTCTCCGTTCGTTCCGCGCCCGAGGCCGCGGCGACGCCGGCGGCGTCATCTTCGATGGTCGGGACGGCGGCGGTCTCGGGCCGCGGGTCGCCCGTGGTCGGGTCCCACTCGTCCTCGCCGAGCAGCAGCCTGCCGCGCAGGCCGAGATAGGCGTTGATCAGGGCGATGACGAGGAAGGCGATGAGGCCGATCACGATGATCCACCGGGCCGGGTAGACCGGCCATTCCATGAGCCCCTGCGTGACCTCGCCGCGCTGAGTGCTCTGCACTGCGCGCTGCCAGCACGCGTCGATGAACCAGACGGTCATCGCGGCGCCGAGCAGCCACATCGCTCCGCCCATGCGGCGCGATACGCCGGTCGGGAGCTTCGACGACAGCAGGTCGACCGAGACGTGCGCGTTCGTCGCGCCCGCATAGGCGAGCCCGAGGAAGACCGTCGTGACGAGCAGCGTCTCCGTGAACTCGAGCAGGCCCGCGATCGACTGCCCGAAGAAGTTGCGCGAGATCACGTCGGCGGTGATGCCGATCATCATCGCCACGGTCGAGATCGACCCGAGGGCGCCCAGCGGGCCGGCGATGGCGCCGGCCGCGCTGCGCAACACTCGCTCGGCCCGGTCGGGCGGCGCGCTCTGCTGAGTTTCCATGTGCTTCGGCTCCCGGTCGTTCGGGTCAGCGGGTCGCGCAGGCGATCGCGGGATCGACCTGGGTCGAGGTCGCCTCGTACTCCGCGAGCTTCTCCTTGTACGCGGCCAGGTAGCCCTCGGCATCCTTCAGGCCGTCCTTCTCGGCCGCGGCGATCCACTTGGCCTCGATGTCCTCGCTCTCGAGCGCGGCCCTCCACTTCTCGGTCTCGGCGTCGTCCCACTGCTTCAGGTCGCCGACGGTCTCGAGCAGCTGGTCGCAGTGGCCTTCGCCGGTCTCGGAGTAGATGCGGGGCGCGGCCTCGCGCACGAACTCCTCGGTCACCTCGTCGACGACCTGGCGGATGTCTTCGGGCAGGCCGTCGTAGACGTCCTTGTTCATCCACATGCCGATGGTGGTGTAGGTGCCGACGCCGGGGTCGGTCCACTCGGGCAGGATGTCCTTGAGCTGGTATGCGATCGTGCCGTCGAGCGGGAAACCGGCGGCATCGGCGACGCCGCGCTGCAGACCTTCGAAGGTCTCGGGGGCGGTGAGCGCGACGCTCGAAGCGCCGGCGGCGTCGACCGCCTGCTGCGCGTACTGGCCGGCCATGCGCAGGCGCAGGCCCTCGAGCGACTCGACCGAGTTCAGGTCTTCATGGCCGCCGAGCAGCAGTCGCCCGGGCGGAATGTGCGCGAGGGGCTGCAGGCCGTTCTGCTCCCAGAGCGCGGCCGCGCCTTCGTGCTCGGTGCCGAGGTCGTAGATCGCGTTCGCCACGACTTCGCTGCCGGGGCTCAGGAACGGGATGCTCGCGACCGAGGCCATCGGGAAGAGCTGCGATGAGTAATCGGTGAGCGTCTGGCCGACGTCGGCGCGGCCGTCGCGCACGCACTCGGGAATCTCGGAGGCGCTGCAGAGGGTATCGCCCGCCGCGACGTCGAAGGTCACGCGACCGTCGGTGCGATCCTCGATCTCGGCGTACCACCAGTCGGCCATGTACTCGCTGATGCTGTTGGGGCTGGCCCACGAGGCCACGTGCAGCGTGATGGTCTCCCCTTCTGCGCTGCCGCCCGCTCCGCCGCCGCACCCGGTGAGGGCGAGCAGAGCCGCCGCTGTTCCTCCGACGAGCGCCGCTGCTCGACGTTGCATCCTCTTCATCGTTCTCCCTTTCCTCCGCCCCCTCGGGCTCTCGGTCTTTCTCTGGTTCGTCTGGACGTGTCCGGGAGGGCGCCGCCCGCCCGGCATGGCTAGTTCTCGCGCACGATCTGCACGTCGATCAGTACCGGCCCCTCGGCGTCGAGGGCCGCGCCGTACGCACGGCGGAACTGGTCGACCGTGGCGACCCGGCTCGCGGGCACGCCGTATCCCTCGGCGATCGCGACGAAGTCGATCTCGCCGAGCTCGAGGCCCGGCACCGACGAGGCGCCCATGCGCTTCGTGAATCCGGCCAGCGCGCCGTACCCGGCATTGTTCATGATCACGAAGACCACTCCGGCACGCCTGCGCGCGGCCGTATAGAGCGCTGTGATGCCGAAGTTCGCAGAGCCGTCGCCGACCGTCGCGACGACCCGCTTCGCCGGGTCGCCGATCGCATGGCCGACGGCGACGGGCAGGCCGAAGCCGAGGCCGCCCGAGGCCGGGAAATGGTACATGCCGGGCCGATCGATCGCGACGCGCTCGAAGTAGTCGACATCGAGGCTCGTCGTCTCGTTCACGTAGACCACGTCATCGCGCACGAGCTCGTTGAGCGCGTCGAGCACCTGGGTTCCGGTCATGCCGGCGTCCGAGAGCGTCGGCGGGGTCATCGCCCGGCTGCCGCGCTCGCCGCGCCGCGACCCGCGATCCGGCACCTCGCGCGCGAGCCCGCGCACCGTCGATGCGACGTCGGCGACGAACGAGCGCCCGAACGGGGCGCGGGTCGCCTCGCCGGCGTCCTCGGTCACCTGCATCAGCGCGACGCCGGCTCCGAGGTACTCGCTCGGCTCCCAGCGATGGTAGCGGAAGACCGGTGCGCCGATCACCACGACGAGGTCGTACCCCTCGAGCGCATCGCGGATCGATTTGATGCCCGGCACGAGCGCGCCGGCGAAGTTCGGGTGCGTGGTCGGGAAAGCGCAGCGATCGGGCGACGGCGCCGAGAACACGGAGGCGTCGGCGCGTTCGGCGAGCTCCATGGCCGCCGTGTAGACGGCGGCATCCTGGACCGCGGCGGCGTCGACCTGCGGGCCGAAGACAATGGCGACCCGCTCGGCCGCAGCGATCGCCGCGGCGACCTCGGCGACGGCACGGCCGCGCTCGCTGGTGTCGACGACCACGCTCCGCTGGGTCAGCAGCGCGTCGCTGTCGAGCGCTTCGGCCTGCCAGTCGTCGAGCGGCACCGAGACGTAGACGGGGCCGGTCGGCGCGGTCGTCGCCTCGAGCAGCGCCTGCGAGAGCGACCGCGGCACGTCCTGGGGCGAGAGCGGTTCGTGCGAGTACTTCACGAGCGGCGACGGCAGGGTCGCGGCTTCGGCGTTGCCGAGCATGACCCGCTGCCCTACCGTACGGCGCACCTGCTGCCCCGCGAGCATGACGAGCGGGGTATGGCCGTTCTGCGCGTTCGTGAGGGCGCCCATGGCGTTGCCCGTGCCCGATGCGGCGTGCAGGTTCACGAGCGCCGCTGCGCCAGTCGCACGCGAGTAGCCCTCGGCGAGGCCCATCACGACCTGCTCGTGGAGCCCGAGCACGAAGTCGAAGTCGGCCGGGAGGTCGGCGAGGAAGGGGATCTCGTTCGAGCCCGGGTTGCCGAAGATCTTCGTGATCCCGTGCGCACGGAACACGTTGAAGGTCGACTCAAGCACTGACGTCATCGTTCCACTCCTGCGGTTGCTACGGCGGCACTCGCGGAGCCCGATTCGGCTCCGCTGCCGGCTCACCCCGTGCGGGGTGGCGCTGGATTCGACGTTATCGAGGAATATGCCAAGTTTCTAATAGATGTTGCGTCAATATCTATAGACCCAGCCTATAGAATGGGCAGATGTACCGCCGCTCACACCGGCGTCCCCAACACCGGAGCACGTTCGAGGGCGAACGAGGAGCGACATGGATCTCAACCTCATCCGCATATTCACCGCGGTCTACGAGGAGGGCACGGTCACGGCCGCGGCGAAGCGGCTGCACATGTCGCAGCCCTCGGTCACCCAGGCCATCAACCGCCTCCGGAGCGAGGCGGGCGACGCGCTCTTCACTCGCATCGGCCGCGGCATCGCCCCGACGCGTTCGGCCACCCAGCTCTACCTCGAGATCGGCCACCTGCCCGGCGCGGCCGAAGCGGCAGTGCGCAAGCTGACGCTCTTCGACCCGACGACGACAGCCGAGACCTTCAGCGTCGCGCTCACCGACCTCGGCCAGACGCTCTTCCTCCCCGCACTCGCTCCGGCGCTCGCCCGCGTCGCGCCGCACAGCAGCCTCGTGGCGGTGAACCTCGACATCGACACCGCCCCCGAGGAGCTGCTCGCCGGGCGGCTCGACCTCGCCGTCGCATCGACTCTGCTCACGGGCGACGTGCGCACCTCGGTACTGCGGCACGACGTCTACTGCTGCGTCGCGCGCGCCGGTCGCTTCACGGGCGAGCCGGGCTTCGACGAACTCTCGGCCCTGCCGCGCATCGTCACCCCCAATGCGCTCGGGCACCAGCTGCTCGAATCGCACATGGCCGCGCCGCCGCCGGGGTCGCTGCACCTGCCCGCCTTCGCGGCCGTGCCCGCCATCGTGGCGCACTCCGACCTCGTGGCCTTCGTACCGCGCAGCATCGCACAGGTCTGGACGCCGGCCTGGCCGCTCGAGGAGTGGCCGCTGCCGGCCGAGCATTTCACGAGCACCGTGCGCGGGCACACGGCACGGCAGGCCATGTCGAACGCGAGCGCGTGGTTCGCGCAGTTCGCGATCGAGACGATCCGCGCGATCCCTTCGGGCAGCGACGCGCACCCCGCCGTCATGGGATAGAGTGCGGTTCCGTGCCCCCGTCTTCCCCGAACGCCCCGGGCTCCGCGGCCGACGAGCGCCGCCCCTGGCTGCTGCTCTTCGTGGCGGTATGCCTCGTCGCAGTCAACCTGCGCATGACGATCACTGGCGTCGGCCCGCTGCTCGATCAGATCGGCGCCGATCAGGGCATCAGCACCGCGGTACTCGGCCTGCTCGGTTCGCTCGTGCTGCTCACCTGGGGGCTCTTCTCGCCGCTCGCCCACGGCGTCGCGGCCCGCATCGGCATGACGAACGCGGTCTCGTGGTCGCTCGCAGTGCTCGCGGCCGGCACGGTCTGGCGGTCGCTCCCCGGCTCCCCCGCGAACCTCTGGGTGGGCACCGCGATCACCGGCCTCGGGCTCGCGATCAGCAACGTGCTGCTGCCCGCGGTGATCAAGCGCGACTTCCCGAACCGCATCCCCCTCGTGATGGGTGTCTACTCGGCGCTGCTCGGCGGGCTCGGCGCGGTGGGCGCGGGCATCGTGGTGCCGATCTCCGAATTCGAGAGCGGCGGCGCGCCGATCGGATGGCGGGCAGCGCTCCTGGCGACCGGCGCGCTGATCCCTGTCGCGCTCGTCGTCTGGATGCGGGCCACCCGGTCGAACGCGCCGCGCCGGGCCGTGGCGAGCACGGAGGCCGGCGAGCCGCAGGGCCCGGGCGGCGATCAAGCGGGGCGGCGCATCTGGGGCGACCCGGTGGCCTGGCTCGTGTCGCTGTACATGGGCACGCAGTCGACCATCTTCTACGTGCTGGCCGCTTGGTTCCCGCTCTACCAGGTCTCGCTCGGGGTGTCGGCGGTCGCGGCCGGCGTCGGGCTCATGATCTTCCAGTTCCTCGGTATCGCGGGGTCGCTGCTCATGCCCGCCCTCGCCCGCGGCGGGCTGCGCCGGTGGCTGCCCGCACTACTACCCGCATTCGGCACGATCGCCTGGGCGGGGCTCATCGTCGCACCGGCCGCGCTCCCGGCATGGATCGTGATCGGCGGGCTCACCTGCGGCGCGCAGCTCACGATGTCACTCACGCTCATGGCGACCCGCGCCCGCACGAGTTCGCACTCGACTGCCCTCTCGGGCATGGCGCAGTCGGTGGGGTACCTGATCGCGGGGGTCGGGCCCGCCGTCTTCGGCTGGCTGCTCGGCACGCAGGGCGATTGGGCGCTCGCGTTCACGGTGCTGTGGGCGGCTGCGGCGGTGCAGTTCGCGGTCGGGGTCGCCGTCGGGCGCCGTCGTTTCGTGCTCGACCGCTGAGCCGCGACGAAGGCCGATTCTCCAGGGATCGCCGCCGCCACTGCCGCGAGGACCTGTCGCCGGCGCGGGCCGCATGCGAGACTTCATTACGAAACGGTCTCTTCTGCGAGAGGGTTTTGACGTAGCGGAGATCGCGGTCTAACGTGGATAGAAGGTTTTTTCAAATGTTGGAAAATCCTATGATTCGTCGCGTCGGCGGATCGAGCTTTCGGTGAGCGACCTGGCATTCAGGCCTCGAACGGTTCGAAGGAGAACTCTCATGCGCAAATCTGCAACGCTGCTCGCACTCGCCGCAGCGGGCGCCCTCGCTCTCACCGCGTGCAGCGGTGGCGGCTCCGAGGCCCCGGCCTCGGGCGGCGAGGGGGAGTCGGGCGGGCTCACCCCCATCACCGTCGGCGTCATGCCGATCGTCGATGTCGCCGCGATCTACGTCGGCGTCGACGAAGGCTTCTTCGAGGAGGAGGGCCTCGACGTCACGCTCGAGCTCGCGCAGGGCGGCGCCGCCATCACGCCGGCCGTCGTCTCGGGCGACTACCAGTTCGGCTTCAGCAACGTCACCTCGCTGCTGCTCGGCACCGCCAACGGCGTGCCGCTGCAGGCCGTGAGCGCCGCGAACTTCAGCACCGGCACCGAGCCCGACATCGGTGCCGTCGTCGTGCCGGGCGACTCCGACATCCAGTCGAGCGCCGATCTCGCCGGCCACACCGTCGCGGTCAACACCCTGAACAACATCGGCGACTCGACGATCCGCAACGTCGTCGAGAACGACGGCGGCGACCCCGAGTCGCTGCAGTTCGTCGAGATGGGCTTCCCCGACATGCCCGCCGCAGTGTCGAGCAAGCAGGTCGACGCCGCGTGGATCCTCGAGCCGCACCTCACCCGCGCGCTCAACGACGGCGCCCGCGTCGTCTCCTGGAATTTCATGGAGACCGACCCCGACCTCATGATCTCGGCGTACTTCACCAGCAAGCCCTACGCCGCTGAGAACCCCGAGGTCGTCGCATCGTTCACGAAGGCGATGCAGAAGTCGCTCGCCTTCGCAGAAGAGAACCCCGACGCGACCCGCGCGATCCTCGATCAGTACACGAAGATCGACGACGACATCAAGGCCACGATGACGATGCCCCGCTTCGACACCGAGATCAACACCGACAGCGTGCAGTTGCTCGCCGATCTCGCCCTGAAGTACGGCATGGTCGACGAGGCCGTCGACATCACGCAGCTGCTGCCGTAACCCTCCGATGTCGACAGCCAAGTCAGGCGCCACGAGGCCGGGCCTCCCCAACTGGGGGCTCGGCCTGGTGGGCGTCGCCATCATGCTCGTGCTGCTCGAGCTCATTCCGAGGCTCGGCATCATCGATGCCCGCTACCTGCCACCCGTCTCCGAGATGCTCGTGGCCCTCGGCCAGGCCGCGTCGACCGCGGAGTTCTGGAAGCAGCTCGGCAGCACCGTCTTCACCTGGGGCATCGGCCTCGCCATCTCGCTCGTCGCGGGCGTCGTCATCGGCGTACTCCTCGGCACCGTCGGTTTCCTGCGCGAGTTCACCGCTTCGACGGTCGAGTTCCTGCGCCCCGTGCCCTCGGTCGCGCTGATCCCCGTCGCCGTGCTCACGCTCGGCACCGGCATCCAGTCGACGCTGCTGCTCGTCATCTACGCGAGCTTCTGGCAGGTACTCATGCAGGTCATGGCCGGTGTGCAGGATGTCGACCCGGTCGCATCCGACACGGCGCGCTCCTACCGATTCCGCCCCCTCACCCGCATCCGCACGGTGATCTGGCCCACGACGCTGCCGTTCGCGATGACCGGTCTGCGCCTCGCCGCCTCCGTTGCCCTGATCCTCACCGTCACCGGCGAGCTGCTCATCAGCGGCACCGGCATCGGCGGCGCCCTCGCGCTCTCGCGCGAATCGGGTCAGGTCGCCCCCATGTACGCCTACGTCATCGTCGCCGGCGTGCTCGGCGTGCTCGTCAACCTGCTCGCGCGCGTCATCGAGCGCCGCACACTGTCGTGGCACCCCTCGATCCGCATGGAGGTGAACTCGTGACCACGACCGTTCTCAAGACCATCGCGAAGCGCGGCAAGAAGCCGAATCGCGCAGCCGGCGCGATTCGACGCATCCTGATGATGATCGCGCTACCGGTGATCCTGCTCGCGATCTGGTGGTTCGCCTCGGCGAACAGCACCAACTACCTGAACCCGCCGCTGCAGACCACCTTCGCCGAGTTCGGGCCGACCTGGTTCGGCGGCGACTCGTTCGGCGAGACCCGCTTCATGAAAGACGTGATCCCGAGCTTCTGGCGCATCATCGCCGGCTTCGGCATCGCGCTCGTCATCGGCATCGTGCTCGGCATCGCGATCGGATCGTCGCGCAAGCTCCGCGCGACCGTCGAGCCGGTGCTCGAGTTCTTCCGCGCGATCCCGCCGCCCGTGCTCGTGCCGATCTTCATGCTCTTCATGGGCATCGGCGACAGCATGAAGATCGCGGTCATCGCGATCGGCTGCGTGTGGCCGATCCTGCTGAACACCGTCGAGGGCGTGCGCGCGCTCGATCCGGTGCTGAAGGACATCTCGATGAGCTACCGCTTCACCTGGCACGGGCGCCTCTTCAAGCTGATCCTGCCGGGTTCGAGCCCGCAGGCCGTGACGGGCGCCCGCCAGGCGCTCTCGATCGGCATCATCCTGATGGTGATCAGCGAGATGTTCGCTGCGAAGGACGGCCTCGGTTTCTCCATCGTGCAGTTCCAGCGCAGCTTCGCCATCCCCGAGATGTGGGGCGGCGTGATCCTGCTCGGCCTGCTCGGCCTGTTCTTCGCTCTCGTCTTCCGCGTCGTCACCGGCGCCATCCTCAAGTGGTACTACGGGTACCTCAATACGCAACGCGGAGGTGCGTAAACCATGACCGACTCCACTATTACATCCGCGACTCTCGAGGTCCGCGATCTGGGCAAGACCTACACGGGTCGCGGCGAACCGGTCGAGGCCATCCAGCGCCTCGACTTCACGATCGCCGCCGGCGAGCTCGTCTGCATCGTCGGCCCCTCGGGCGCCGGAAAGACGACACTGCTGCGCTGCCTCGCGGGCCTCCTCGCCCCGAGCCGCGGCGAGGTCGTGCTCGCCGATAAGGTCATCTCGGGCCCGCCGCCCGGTCTGGCCGTCGTACTGCAGGAGTACGGCCGTTCGCTGTTCCCGTGGCTCACCGTCGCGCAGAACGTCGAGCTGCCGCTCAAGGAGAAGAAAGTGCCCGCGGCGAGGCGCAAGGAGCTCGTACGCGAAGCGCTCGAGGCCGTGAGCCTGCCCGACGACGGCGACAAGTACCCCTGGCAGCTCTCGGGCGGCATGCAGCAGCGCGTCGCGATCGCCCGCGCGGTCGCGTACGAGCCGGCGGTGCTGCTCATGGACGAGCCGTTCGCTGCCGTCGATGCGCAGACCCGCTTCGAGCTCGAAGATCTGGTGCGTTCGCTCTGGGAGCGGCTGAAGGTCACCGTGGTGTTCGTCACGCACGACATCGACGAGGCGATCTACCTCGGCGAGCGCGTGCTCGTGCTCTCGGGCCGCCCGACGATCATCCTCGAGGACGTGAAGGTCGATCTCGGTGATCATCGCAGTCAGCTCGAGACCCGCAGCCACCCCGAGTTCTCGCGCCTGCGCACGCACGTGTACGAGCTCGTGCAGGCCGCGAAGAAGGGCGCCCGCTCGGTGGCGGAGGCCGGCCTCTCGCACTGACCCGGAACGCTTCTCCGGAAGCCGCCGGTCCATATGGGATCTGCCGCAGATCTGTCGTTCCTCCCGCGGAACGGCCCGATCTTCGGCGGATCCCATATCTATTGGCGTCAGGGATCGCTCCGCTCTCGCGTGACTTCTGCAATGATTGACTTTTTCAATGGAATGCGATCTGATAGAACTACCGCAAACGAAGGAGTTTTCATGACACTCGCCGGCAAGGTCGCCATCGTCACCGGATCGGGCCGCGGCCTGGGTCTCGCCTACGCGCAGGAGCTCGCCCGGCAGGGCGCGTCCGTCGTCATCAACGATGTCGACGCCGCCACCGCTGCGGAGGCCGTCGCCTCCATCGAGACCGTCGGCGGCAAGGCCACCGCGGTCGTCGCCCCCGTCGGCCCGACCGAGACCGCGCAGCAGCTCGTCGCCGCCGCGGTCGAGACCTTCGGTCGTCTCGACATCCTCGTCACCAATGCCGGCGTGCTGCGCGATACCGTGCTCTGGAAGATGAGCGACGAAGACTTCGACCTCGTCATCGACGTGCACCTGCGCGGCACCTTCACCTGCGTGCGCGAGGCCGCCGCCTACATGCGCGAGCAGGGCGAGGGCGGCCGTATCATCGCGATCGGCTCCCCCACCGGCCAGCGCGGCAACTTCGGCCAGACCAACTACGCCGCCGCGAAGGCGGGCATCGTCGGTATGGTGCGCACGTGGGCGCTCGAGCTCAAGAGGGCCGGGATCACCGCCAACGCCGTCATCCCCGTCGCCGCGACCGCGATGACCGCCACCGTCCCGTACTTCCACGCAGCAGTCGAGGCCGAGGCGCAGGGCGAGGTCATGCCCGCGTTCTTCCGCCACGATCTCGGCTTCGGCGACGCGGGCGATGTCGCACCGCTCATCGCCTACCTCGCATCCGACGACGCCGCGGGCGTCACCGGCCAGGCCATCGGCGTGGGCGGTGACCGCCTGCAGGTCTGGGGCCATCCCGAGCCCGTCGCGACCGCATACCACGAGGGCGGGTGGGACGCCGAGGCGTACGCCGGCGAGGGCGGCGTGCTGATCGGTGAGAACGTCCAGTCCGTCGGCGAGAAGTTCCCGGCTCTGCCCGACGAGCTGCAGCCCCCGGCCCGGGCGTAGGCTCGAAGCCCGGCACTCGCGCAAGGAGACCGACGATGACCCGTTACGAACCCGCGATCGACGTCGACGAGCTCGTCGCGATCGACATGCACGTGCACATCGAGATGGATGCGCACGGCCAGAACTCGCTGCCCGACGACCTCGCCGAAGCCGCGGCCGCGTACTTCAAGAACGGCGGGCTGCAGCCCGAGCTCGACTCGGTCGCCGAGTACTATCGCGAGCGCAAGATGGCCGCCGTCGTCTTCACCGTCGACGCGACCACGAACCTCGGGCACGCGCCGATCTCGAGCGCGGACATCGCGGAGGGGGCGGCGCGCAACAACGACGTGCTGATCCCCTTCGGGTCGGTCGACCCGCACCTCGGCGCCGAGGCCGTCGACCGGGCCCGGCGCCTGATCGAGGAGCACGGGGTGCGGGGCTTCAAGTTCCACCCGACGGTGCAGGGCTTCGACCCGAGCGACGACGCGTACTTCCCGCTCTATCGGGCGCTCGAGGAGGCGGGCTCGATCGCGCTCTTCCACACCGGCCAGACCGGCATCGGCGCGGGGATGAAGGGCGGGCGCGGCCTGCGCCTCGGCCTCTCGAACCCGATGCTGCTCGACGACGTCGCGGCCGAGTTCGGCGACCTGCAGATCATCATGGCCCACCCCTCGGTGCCGTGGCAGGACGAGGCGATCTCGGTCGCCACGCACAAGCACAACACCTGGATCGACCTCTCGGGGTGGAGCCCGAAGTACTTCCCCGAGAGTCTCGTGCGCGCCGCCGGCACGTATCTCAAGAAGCGGGTGCTGTTCGGCAGCGACTACCCGATGCTGAGCCCCGACCGGTGGCTGAGCGACATCGAGCAGACGAGCCTCAAGCCCGAGGCGATGCCCGGCATCGTCAAGGACAACGCCGTGCGCCTGCTGCGTCTGGGCGGTACGGCATGAGCGCCGGCGAGCTGCGCGACCCCGAGATCGCGCCGCACGGCCCCATCGGCATCGACCCCTTCCAGTTCGCGGCCGGCCGGCTCAGCGATGCCGCGCTGGCATCGCTCGGACGCCTGCAGCGCGCGCTCGACGACGAGGTGAAGCCCCTCATCAACGAGGCCTGGGACACGGCCACGATGCCCCCCGGCATCATCGGCGCCCTCGCCCCGCTGAAGCTCATGGAGCCCGAGGGCGTGACCGCCGAGGAGGCGGCCTCGTCGCTCTACAAGGGCTTTCGCACCTACGTGCTCGCCCGCACCGACGTCTCGGTCGCGACCGTCTACAACGCGCAGGCCGGGCTGTTCCGCGCCACCGTGCAGCAGGGCGGTTCGCCCGAGCAGGCGGCGGAGCTCGACCCACGCATCCGCGACTTCGACCTCACGGGCGTCTTCGCCCTCACCGAGCCCGAGCACGGCAGCGACATCGCCGGCGGCATGACGACGTCTGCGACCCGTCACGGCGACGAGTGGGTGCTGAACGGGCACAAGCGGTGGATCGGCGGCGCCGTGAGCGCCGACGTGATCGCCGTGTTCGCCCGCGACACCGCCGACGGTCAGGTCAAGTGCTTCCTCGTGCCGCGCACCGCCGATGGCGTCGAACTCTCGACGATCACCGGCAAGGTGTCGCTCAGGCCGATGCAGAACGCCGACTTCACGCTGACCGATGTGCGCGTGCCCGAGAGCGCGCGCCTGCAGCGCATCGACTCGTGGCGCGATGTCGCCTCGATCATGGGCACCCTGCGCGCCGATGTCGCCTGGATCGCCGCGGGTCTGCAGGCCGGCGCCCTCGAGGCCGCGACGCGCTACGTGCGCGAGCGCGAGCAGTTCGGCCGCCCGCTCGCGGGCTTCCAGCTCATCCAGGAGAAGCTCGCCCGCATGGCGGGCAATGTCGTCGCGTCGCTGGGCATGGTCTGCCAGATCTCGGAGCTGCAGGACCGCGGCGTCTTCAGCGACGCGAACTCGTCGCTCGCGAAGATGTGGACGTCGCTGCGCGCCCGCGAGACGGTCGCGCTCGCGCGAGAGGTCGTCGGCGGCAACGGTATCGTCATCGACACCGACGTGGCGCGCTTCTTCGCCGACGCCGAGGCCGTCTACTCGTACGAGGGCACCCATGAGGTGAACTCGCTGATCGTGGGCCGCGCGCTCACCGGCGCCTCCGCCTTCGTGTAGTACGGCACCGCAGTCTCCGCGAAGCCGAAAGCCTGCAACGATCGCATCGCTGACGAGAAGCCGACTTCATTGCGACTCGACAATTCCGATGTTAAATGTTTGACATTTGACATCTGCGCGAGAAGAATTGATCCGACTTCCCGAAACACGCCTCCGATCAAGAAGGGTCACATCTATGAGTCTCCATAGCCCGACCCGGAACGTTCCTCTCGCCACCCAGGCCGTAGTTCAAATGCGTCAGCTCATCGCCGATGGGGAATGGCCGGTGGGGTCGAAGATTCCCGGCGAGTTCGAACTCGCCCGGGCCATGGGCATCAGCCGCGGAACCATTCGAGAGGCTCTGCGTTCACTCGTGCATGCGGGGCTGCTCGAATCCCGCGCCGGCGACGGGACATACGTGGTCTCGGGCAGCGAGATTCAGGCAGTACTTCGTCGGCAGATCGGCAGGTATCGCGTCGAGGAGGTCTACGAGGTTCGCGACCTTCTCGAGGTTCGCGGTGCCAGACTCGCGGCAATGAACGCGGACGAGGCCGATCTCAGCGCACTCAGGGCCTCGCTCAGCGCCCGCAATTGTTCTGAAACCACCGCGGATTATGTGCGCCATGAAGTCGAGTTCCATCGCGCGCTGCTCCGCGCGAGCAGAAATCAGCTTCTCGCAGACATGCACGAGAGCATCGACGACCTGGCCGGCCACATCTCGGACATGGTCAGTACGCTCTCCAGCCCGTTCGCCGTCGAGAACAGCGAGCTCAATCTCAAGCACGATGCGCTCGTCGATGCGATCTCGGCGAGAGACCCCGACCTCGCAGAGCGCATCGCTTCGGAGATCATCCAGCTCGCCCGCCGATCCCATGCATCAGGACGCAGCTAGACGCATCGTCAGCTCTGGCGGTAAGCGCGCAGTGCAGCGCTCCCGGCGCCCCGAGGCACACCCCCCTCCCGGAAGGAACGTCAATGAAGACATCACGAATCTGGCAGACTGCTGCGGCCGCCCTGTGCGGGCTCGTACTGCTGTCGTCCTGCGCATCGGAAGGCGCACCCCAAGACGATGCAGCACCTGCTTCCGGTCTTGAGACCATCAGGGTCGGCGTGCTCAGAAGCGTTGCCGACGCACCTTTCGTCCTGGGAGACGAGAACGGCATATTCGAGAAGCACGGACTCGATATCGAACTCGAGAAGTTCAACGGCGGCGCAGCCATGGTACCCGCGGCGCTCTCCGGGAGCATCGACATCGGCGACGGGAACCTGCTTTCGGTCGCGATCGGCGCTGAGCAGAACGTTCCGGTACAAGTACTGACCTCCTCGTTCATCGTCGATTCCGACCCGACGGCCGACATGTCGTCGATCGTCGCATCCACCGACTCCTCCATCGAATCCGCCGCGGACCTCGCGGGGAAGACCGTCGCGATCAACGCGCTGGCGAGTATCAGCGAGCTCGCTGTACGCGACGCGGTCGAAGCCGCCGGGGCAGATCCCGAATCCGTGCAGTTCGTAGAAATCGCTTTCCCTGAGATCCCGGCCGCCGTCGAGACCGGCAACGTCGATGCTGGCTTTCTCGTCACGCCATTCCTCGAACTCAACGCGGACAAGCTGAAGCCGATCGCACATCCCTATTCCGAACTGTACGCCGGCGAAGCGGTGGGCGGATACTTCGCCGCCAGCGGATGGCTCGCCGAGCATCCGCAGACCGCCGAGAAGTTCATCGCAGCAATGGCGGAAGCCGCTGAGTACACGAATGCGCATACGGATGAAGCCCGAGCTTCGCTTCCCGGCTATCTCGACCTCCCGGAGGCGGTCGTGTCCGAGATGCCGATCCCGGTATTCGGCGGCGGGCTCGTCGAAATGCCGAAGATCGCCGGTAGCGCGAAGCGGTACGGCATCCTGACGGACGGCCCCGACTACTCGACTCTGTACTGGAAGGGATAAGAATGTTCACGGTAGACAACCATCTCCATGTCGGAGAACCGAACAAGCACGTGTCCGCGTGGGTGTACTCGGAACTCCGGAAGAACTGGGACGATCGCGGAAATATCTACAATACCGGCCCGATCTCCGGCGAGAAGCGCGATACGCTCGGCCTCGTCGACACGCTCGACGCGACCGGCGTCGACCTCGGATTGATCATGGCCGGCGACTGGAACCGCGTGCTCACGCCCGAACAACGGCCTTACAACGTCAGCAACGACTACGTCGCCAGCGTAGTACGCGAGTCGAACGGCAGGCTGCTCGGAATCGCGAGCGTTGACCCAGTAGCCGACCCCTGGGGTGCTGCCACCGAGGTCGAACGCATGGTCAAGGAACACGACTTTCGCGCGATCAAGCTGTTCCCGACATACCAGCACTACGACCCCCGGGATCCTGCGGTGGAGCCCGTCTACGAAGCCGCACAGGCGCTCGATGTTCCCGTGCACTTCCATATGGGCTGGACGCCGGTGGCCTCCGCGAAGATGGATTTCCAACGGCCTTGGCTGCTCGACGACGTAGGCCGCAGGTTTCCGAACCTCAAGGTGGTGATGTGCCACCTCGGCAATCCCTGGACCGATGAAGCCGCGGCCGTCATCGCCCGGCACGAGAATTTCTTCGGCGATGTGAGCGCCTTGGGGTTCTGGCATCCGCGCAAGGTCTATCAGATCATCCACGACTTCGGTTGCCTCAACCCCTACGACAAGTTGCTGTACGGCTCGGAGAACCCGTTCTCGACCGGATATCTCGACACGATCAGGAACCTCGACCGGATCGGCAAGGAGATGGGCCTCCCCGGTATCAGTGACGAGAACCTTGCGAAGATTCTCGGCGAGAACGCGCGAAGCCTGTACAAGATCACCGACTGAATCGACGTCGCCGGAGCCCTCTTGATACAACGGGCTCCGGCGGGCGCCAGCCGGAATCTCAGCGCGCTCGTCGGATGGAGACGCCGGCGAGCACGAACGAGAGCAGCGCGAAACCCGCCATCGCGATGAGCGTCGGCAGCGCCGTGCCCGTGCCGAATAGCCCGCCGAGGGGTGTTCCGATCGCAGCGAAGATGAACTGGCTGAACCCGACGAGCGCCGACCCCGCCCCCACGACGCCGACCGCCTGCGCGACCGCGAGCGCCGACGACGTCGGCATGATCAGACCGGTGCCGCAGGTGAAGCCCGTGACGACCAGGAGGTAGGCGCCGAACGGGAAGGCTCCCGTGAGGACGAGCACGATGCCGAGACCCGAAGCCGACAGCTGCACGATCTGCCCGACCCGGAGGGTCGCGACGCCGCCGAACCGGGGCACGAGCCGACGGCTGACCCACGCGCCGCACATGAACGTCGCCGAGCTCAGTGCGAAGGTGAGCGAGTAGCCGAGCGGCGAGAGCCCGAAGACGTCCTGCACGATGAACGACGACGCACTGATGTAGGCCATCATGCCCGCATACGCCAGACCGAAGGCGGCAGCGAAACCCGCGAACGACGGCGTGCAGGCGAGCCGTTTCAGGTTGCCGAGCAGCCGGCCGGCATGGAACCTCTGCCGGTGACCGTTCGGGAGGCTCTCGGGGACGGCGAGCACGGCGACCGCGAACATGCCCGCCGTGAGTACGGCGAGGCCGGCGAGCGGGGTGCGCCAACCGCCGAGCTCGGTGAGCCAGCCGCCGAAGGGGTTCGCGACGGCGGGGCCGAGTGCGATCATCACGAACAGCGTGCCGTACGCCCGCGCGGTCTCGGCGGACGGCAGCAGGTCGGCGATGACGGCCCGTGCGAGCACGGCGCCCGCGGAGCCCGCGAAGCCCTGCACGAAACGCGCGGCGATGAGCAGCTCGATCGACGGGCTGATCGCCGCTGCGCAGGCGCAGGCGGCGAAGACCGCGAGACCGACGATGAGCGTCGGTCTCCGGCCGAGCGCGTCCGACAGCGCGCCGATGACGAGCTGGCCGAGTGCCGCGCCGAGCATGAATGCGGTCAGCGTCAGCTGCACGATCGACGGGCCGACGGCGAAGTGCTCGGCGATCCCTGGGAATGAGGGGAGGTACAGGTCGGTCGACAGCGACGCCGCCATCGACACGTACCCGAGGGCGATCATGAGGCCCGGCGAGATATGCCCGGAACTCCCGACGTGCGAGGGTGCGCGCATCAGCATCCCCTCCGCGGCGACCGCCGCCTCACGACGCCGCCCTACCCGTACTGCCGCCGCAAGTCGGCCTTGCGGATCTTGCCGCTCGCCGTGCGGGGGAACTCGTCGACGAACTCGACGCGCCTCGGAATCTTGTACTTCGCGAGCCGGCCGGCCAGATGCGCCATGATCGACGGCGCGTCGGGCCGCGCGCCCTCCTTCAGCTCGACGACCGCGAGCGGCACCTCGCCCCACTTGTCATCGGGCACCCCGATGATCGCGACGGCACCGACCTCGGGGCGCTCCATGACGATCGCCTCGACCTCGGCCGGGTAGATGTTCTCACCGCCCGAGATGATCATGTCCTTGAGACGGTCGGAGATGTAGATGTAGCCGTCTTCGTCGAGGTGGCCGATATCGCCCGAGCGGAACCAGCCGTCGACGAAGGCGGCCTCGGTCGCTTCGGAGTTCTGCCAGTACTCGGCGATGACGTTCGGGCCCATCATGCAGATCTCGCCGTCTACCCCGGCGGGCACCTCGGCGCCGGTCTCATCGATGACGCGGATGTCGCTGAAGAAGTGCGTGAGGCCCGATGACCCCGGCTTCGCGCGCGTCATCTGCGGTGGCATCGCCGTCGCGCCGGGAGACGTCTCGGTCATGCCGTAACTGGCCGCGAAGGCGAGGCCGCGCTGCTCGTACGCTTCGATGACGCGCAGCGGCACGGCCGATCCGCCGCAGGTGAGCCCGGTGAGGCTCGAGATGTCGGTGGTCTCCCAGGCCGGGTGCTCCTGGATCAGCTGGAACGTGGTCGGCACGCCCGAGAGCATCGTGATGCGCTCGGCCTCGATGGTCTCGAGCACGTGGCCCGGGTCGAACTTCTCGTGCAGCACGAGCATGCCGCCCTGCAGGAGCGACGGCAGGGCGCCCATGCCGAGCGCCGCGACGTGGAAGAGCGGCGAGATCAGCAGCACGCGATCGTGCTTCGTGATCTCCTTGTCGACGATCGCGTTGAAGCTGTTCCAGGTGAAGTTGCCATGGGTGAGCACGGCCCCCTTCGGGCGCCCGGTGGTGCCCGAAGTGTAGAGGATCATGGCGCGGTCGTCGAGGCCGACGAGCACGTCGTACCGTTCGGTGCCGGCATCGCGCAGCACGGTGTCGTAGTCCTCCACGCCGTCGGTCGCGAGGTCGCCGCCGGCCTCCTCGACCATCATTCGGCGCGTGACGCCGGTCGCGGCGCTGCCCGCGAGGGCGACGCCCTGCAGGTTCTCGTGGAAGATGAGCACGGTCGAGCCCGAGTCGTCGAGCGCGTACTCGATCTCGGGGGCGGCCAGGCGGGTGTTGAGCGGAACGAAGATCGCACCGAGGGTCGCGACTGCGAAGAGCGTCTCGAGGAAGGCCGGATGGTTGTTGCCGAGGTACGCGACCCGGTCGCCGCGCGCGACGCCGCCCACGAAGAGCGCGTTCGCAAGGCGGTCGATGCGCTCCGCGAACGCGCCATAGGTGATGCGCTGGTCACGGTACACGAGAGCGATGTCGTCAGAGTAACGGGTCGCTTTGCGGGCGATCCATGTGCCGATGCCTTGATGCTGCACAGCTGTGTCCTTCGGTGGTGCCGGCCGTCGCGACGAGGGCCCGGCACCGCGTCGCAGCACTGCCGGGCCCTCGGGCGGATTACTTGAAGATGACCTTGTCGAGGTCGGGGGCCTCTTCGATGACGCCGTACTTCACGGCGAGGTCGTTGAGCTGTTCGAGCATCTCGCGGTTGACGTCGCCCGACATGTACTCGAGGTTCACCTTGTCGACGACCGCGGCGTCCATGCCGGTGAAGTCGACGATCGCGGCGCGGAACGCGTCGGTATCGCTCATGGCGAGGTCGGCGGACTCGGTGATCGACTTGGCGAAGGCCTTCACCACGTCGGGGTGCTCATCGGCGAACTTGCCCGAGGTGAAGGTGACCATCGTGTTGAGGTTGTCGATGATGCGCAGCGGGTCGCCGAGCTGCTCGATGCCCTCGGTGGCCTTCGCGCCGCTGAGGAAGGGCTCGGGGATCCAGGCCGCGTCGATGTGGCCGCTCTCGAGCTGCGCGGTCTGGTCGGGGAAGCCGATCTCGGTGAAGTTGATCTTCGAGGGGTCGCCGCCATCGGCCTCGACCTGCGCCATGATGCTGAGGTCGCCGAGGCCCTTGAAGACGTTGACCGCGACGGTCTTGCCTTCGAGGTCCTTCCACGACTCGATGCCCGAGTCGCTCTTGACGACGACGGCCGAAGGCGCCTGATCCTCGGGGTCGTCGGGGTTCTGCACGTTGCTCGAAAAGCCGGTGACGATGCGCATGTCGATGCCCTGGCTCGCCGCGAGCAGCACGGCGAGCTCGTTGCCGACCGCGAACTCCATCGAGCCGCTCGAGACGGCGGGCAGCAGGGCGGTGCCGCCCTGGCCGCTCTGCAGCTCGACCTCGAGGCCGTTCTTCTCGAAGATGCCCTCGTCGATGCCCATCTGCACGACGGCGGAGGGGGCGATCGGCAGCACTCCGACGGTGACCTTGGTGAGGCCGTCGCCGCTGCTCTTCGCCGCTTCGTCGGATCCGGTGGACCCGCCGGAGCAGGCGGTCAGCAGCAGGGCCGTCGTCGTCGCGAGTGCGGCGACGACGGCAAGACGCTTCTTCTTCATATTCAGTGACTCCTTTGTAACTGAGCGGTTCTCGGGGTTCGAGAGGGTTCGGTGGCGCTGATTCGGGTGGGAGGTCAGGCGTAGAAGCGTTGCAGGCTGCGCGCGACGACGGCGGGCTTCGATCCGCCCTCGATCTCGATCGTGACGTCGATGACGAGCTGCGTGCCGCCCGGCACCTCGTTCGCCTCGGCGATCACGGCGGTCGCCCTGATCTTCGCGCCGACCTTGACCGGCGAGATGAAGCGCACCTTGTCGAGGCCGTAGTTCACCTTGGTGGTGACGCCGTCGACGTCGAAGAGCTCGGTCTGCAGCGGGATGAGCAGCGACAGGGTCAGGAAGCCGTGTGCGATCGCGCCGCCGAACGGGCCGTCGGCCGCGCGCTCGGGGTCGGTGTGGATCCACTGGTGGTCGTCGGCGGCGTCCGCGAACTGGTTCACCCGCTCCTGCGTGATCTCGAACCAGTCGGTGTACCCGAGGTCCTTGCCGACGTAATCAGGGAGTTCCGCGTACGGAATCATCGTGGTCATTGACGCTCCTTCGAATCAGATGGTTTCATGAAACAGTAAATACTTGAAAAAGTCAACCATTATGAACTTCCAGTATTTCGGGGTTGGAGAATACAATGAAGCGCATGACCACCACCGCACCTTCGAGGGAGGCGGCCGCCGCGTCAGCCACTGCCCCCTCGCACGGCTCGATGAGCTCGGACCGCCTCTGGGACACGCAGGTCGGCAAGGACCCGGCATTCCTGCTGGCCCGCGCCAACGCCCTATCGCTGGCCCGCATGCACGACGTGCTCGCCGAGTACGGGCTGCAGGCGCGCTCGTACTCGCTGCTCGCGATCGCGGCGGCCGACGCACGACCGTCGCAGCGCGAGCTGTCGGAGTTCCTGCGACTCGACCCGAGCCAGATCGTCGCCCTCATCGATCAGCTCGAGCGCCGCGATCTGGTGCGCCGCGAGCCCGACCCGAACGACCGCCGCGCGAAGGTCGTCATCGCGACCGAGTCGGGGCGGGAGCTCGCCGCTCGAGCCCGCGACAGCGTCGTCGAGAGCGACCAGGGGTGGTTCGCGCAGCTGCCGAGCGCCGACGACCGCGATGCGCTCTTCTCCGCACTGCGCACGCTCGCCGACCCCCGGGCCTGACCCCGAGCCCGCCTCGCCGGCTCAGCTCGTCTCGATGACCACCCGCGCGGGCTTCCCCGGGCAGCCGCCCGCCATGCGCGAGACACAGCAGCACATCTTCTTGTTCGGCGCCTTCTGCCGCTCCGAGTAGAAGACGTCGCGGTGATCCACCTTGCCCTCGACCTGCAGGATGTCGACCTCGCAGAGGCCGCACTCGCCGCGCCGGCAGTCGAACATCATGTCGACGCCAGCGTTCTCGAGCGCCTCGAGCATCGATTCGCCCGCCTGCACCTGCACCGTCACGTCGTACTGCGGCACGCTCACCTCGAACGCTTCGGGCTCGAACCAGCCCGAGTTGCCGAAGGTCTCGAAGCGCAGCGCTGTCATATCGCGCTCACCGCGCTCCCACGTGCGCTTGATCTCCTCCATGAGGCGGATCGGCCCGCACATGTAGAGCTCGGCGTCGCGCGGCACCGATTCGATCAGCTCCGCGACGCTCATGCGACCGCGCTGGGCGGTGATGTGCGGCACGAGGCGGTCGCCGTGCTCTTCGACGAGGCTGTCGAGGTAGGCCATGCGCTCGGGCGAGTTGCCGACGTAGTGCACGGTGTAGTCGGCGCCGAGGCGCTTCAGCAGCGAGGCCATGCCGCGGATCGCGGTGATGCCGACTCCG
Organism: Leucobacter sp. gxy201; assembly: GCF_051043335.1. Classification (NCBI taxonomy): domain Bacteria; kingdom Bacillati; phylum Actinomycetota; class Actinomycetes; order Micrococcales; family Microbacteriaceae; genus Leucobacter; species Leucobacter sp. gxy201. The sequence goes on from NZ_JAMXWS010000002.1 coordinate 417,086, forward strand.
CCCGCGACGAGCGTGTACGACGGCGCCCCCACACGCAGCGGGAAGTCCTGCAGCGGCTTGGTGATCCTGAGCCGATCGCCCGCGGAGAGTCCGTGCATGAAGCGCGAGCCGCCGCGCGACATCGGCGCCTCGTAGACACTGAGCGCGATGCGGTCACCGCTCGCGCTGGCGCCCGCGATCGAGTACGAGCGCTCATCGCCGCGGTCGTCGAGTTCGACCGCCACATCGACGTGCTCGCCGGGCTTCACCGGGGTCGGCTGCTCGGGGCTCAGTTCGATCCTGAGCACTCCGGTCGCGATCTCGCTCGCCTCGACGACCGTCGCCCACTGCCATTCGGACTGCTTGTCGGCCACGACTACTCCCCGGCCCCGACGGCGGCGGGCGCCTTGCCGACCGAGCGGAAGCCGCGGGGGGCCGCGGTCGTGGAGCGCCCCTCGGCCTCCATCGCCCGCTCGAGCAGACGGCGCACCCACATGCCGCCGGCGTCGATGTTGAGGCTGGTGAATTCGTAGTCGGGGTTCAGGTCGATCGCGTCCTGCTGCGCCTTCAGCATGCGCTCGTCCTCACCGAAGACGCCGTGCACGCCGTCGCGCAGCTGCGTCGTGATGAGCTGGCTGTCGAGGCGGTAGTTGCGCTGGAACGACCAGAAGTAGTGGCAGCTGCGATCCTGCTCGGGGCTGATCGTGTTCATCACGTAACCGTTCACGCCCTGCGAGCGGTCGCCCTCGGGGGCGCCGGTGCCGGCCTTCGCGACGCCCACGTCGATGCAGATCGTCGAGGGGTAGGTGTAGTGGATGATTTGCCAGCGGTCGACCTTGCCCTCGAAGTCGGGGAATTTGTCGCGCATGTTCTTCAGCCAGAACGGCGGCGCATCGATATCGCGCATCCACCGGGTCACGGTCACCGAGTCCTCGGTATGCGTGACCTTGAACTCCGACTCACTGAGTTCTTCCTGCCCGATCGAGGAGCTGTGCACGAACTCCTCGTGCGTGAGATCCATGAGGTTGTCGAGCACGAGCTGGTAGTTGCAGGGCGCGTAGATCGTGCGGCCATCGCCGGTCCACTCGGCGTCGTCCATCTGGTGCATGTCGGGGATGGTCGACGGGTCGGCGAGGGTCGGGTCGCCGAGCCACACCCAGACGTAGCGGTAGCGGTCGACGACGGGAAACGACGGCACGGTCGCCGACGGGTTCAGGGTCTCCTGCGCGGGCATGCCCGTGCAGCGGCCGGCCGAGTTGAAGCGCAGGCCGTGGTAGGGGCACTGGATCTCGTCGTTGCCCATGAGCCTGCCCTGCGAGAGCGGGGCGAGGCGGTGCCAGCAGGCGTCTGCGAGGGCGACCGGGCGGCCGTCCTGCGTGCGGTAGATCGCGAGCGGCCGGCCCGCGATGGTGCGCGAGAGGATCGTCTTCGCGGTGACCTCGTGATCCCACGCCGCGACGTACCAACCGTTCAACGGGTACGACAGCAGCTTGGCCACGGTGGACGACGATTCGGCATTCATTGCGAGCTCCCTTGCTCAGTCGACGGCTTCCGGTCGAAGTTCTCGAATAACTATATACATAGGTATTTGGTTTTGCGCGAGAATATGAGTCATGACGAAAGGACCCCCGCAGTGAGTCTTCGCTCGGCGCTCCTCGCGCTCATCTCGGCCGGCCCGCTCACCGGGTACGACGCGGCGAAGCAGTTCAGGGGATCGGTCGGCCACCTCTGGCACGCGCCCGATTCGCAGATCTACCCCGAGCTGCGCAAGATGCAGGCGGAAGGGCTGCTCGAGGCCGAGCAGGTGCCGTGGGGCAGGAAGCAGGCGACGAAGACCCAGTACTCGATCACCGATGCGGGGCGGGCCGCGCTCGCGACCTGGCAGCGCACACCGCTCAGCTACGCGCCCGAACGCGATCAGGCCCACCTGCTCGCCGCCTACTTCGAGTGGGGCGATGCCGAGTCGGCGCGCGGACGACTCATCGAGCACCGGGAGGCGTTCCGCGAAGTGAAGCGCGTCGCGCAGCGGCAGATCGACGAGATCAGGGATCGCACGAGCCCCGCGATCCAGCGCCGCTTCGCCGTGACTGACCCGGCCGACAGGGATCGCGTGGCCGCCTTCAAGACTTTCGCCTACGAGGGCAAGATCTCGCGCGCCGACACCGAGATCGCCTGGGCCGAACGCGGGCTCGAGATGCTCGACGAGCTCGACGGGTAGCGTCACCGGAGCCGAGTCCGGCAGCCGCGCCCGCAGCGTCCCGCTCACCCGGCGGAGCGCACCGACACGGGACCGCGCTCGCCTATTTGCGGTGGATCGACTTGTACGAGACGTACTGCTCGAGGCCCTCGATGCCGTACTCCACGCCGAGACCCGAGTCGTGCCGACCGCCGAACGGCGCGGCGTGGTTCGAGGCGAAGAAGTTCACGCCGACCGACCCGCTGTCGACCTGCTCGGCGACCGCGAAGGCCCGGTCGGGGTCGGCCGAGAAGACGATGCCGCCGAGCCCGAAGGGAGTGCTGTTGGCGAGCTCGATCGCCTCATCCTCGGTCGAGTACCGCTGCACCGTGACGACCGGGCCGAAGATCTCCTCGCGGGCGACGCGCATCCCCGGTGTGACGTCGGCGAGCACCGTCGGGGCCACGAAGAAGCCCGGCCCCGGCAGCGGCTCGCCGCCCGTCGCGAACCTCGCGCCCTCGGCCCTCGCCGATTCGAGGTGCTCGAGCACCGACTCGTACTGCGGGCGGTTCGCGACCGGCCCGAACACCGTCGACGGGTCGAACGGATCTCCCTGCGGGCTGCTCTCGACCACCTCGGTGATGCGCGCTACGATCTCCTCGTACCGCGACTCGGGAGCGAGGATGCGCGTCGAGATGTAGCAGGTCTGCCCCGTGTTGCGCATGCTCGAACGAACGAACACCTCGGCGAACGCGTCGAGATCGACGTCATCGAGCAGGATCGCGGCCGACTTGCCTCCGAGCTCGAGCGTGACCGGCCTCAGCAGCTCGCCGCACGCCGCGGCGATGCGGCGGCCGACTTCGGTCGACCCGGTGAAGGCCACCTTGTTCACGAGCGGGTGCTTGACGAGCACGTCGCCCATGCGGCCCGGGCCGGTGATGAGGTTGACGACTCCGTCGGGTACGCCGGCAGCGGCAGCGGCCAGAACGATGTGCCGGATCGACAGCGGGGTGGGTGAGGCCGGCTTGATGACGACCGAATTGCCGGCGAGGAGCGCCGGCGCGAGCTTGATGACGACGAGGTTGATCGGGAAGTTCCACGGCGCGATCAGGGCGCAGACCCCCAGCGGGTCGCGGCGCACGACGCTTCGACCCGACCCGTTCGGGAACTCCCGCACGTCCTCCTGCTCGAGGTGGCCCGCGAGCGACGCGTAGTAGCTCAGGATGCCGGCGGCATTCGCGGCGGCTCCTCCGGATTCGGCGACCGGCGAACCGTTCTCGCGGGTGTTCGTCGCCGAAAGCTCGTCGGCCCGCGCCTCGACCTCGTCGGCGAAGCGCAGCAGCACCGCGGCGCGCTCGCTCGGGCGCATCCGCGCCCACGGCCCTTCGACGAAGGCGGCACGGGCGGCTTGGACTGCGGCGTCGACGTCTGCGGCGTCGCCGGCGGGCACGCTCGCCCACGCTTCGCCGGTGGCGGGGTCGACGACGTCGATGCGCTCGGTGCCGTGCGAGGGCACCCAGGCGCCCCCGATGAACTGGTCGGTCGGGTGCCACGTCGATTCGCGAGGGCCGCCGGGCTCGATGCTCGGCGCCCCCGCAGCCGCGCCCGCCCCGCTCATCGCAGCACCGCCGTCTTGAGCAGCGCGTCCGAACGATCGAGGTCGGCGCGCGCCATCTCGATCGCGGCCTCGCTCAAGAGCTCGGGCACGATCTCGGATCGCAGGCGCGCAGTGTAGGTCGCGGGGTCGAGGCCGAACCAGCCCGACGCGAGCGCGATGCCCGCATGATCGAAGCGCCAGAGCCGGTCGGCGTCGCGCACGAGCGCATCCTCGAGCGAGTGCGCCACCGGCCGGGTGTCGTGCCCGTCGATGATGGCGCAGACCGCCTCGACGAAGCCGACGTCGTAGCCGAGCGGCGGCAGCACTTCGCGGGCGATCTCGCAGCCCTGCTGCTCGTGCTGGTACCGGATGTCGGCCTTGCGCCAGTCGCCGGTGAATCCCTCCGAGAGGATGCGGTCTTCGTCGACGCGCCCCCAGCCGGTGTCGTGCAGCAGGATGGCGACCCGCACGAGCAGCGCATCGGCCTCGGGGTGGGCGGCGAGCAGTCGCTCGGCGTAGGCCAACGAGATCGGCAGATGGATGTCGTTCGAGCGCGCCCGCGTCTCGGGTACGACGGCGGCCCAGATCGGGTCGAGGTCGTCGCCCGCGGCGGGGGTGCTCGAAATGGGCGAGGTGTCGACCGGCCCCGCGGCCCGGATCGGCAGCTGGGGCAGAGGATGCGTCTGCATGATGGTCACTTCCCTAGGAATTCTGCGACGCCGCGATGAGCGTCTTCAGCGGAGTCGCCGGGTCGGCAACGGCTTCGGCGGAGAGGTTGATGCCCTGGGTGAGCGTTTGGCGCACCATCATGAAATCGAGGGGCGCGTTGATGCAATCGGCCGCGATGAGCCGGTCGCCGCGGTAGTAGAGCAGCGAGAACTTGTTCGGGCCCTCGGGGCTGCGGTCGACGACGCGATCGTAGCCCGTCGAGACGCCGGCGATCTGGAGCTTGAGGTCGGCCTGGTTCGACCAGAACCACGGGATGTTCTCGTACTCGGCCTGGCGTCCGGTGAGCGCGTAGGCCGCGACCTTCGCCTGCTCGATCGCGTGGTTCACGCTCTCGAACCGCACGCGCTCCCCCTCGGGCGCCCCCGGGATGGGGTTCGGCAGGTTCGCGCAGTCGCCGATGGCGAGCGTGCTGCCATCGGATGCGGTCGCGTACCGGTCGACGACGATGCCGTTCGACACCTCGAGGCCCAGCTGCTCGGCGAGCCCGGTGTTCGGGATCACACCGATGCCCACCAGCACGATATCGGCGGCGATCTCTTCGCCGCCCGCACGCACCGCGCGCACCCGGCCGTCCATCCCGACGATCTCGTCGATATCGGTGCCGAGGCGGATGTCGATGCCCTGCCCGCGGTGATGGCGCAGGATGAAGTCGGACGTCTCGGGGCCGACTGCCCGCCGCACGAGCCGGTCGCCGCGGTCGATGAGCGTCACGGTCTTCCCCATCGAGTGCAGGCTCGCGGCCGCTTCGATGCCGATGAAGCCGCCGCCGACCACGACGATGCTCTGGGCCCGGGCGACGCGCGCCTTGAGGTCGAGGGCGTCGTCGGCGTTGCGCAGGTAGAGCACGCCGTCGAGCATCGCCCCCGGCTTCTCGAGGTGGCGGGCGCGGGCGCCCACCGCCAACGCGAGGCGGTCATAGTCGAAGGTCGCACCCGTCGCCGAGATCGCGGTGCCCGAGCCGTCGGGCCGCTGGTCCAGCCGCACGATCCACTCGCCCTTGACGACCTCGATGCGGTGCTCGTCCCAGTACTCCTGCGTGCGGAAGATGAGGGACTCCTTCGAGATCTTGTCCTGCAGGAACTCCTTCGAGAGGGCCGGTCGCTGATACGGTCGGTGATCCTCATCGCCGAGCAGTCGGATCGGCGGCTCGTAGCCGAGCGCTCTCAGCGACACCGCGAGCTGCACGCCGGCCTGCGACGAACCGATGATGAGCAGGCCGTGCTCGGAAGACGAGGCGGGGGCGGTCACGATCAGACCTGGGTCTCGGGCAGGGTCACGTGCAGATCGGAGCCCTCATCAATGCGCAGCTGGCAGCTCAGGCGCGAGTTGTCCTGGCGGTCGACCGAAGTGCCCCAGAGCATCTCGTCCTCCATCTCCTCCATCGGGGCCAGCGAGGCGAGCTGATCCTCGCGCACGAAGACGTGGCAGGTGGCGCACGACAGGGATCCCCCGCACTCGGCGACGATGCCCGTGATGCCGTTGCGCACCGCGGTCTCCATGACGGAGTCGCCGACGTTCGCCGCGATAACGGTCTCGGCGCCGCTCGAATCGGTGAAAGTTACCTGAGGCATGACTGCTCCTTTGCTTCGTTGCTTCGTTGTCAGATGAACTGCCGGCCGCCGTCGACGACGAGGGTCTGGCCGCTGATGAAGGCCGCGTCGGGGCCGGCGAGGAATAGCGCTGCGCCGACGATGTCCTCGGGCGTGCTGGCCCGGTGCAGGGCGCCGCGATCGACGCCGTAGCTGTCGGCATCGGCCATGTGCCCGTAGCTCGCCTCGGTGAGGGTGAACCCCGGGGCGATCGCATTGACGGTGATCTCGCGCACGCCCAGCTCCTTCGCCATGACCCGGGTGAGCGCGATGACCGCGCCCTTCGACGAGACGTAGTGCGCCCACTGCGCCGACCCCGACATGACGGTCGCCGAGGCGATGTTGACAACGCTCGAGCCGGCGCCGAGGTGCGGGCTCGCGGCGCGGGTCATGAGCCACGGCCCCTTCGCATTCACCGCCATGACCCGATCCCACTCGGCCGGGTCGAGCTCCTCGATGGGGGCGCGGGTGATGCCCGCGTAGAGGGCGGCGTTGTTGACGAGCACATCGATGCGCCCGCCGCCGAACTCGGCGACCGCGGCGGCGACCTCCTCGGTCGAACCCACCGAGGTCACGTCGAGGCGGCCGTGCCAGGCGCGGCCGCCGGCGTCGGCGATGAGCGCCGCGGTCTCCGCGGCCCCCGACTCATCGACATCGGCGACGGCGACGGCGTAGCCGCGCTCGGCGAATCCCAGGGCGAACGACCGCCCGAGGCCGCCGGCCGCGCCCGTCACGAGGACGGTGCGGCCGGCTGCTGCGGATGCCTGCGTCATACCGGTCACCCCTCGAGCACTTCGACGCGGCCGGCGTTGCCGTCGACGCGGATGAGCTGGCCGGTGCGGATGCTCGTCGAGCCGTTGCCGGTTCCCGTGACCGCCGGGAGGCCGTACTCGCGGCAGACGATGGCCGCGTGGCTCATCATGCCGCCGATATCGGTGACGGTGGCCTTGATCTTGCCGAACACCGGCCCCCACGACGGTGCCGTGATGGTGGCGACGAGGATCTCGCCGTCCTGCACCTCTCCGAGGTCGTCGGCGTGGTAGACGACGCGCGCGCGGCCCTCGACGAGGCCCGGCGATGCGGCCATGCCCTTGATCGCACCGCTGTCGTCGGCATCGTCGTCTTCGAGCCAGGTCTGCACCTGCTCGGTCGTGATGCCCCAGAGCATCTGGGTGAACGGCTCGGTGATCTCTGCGGGCGGCGTGCCGAGGGCTGGCTGGGGCCGCTGGCCCTGCAGCGCGTCGACGATCTTCGCACGGCGGGCGATCTCGGCCGGCCAGTACTGCGGGCCGACCGAGTCGCACCCGACGGCCCAACCGGTGACGTAGTCGAAGAGGGCGTCGCGCACCTCGTTACGGGTGAGGTAGAGGATGTCGCTCTCGTCGTCCCAGAACCCTGCTGCGACGAAGACGCGGCCGAGCTCGCGGACCTTCCGCCAGAAGACGCCCATCGTCCAGTGCTCGATGTAGAAGTTGTGGTTCTCGACATAGGGGTAGGCCGTCGCGGCGAGGCCGCACTTGGCGTCGAAGACGGCCGCGTTGTCGGCGTCGAGCATGCCGCGGTATTCGCCGATGATGCGGTCGCGTTCGGCGATCAGCTCCTCCTTCGGGCGCAGGATGGTCTGGCCCGCATCGACCCGGCGCATGTAGTCCCTGATGTAGCCGAGCGGGATCTCCTGGTACTCGTTCCAGTACTTGTCGTGCCCGTAGAAGCCGTTGCCGACCGTGAAGTTGAACCAGGGATCCTGCGCCTCCTCGTAGCGGGCGAGCCAGCGCTCACCGCCGGGCAGCGCGCCGACGGCCGAGAGCGTGCCGGCCACGTCGTCGGTGTTCTCGAACGCGCTCTGCAGCCCGAGCTCCGAGGCGAGCGTCGCGAGCGTCTTGAGCTCGTCGTCGGGGCGGAAGAGCTCCATGTCGACGCCCTGCACCATCTTGGCGATGGCCTGGTCGGGGATGCCCGGGAAGGCCTCCTTCGCGAAGTTGAAGAAGTCGAGGTAGGCGAGATAGCCGAGGTTCAGGAACTCGAAGTGGTACTGCCAGTTCTGGTAGGCGAGCTGGATGAGGCGGTCGTAGCCCTCGAGCAGCACCTCCGAGCCGTCCTTCGCCTTGCCGCTCTCGATGTCCTCGAACGGCACCATGTCGGGCAGCGGTGCGAAGCTCAGCGCCTCCATATCGGCGATTGTGCCGCGCACCTTGACGCGCCAGTCGTCGAGCAGGCGCTCCCAGTTGCCGAAGTAGTGGCCGACGCGGCGCTCGAATTCGGGAACGCGGGCCGCCATGTCCTCGGGCGCCACTGCGACGGGGCTCATGTAGAGGTAGCCGAGGTGCACCTTGAATTCGATGCCGTTGGCCGGCGGGATGAGCAGGTGGCGGGTGTTGTACTGGCCGAGGCACTTCACGGCGAACTCGCCGCCGATCGTCTCGAACGGCTTGTACGCGGTCGGCCAGTGCTGGCTGTCGCAGAACCAGAACTTGTGCTCGGAGCCGTCGCCCTCGCGGAACGGCAGGTAGTAGGGGTAGAGCTTCTCCCACCCTTCGGCGCCCTCGGGCACCGGGATGTCGGCGGCGCTGGGGAACGATTTGAGGGCGTGTGCCGGGGATTCTGACGTCATTGTTCTGATCCTGTTCGTAAGGTGATGTGTTCAGGGGAGTTTGATCGAGCCCGTGAGCATCGAGGTGAGGCTGCTCACGCCGATGGTCGCGGTGACGGGCTTCGCCTCCTGCGGCTTCGAGGAGTGCACCGTCTCGGGGCGCGCCTGGAGCAGCAGCAGGTTCTCGCCGTCGGGGAGGTCGTGGTCGATCGCCCACTCGACATCCTGCGGAGTGCCGTAGTGCTGCTCGGCGCGCTTGGCGAGCTCGGCCACCGCGCGCACCTCGGCGTCGCTCAGGCAGCGCACGGTACGGCGCGCTTCTTCGACCGGCCGTTCGACGAGGCCCTTCTCGCCCGCGACCGGCACCATCTCGATGTGCTTGTCGCCGATGTGCTCCTCGATGATGCTGAGCATCACCTTGTCGAGCATCAGGTTGTCGGGGGTGACGAAGCCCGAGACGACCGCCTCGCCGATGCCCCAGGAGGCGTCGATGACGACCTTCGATCGGTCTCCGGTGCTCGGGTTCAGCGTCATCGCGACGCCGGCGGTGCGCGCCGACACCATCTTCTGCACGGCGACGGCCATCGACAGGCCCTCTTCGGGGATGTCGTTCTTGAGCCGGTAGGTGATGGCGCGGCTCGTGTAGAGCGAGGCCCAGCATTTGCGGATGTGCTCGCGCATCTCGGCCTCGTCGGTCAGCCAGAGATAGGTGTCCTGCTGACCGGCGAAGCTCGCGTCGGGCAGATCCTCCGCGGTCGCCGAGCTGCGCACCGCGACCGGCACCGGCTGCGGGAAGCGGCTCTGCAGTTCGGCCCAGCCGGCCGAGACGGCGTCGTACAGCGCCTCGGGCACGGGGCTCTCGCAGATGCGATCCCTGATCGTCTGCGAGATGCGGTCGATGACCCCGACATCCTCGGGGTCGAGCCCCTCGAGCGCGCCGACGATGAAGCCTGCGAGGCCGGATTCGGTGACGAAGAGGTCGTAGGCCGCGGTCGTGACGGCGAAGCCCGGAGGCACCGGCATGCCGGCCGCGGTCATTGTGACGAGCGAGGCGCACTTGCCGCCGAGCTGGTCGTGGTCGGGTGCGATCCCTGCGTCGAAGAACTGCACGTAGCGGGTGTCGATGGCGTTCATGCCGCCGCCTCCTCGGTCTCGGCCCAGGTCACGGGAACCTCGAGGGGCACCCGGAACGAGAGGTTCTCGCGGAACCCGATGTCCGCGCCCTCGGCGAGCCGCAGCCCGGGCAGCAGGCGGGCGGTCTCTTCGATCGCGATCTTCGCCTGCAGCTTGGCGAGCATGTTGCCGAGGCAGTAGTGGATGCCGAAGCCGAAGCTCAGGTGCTCGCGGGCGTTCTCGCGACCGATGTCGAAGGCCTCGCCGTCGGCGAAGCGCTCGGCGTCGCGGTTGGCCGAGCCCATGACGAGCAGCAGCTCGGCCCCCTCGGGGATCGCGACGCCGCCGACCTCTGTGTCCTGGAGGGCCTTGCGCCGCCAGGCGACGATCGAGCCGCTGTAGCGCAGCACTTCGTCGACGGCCGCTGCGATGCGGCTCGGGTCGTCGATGATGCGCTGCCACTGCTCGGGGTGGGCGAGCAGCACGCGCAGCGAATTCGCGATGAGGGTCGTGGTCGTCTCGTGCCCGGCGAAGAGCAGACTGTACACGACCGAGGCGATCTCGTGGTCGCTGATCTCGTCGCCCGCCTGCTGCGCGCGGATCATGTCGCCGACGAGGGTGTCGCGTTCGTGCTCGTGGGCGTCCGCGACGAGCCGCAGGCACTCCTGCCAGTAGTCGACGAGATTGTGCGCGTGCGGAATCTGCTCGTCGTCGGAGAGGTCGCCCCAGGTCATCGCGGCCCGCGAGTCGCTCCACTGTTTGAAAAGGTCGACCTGGCTCGTGTCGGCGCCGATGAGCGTGAGGATGGTGACGGTCGGCACGTCGTAGGCGAGGTCGGCGAAGAAGTCTCCCGTCGCCTCGGGGCGCGCCTTCATGGCCTCGAGACGTGTGACGATGTGTTCGCGGATGGATGGCTCGAGCGCCTTGAACCGGCGCGGGGTGAAAGCCTTCTGCGCGACCTTGCGGATGCGCGAGTGCTCGGGCGGTCGACGGGCCGAGAGGCCCGAGTAGGCCGTGAAACCGCCCTCCTCCATGATCCGCTTCGTCTCCGCGCCGCGCTGGCGCACGGGGGCCTGCGCGTTCTCACTGCTGAAGGTCTCCCAGTCGTCGAAGACGGCCTTCACGTCGTCGTACCGGGTGACCACCCAGTACCCCACCCGCTCGTCGAACATGACGGGCTCTTCGCGCCGCAGCTCCGCATAGGCGGGGAAGGGATCCTTCTGCGCGAACGGCTCGAAGCCGTGATGCCCGTGAGCCACGGGGCAGCCGCCCTGCGCGGCGCTCTCCGATGCGGTCATGACCTGTCCTCCACGAATTCTTCTTCGAAAATGCGTCTGTCGAAAGTATGCGTCGCGGCCCGCGGGGAGCGAACCAAGGCTTCCACTCAGCGGAAACGACTTGGGTCGTCGCTCGTGGCACCGAGGGAGCCGAGTCGAGGCTGGAAGTTCTGCTCGATGCGCCGAGCGATGCCCTGCAGCGCCGGCAGGTGGTTGGTGAGGCTCGACCACTGGTCGAGCGGGCACACGAGCCCGATCGCCGCATCCACGATATTCGGTACCGAGCCGCGGCCCACGAGCATCGGCACGGCGATCGAGCAGGCTCCGGTGCGCGCTTCTTCTCCCGCCACCGCGAAGCCCTGCTCGGCGATCTCGTCGAGCTCTGCGGCGAGCGCGACGGGGTCGACGTGCGTATACGGCGTCAGGCTCACCAGTTCGCCCGCGAGATAGGCGTCCTTGAACCACTGCTCTTCGCCGGCGAGCAGCACTTTGCCGACCGCGGTCGCGTGTAGCGGCAGGCGGCCGCCGATGCGCGACGCCTTCGGCACGCGCTTGGAACCGTAGATGCGGTCGACGTAGAGCACCTCGTTGCCCTCGCGGATGGCGAGGTGCGCGGTCTCGCCGGTGAGCGAGAAGAGATCCTGGATGAACGGCCGCGACGCCTCGCGCAGCCGTCGGCTCGCGTTCTGCGCGAGCTCCCACAGGCGCAGACCGACCTGATAGCGCCCGTGCGCGTCGCGCGCGAGCGCACCCCACTCCTGCAGCTCGGCGACGATGCGGTGCGTCGTCGATATCGGCAGGCCCGAGTACTCCGCGATCTGCGTGAGCGAGAGCAGGGGGCCGTGGTCTTCGAAGGCCTCGAACACGGCGAAGATGCGGGAGGCCACACTGCGCCCCGGGTCGCCGGTCCTCATCCGCTCCGCCTCAACTACCCGCCTCCATCAGCCCAGCGCGACCCGCTCGGGCGCGGCGTCGATCGAGGCGATGGCGGCGAGGCCGCGCGCGAGGGTCCGTGCGGCGTCGGTATGCACGAAATCCTGCACGCGCCACGAGCAGAGGCGCGCTGCTGCCGCGCGGTCGAGGCCGAACCAGTCCATGACTGTGTCGATGCCGTGCGGGCTCAGGCGCCAGAGCTTGTCGGCGTCTTTCACGATCGCATCGTTGAGCGACTTCGCCGCCTTCATGCTGTCGTGCGTCGAGATGATATCGACGATCTCGGCGATGCGATTCGGAGCGAAGCCGAGGGATTCGAGGATGCCGGTAGCGAGGCGCACCCCCTCCCGCTCGTGCAGCAGTACGAGTTCGGGGTCGCCGCCCGCCGGGCTGATCGCCCGCAGCACGAGCTCCTCGGGCACCTGCGACCAGCCCGTGTCGTGCAGCAGGATGGCGGGCAGCACGATGCCGGGGTCGGCGTCGGGCTCCGATGCGCAGATCGTGCGGGCGAGCCCGTAGGCGTAGACGGTATGCGCGTCGTTGTCGCGCACCTTCAGGTACGGCTCCGCGAGCTCCCAGACGGCGCGGTGCTCGGGCTCCATCGCGAAGATGCCCGTGACCTCTGCGGGAATGAACTGCGCAACGGGTGCGCCGTACTGGTTCTCGGTCGGTTCGAGTTTCGGCAACATGGATCGATCTCACACTCCTTCGTGCCCATCGGCAAGCCGCGTTTCCGCCCAATCGAAACGCTAGCGGATCGCGGGGCCCGGGTCGAGCTCCGCACGTGGCATGCTTTCAGCATGGCGAATTCGGCGAGCGGCGACTCGATGATCACGCGCGTGGTGCGGGTGCTCGAGACCTTCGAGGCCGACCGCACGCTGCAATCGGCGAGCGAGATCGGGCGTCGGGCCGGGCTCCCCTCGTCGACCGCGCACCGCCTCATCGACGAGCTCATCGAGGCCGGCATGCTCGAGCGCGACGAGGATCGGCGCATCAGGCTCGGCATGCGCCTGTGGGAGCTCGCCCTGCGCGGCTCGACGGCGCTGCGGCTGCGTCAAGCCGCGCTGCCCTACATGGAGGCGGTGCAGGCCGAGATCCGCGAGCACACGCAGCTCGCGGTGCTCGAGCAGGAGGAGGCGCTGTTCATCGAGCGCCTCTCGCACCCCGACGCCGGCGCCAACATCACGCGCATCGCCGGGCGCCTGCCCCTGCACGCCTCGTCTTCGGGCCTCGTGCTGCTGGCCTTCGCCCCGGCGCGGGTGAGGGATCGCCTGCTGTCGGCTCCGCTCGCGTCGGTCGGGCCGGCGACGATCACCGACCCCGACCGTCTGCGGCGATCCCTGGCCGAGATCAGGCGCACGGGGCTCGTCGTCGCACCCGGCTCGATCGAGTCGGTGTCGACGGGCGTCGCGGTGCCGGTGCGCGATGCGGGCGTCGTGATCGCGGCGCTATCGGTCATCCTGCCGCGGGATGCGCCGGTCGCGGGAGCCGTCGAGTCGCTGAAACGGGCTGCCGCGCGCATCGAGGAGCAGCTGCGCGCCAACCGCCCCTGATCGCCCCCCGGCTCGGTCGTTTCTCATTGATTGGGAAGAATGTGCGAGCGGGCGCACGGCATCGCACACTGGCATCAGACCGAGTCGAAGGAGACACCCCATGACCGCAGAACGCACCCGCGTCGCCATCGTCGGAGCAGGCCCCGCGGGCCTCCTCCTCTCGCACATGCTCGCCGAGGCCGGCATCGACTCGATCATCGTCGACTCGCGCGACCGCGAATCGATCGAGTCGACCATCCGCGCCGGCATCCTCGAGCAGGGCACCGTCGAGCTGCTCGAGAAGATCCCGCACAGCCGCGTGCACGAGATCGGCGACCGCCACGACGGCATCGAGCTGCACTTCGACGACGAGGCCCATCGCATCGACTTCAAGACCCTCATCGACCGCAGCGTATGGCTCTACCCGCAGCACGAGGTGCTGAAAGACCTCATCGCGGCCCGCCTCGAGGCCGGGCAGGATCTGCGCTTCGGCGCCCGGGTGACCGCCGTCGAGGGCGCCGAGACCGACACGCCCCGCGTGCTCGGCACCGACGCCGACGGGAACGACTTCGAGATCGTCGCCGACTTCGTCGTCGGCGCCGACGGATCGCACAGCGCCGTACGCCCCACGGTCACGGGCTCGCGCTCGTCGGGCCACTTCCGCGAATACCCCTTCGCCTGGTTCGGCGTACTCGCCGAGGCGCCGATGAGCGCGGAGGAGCTCATCTACAGCAACTCGCCCGACGGCTTCGCGCTCATCAGCCAGCGCAGCCCCTCGGTGCAGCGCATGTACTTCCAGTGCGACCCGCTGACCGACCCCGAGTCGCTGAGCGAGAGCGAGATCTGGGACATCCTGCAGCGGCGCACCCCCGGCCACGATCTCGAGGAAGGGCACATCTTCCAGCGCGATGTGCTGCGCTTCCGCAGCTTCGTCGCGAGCGAGCTGCGCCACGGCCGTGTCGCCCTCGTCGGCGATGCCGCGCACACCGTGCCGCCGACCGGCGCGAAGGGCATGAACCTCGCCATCGCCGACGTCGTGCTGCTCAACGAGGCGCTGCGCCGCCTGCTCACGGAGAACGACGCGTCGGGCATCGACAACTACAGCGAGGCCGCCCGCAAGCGCATCTGGAAGTCGCAGCACTTCTCGTGGTGGATGACGAGCATGCTGCACCTGCAGCCCGAGGCGAGCGAATTCGACCGCCTGCGCCAGCTCGGAGAGCTGCGCTCGGTCGTCGACTCCGAGGCGGGCCAGAAGTATCTGGCCGAGGCCTACACGGGCTGGCCGCTGCGCACCGACGTCTGAGCGCCGGGAGCTGCGGCCGGCACCTTCGGCTCCGCACCCTGGCTCCGGGCCCCTGACGCGAGGCCGGCGTAGAGGCGCGGAACGACCGGATAGCGGAATCACTGCACTTCGACTGTCCGGTCGTTCGGCGCCGATACGCCCGTCGATCCCTGGAGCAACACCTCCCCTGAGGCGGTCGCGCCTACCGCTTCGCGGTGATGTAGCGCGGGATCCAGCGCGCGAACCCGCAGGCGCCGGCGAGCGAGATGACGCCGACCGCGGCCGTCGCGATGCCGATCGTAGCGACCCCCGCGAGGGCCGAGAACAGCAGCGGCGCCGCCGCACCGCCCGCATCGCCGATGAGGCGCCACGACCCGAGGAACGGCGCGGGGTCGCCCCTCGGCGACAGATCGGCACCGAGCGTCATCAGGATGCCGGTCGAGAGGCCGTTGCCGACGCCCGTGAGCACCGCCATCGCCGCGTACCAGACCCCGGCGCCCGGGAGGTCGTGCGAGAGGGCGAGCAGCAGGAAGCCGAGGCCCATGATCAGCATCGAAGGCAGCACCGCCATCAGCCGCCCGAAGCGATCCATCACTTGACCGCTCGCGTAGAACAGCGCGAAGTCGATCGCGCCGGTCACACCGATGACGAGCGCGATGGCCTCGGGGTCGAGGCCGAGGGAGACGCCCCACAGCGGCAGCACGACCTGCCTCGACTGGCGCACCGCCGACAGCGCCGAGGCCGAGACGCCCATGCGCGCGAGCACCCCGCGATGGCGCCACATGGTCGCGAGCACCCCGCTCGGGCCGACGATCGGGCCCGTCGCGGTCACGGCATCGGCCGGGCCCCGCGACTCCTGCCGCTGCATCTCGAGCTCGGGATCGGGCCCGAGACCCGCCAGCGCCGCGCAGCCGACGAGGCAGGCGACGAAGAACCAGGCGGCCGACTCCGTCGCGCCCGTGAGGGTCAGCAGCAGGGCGGCGCACATGGGCCCCGCGAACATGCCGAAACGGAAGGTGCCGCCGAGCAGCGCGAGCGCGCGGGCGCGGAAGGCCAGCGGCACGTGCACCACCATGAACGCATGCCGCGCCAGGCCGAACGCCGCCGCGGCGAGACCGATGACGAACACCGACGCGGCGAGCACGCCGAGGTTCGGGGCGAGGCCGATGCCTGCCGCGCCGACGAGCGCCACCACGGCCGCGAGCACCATCGTCTTGCGCTCGCCGAGGCGCGCGACGAACCAGCCGGCCGGCAGATTGCCGCACAGCTGCCCGACGACGAGGGCGGTCGCGATGAACGCGGACAGCGACAGATCGGCGCCCAGCTTCGTCGCGATCACCGGGATCAGCGGCACGACCGCGCCCTCGCCGAGTGCGAAGAGCAGGTTCGGCCCGTAGATCGCCGGAGCGAACCTGAGCAGCACGCCCCTCGCAGAATCCGTCACCTTCGCGTCCTCTCCACTGTTGTGCACCCGCTCCTCGGCCGCTGTCGCGCCGTGAGAACGGCCGCCTCGGCCACGCCCGGGTCAGGCCGCCGCGAAGCTGTGCGCGGCCTTGACGGGAGCGGCGTCGGCCGAGCCGAAGAAGCGCAGCACCGCTTCGGCCCCCGCGACATCGGCGGCGGTCGCGGCGACCGCCCCGGAGAACACGGTGTCGATCGCGCAGTCGGCGGGCATCACGCCGAGTATCCGGATGCCGGGGGCGCCGACCAGCTCGCTCAGCTGCTGGAAGCCGAGGTCGACCTCTCCGTCGGCGAGCGAACGGGCGACGGGGATGCCGGGCCGCGCCTGGGTCAGGCGCTCGCCGATCTCACCGGAGAGGCCCCACTCCTCGATCATGCCGACGAGCGCGGTGCCGCTCGGCCCGGTCGAGTACCCGATGCGCGCGGCGCCGCGGAGCGCCTCCCGCAGCGCGGCCGCATCGGCGAACGCGGGCCTCGAGGGGGCCTCCGCCGCCTCGACGCCCGGTGCGGGCACCGCGACGGCGACCTGGGACACGACGAGCGGCGTCACCGTCTCGGCGCGCACATGCCCGGCCTGCGCGAGCTTCGAGAGCGCGCCCGATGCGAGGAACACGAGGTCGAACGGCTCGCCCGCGGCGACGCGCGTCGCCGCATCGACGCCGCCCACCGACTCGAGTTCGAGACCGGGAAGGCCCGCCCGCCCGGCTTCGGCGCCGAGGGCCGTCAGCACGTGGCGGGTGGCCATCGACGAGATCGCCCTCATGCCGCGACCTCGAAGGTCTCGGCGTCGACCTCGGCCGACGAGGCCGCGTTGTAACGGGGGCCCGACACCGTCTCGGTGCCGATGATCTCGCCCGCCCGCGCGAGGAGCGCGGCATCGATCGCGAGATCGGCCGCGGCCTCGTTCTCGCGCAGGTGCGCGATGCTCGTGGTGCCGGGAATGACGGTGACGTGGTCGCCGCGCGAGAGCACCCAGGCGAGGGCGAGCTGGCCCGGGGTGCACCCGGCCTCGACAGCGAGGGCGCGCCAGGCCGGCAGCAGCGCGGCATTCGCCGGCCAGTGCTCGGGCTGGAAGCGGGGCATGTTGCGGCGGATGTCCTTCGGGGCGAACTCGGCCGGGTCGTCGACGCCGTCGCTCAGGAAACCGCGCGCGAGCGGCGAGAACGCGACGAACGCGACGCCGGTCTCGCGGGTGGCGTCGAGCATGCCGAGTTCGGGGTTGCGGCTCCACAGCGAGTACTCGTTCTGCACCGCGGCGATCGGCGTCTCGGCCTGCGCCTCGCGCAACCGCTGCACCGACACCTCGGAGAGGCCGATGGCGCCGATCTTGCCGGCGTCGCGGATCTCGGCGAGGGCGCCGACGCTCTCGGCGATGGGCACCTGCTTGTCCCACCGGTGCAGGTAGTAGAGGTCGATGTGCTCGACGTCGAGGCGCCGCAGCGACGCGTCGATCTGCTGGCGCAGCGTCTCGGGGCGGCCGTCGATCTTCTTGACGCCGTCGACGATCGCCATGCCGCACTTGCTCGCGAGCACGACCTCGTCGCGACGCCCGCGAAGAGCCCGGCCTACGAGCTCCTCGTTGCGGCCGCCGCCGTAGAGGGTGGCCGTATCGAGCAAGCCCGCACCGGCCTCGAAGGCGGCGTCGAGCACCGCGAGGCCCTCCGCCTCTGAGGGCGGGGTGCCGTACGCGTGGCTCAGGTTCATGCATCCGAGGCCGGTGCGGGGCAGCATCATGCGAGCTGCTCTTCGAGCGCGCCGAGCACGCGGTAGCAGTCGATGACCTGGGCGAGCGACGAGTTCGGCTCGCGGCCCTCGCGGATGGCGCTGACGAACTCGCGATCCTGCAGCTCGATGCCGTTCATGCCGACTGCGACGCCCGAGACATCGATCTGCTCTTCGCGACCGTTGAACAGGTCGTCGTAGCGCGCGATGTAGGTCTCGGTGTCGCCGATGTAGCGGAAGAACGTGCCGAACGGGCCGTTGTTGTTGAACGAGAGGGAGAGCGTGCAGATCGCGCCGCTCTCGCTCTTGAGCTGGATCGACATGTCCATCGCGATGCCGAGCTCGGGGTGGATGGGGCCCTGGATCGCGTGCGCTTCGACGATCTTGCCCGCCTGGTAGGCGAACAGGTCGACGGTGTGCGCGGCGTGGTGCCACAGCAGGTGGTCGGTCCACGAGCGCGGCTCGCCCTTGGCATTCGTGTTCGTGCGGCGGAAGAAGTACGTCTGCACGTCCATCTGCTGCACGTTGAACTCTCCCGCGACGATGCGATCGTGCACGAGCTGGTGCGACGGGTTGAAACGACGGGTGTGGCCGACCATGGCGACGAGCCCCGACCCGGCGGCGGAATCGGCGGCGGCGAGCGCGGCCTCCGCGTCGGCGAGGGAGTCGGCGAGCGGGATCTCGACCTGCACGTGCTTGCCGGCCGCGAGCACGGCCTGCGTCTGCTCGGCGTGCATGCCGGTCGGCGTCGCCAGGATGACCGCATCCACGTCGTCGCGCTCGAGCACGGCCTCGAGCCCCACCACGGCGTTCGGCACGCCGTACTTCGCGGCGACGCCGTCGGCCTTCTTCTGCGACGTCGCCGCGACGACCGTCACCTCCGCGTCCTCGATGTTCTTCAGGCCGTCAAGGTGCTTCATGCCGAACGCGCCGTTCGCGCCGACGACGGCAATGCGGATCTTGTCGCTCATTCGCTCTCCCTTTCGCGATTCAGAATCATGATCTCAGGCGGTCGCAATGGCTGCGGTCGCCTCGGGCTCGGGGACGGGCGCCTGCTCGACCGGCTCGGCGACATTCGCGTCGTCGGCGATGTCGACGGTCCCGGCGACCGGATTGCTCAGCAC
This sequence comes from Leucobacter sp. gxy201, assembly GCF_051043335.1. Classification (NCBI taxonomy): domain Bacteria; kingdom Bacillati; phylum Actinomycetota; class Actinomycetes; order Micrococcales; family Microbacteriaceae; genus Leucobacter; species Leucobacter sp. gxy201. The sequence goes on from NZ_JAMXWS010000002.1 coordinate 436,190, forward strand.
CAGGTGCCCGACCGCCGTGTTCGAGGCGGGCACGTGGTAGAAGCGGTGGTCGACCGACGGGGCGCCGCCGCCGAACTGGTCGTCCATCGCGCCGCGGGCGATGAGCCAGTCGACGAGCTCGATGCCCTCGGAGCCCGCCTCGTCGACGTACTCCATGTGATGCCACTCGGTGAGGCCCAGCGGGTCGGCGATCAGGTGGTCGAGGAAAGCGTTGTCCCACTCCTCGTTGATGAGGCCGGCGCGGGGGCCCTGGAGCTGGTGGCTCATGCCGCCGGTGCCCCAGATCTGCACGTTGAGCTCGGGGCCGTCCCACTTGTCGAGCGCGCGGCGCAGCGCCTTGCCGAGCTCGTAGCAGCGGCGGCCCGAGGGCACGGGGTACTGCACGACGTTGACGGCGAGCGGGATGACGCGCACGGGCCACTCGTCTGCCGGGTCGATCTCGCCGTAGACGAGCGACAGCGGCACCGTGAGGCCGTGGTCGACGACCATCTCGTTGACGAGGGTGAGGTCGAAGTCGTCCTGGATCACCGACTGCGCGATGTGCGCGGCGAGTTCGGGGTAGCCCTTCACGTCGGGCACCGGGCGCGGGCCGTAGCCCTCGTCGGCGACCGGGTATTCGACGCCCGTGCCGAGCACGAAGGTCGGGATGATCGACGAGTCGAAGGCGGTCGCGTGGTCGTTGTAGACGAGGATCACGACGTCGGGGCGGTTCTCGCGCGCCCACTTGCGGGTCCATTCGTACCCGGTGAACACCTTCTTCCAGTACGGCTCCTCGGTCTTGCCGAGATCCATCGCGGCGCCGATCGCGGGCACGTGCGAGGTGAAGAGCGCCGAGGTGTACTTGGCGGGCGGGTTCTCGCGCATGACCTCGGACTTCTCGCCGGGCTTCGGCGGCTGCCAGCCGTCGAGATCCTTGGCGCGCGCGCCCTCGGGGCGGCGACCGCCGTTCACCATCATGTCGCGGTACGCGGCCTCGGACATGCCGGTCATCGAGCCGGCCATCTGCTGGAAGCTGAGGCCGTGGGTCGCGCCGATCTTCGACAGGAAGTAGATGTTGCCGCCCTCTTCCATCATGGAGTTGAGATCCATGTCGAGCACGGCCTGGCGCTGCTTCGGCGAGAGCGGCCACTCGTCGAGGTAGGCCTCCTGGTCGGCGAGGAAGCGCTCGCGGTTCTCGGGCTTCATCAGCGACATCGAGAACTGATTGAGGTGGTAGCCCTTCCGGGCCATCTCGGCGTCGAAGATGATGGTGCCGGGAACGTCCTTGTACGGTTTGTCGAGTGCCATGTCATGCTCCTTCGGGCCAGTAGAGTCGCGCGGGGTTGTCGACCAGCAGCTGCCGCTGCAGTTCGGGGGTCGGCGCGATCCGGGGGATGTAGTCGACCAGCAGCCCGTCGTCGGGCATGTGGTCCTTGAGATTGGGGTGGGGCCAGTCGGTGCCCCACAGCACGCGGTCGGGGAACTCCTCGACCACGCGACGGGCGAACGGGACGACGTCGGTGTAGGCGTGCTGCTCCCCAGCGAGGGCCCGGGGGCCCGTGATGCTCAGCCGCTCGGGGCACGAGACCTTCGTCCACACATTCGGATTCTCGCGCATGAACCGGAGGAACAGCTCGAAATCCGGTCCGTCCGGATCCTTCGAGACGTCGGGGCGGCCCATGTGGTCGACGACCACGTCGGTCGGGATGGCCGAGAAGAAGTCGTAGAGCTCGGGCAGGTCGGCGGCCTCGAAGTAGATGACCACGTGCCAGCCGAGCGGCGCGATCTTCGCGACGATCTCCTCGAGCGAATCGGTCGGTACGCGATCGACGAGGCGCTTCACGAAGTTGAAGCGCACGCCGCGCACGCCGGCCGCGTGGAGTTCGGCCAGCTGCTCGGCCGTGACGTCGCGCCGCACCGTGGCGACGCCGCGCGCCCGGCCCTCGCTGCGCTCGAGTGCATCGACCAGCGCCCGGTTGTCTGCGCCGTGGCAGGTGGCCTGCACGATGACGTTGCGCTCGAAGCCGAGGTGGTCGCGCAGGGCGAACAGCTGCTCGGCCGAGGCGTCGCAGGGCGTGTACTTGCGCTCGGGCGCGTACGGGAACTGCTCGCCCGGCCCGAAGACGTGGCAGTGGGCGTCAACCGCCCCCGCGGGCAGCTGGAACGCGGGCTTCGCGGGCCCGTCGTACCAGTCGAGCCAGCCCGGGGTCTTCTCGAAATCGCCGGTGGTGTCTCCGTGCGCCATGCTCAACCCTCCACGTACTCGATGCCGGCGTCGGCGAGACGTTCGCGCATGCCGTAGATGTCGAGGCCGAGCACGCCGTCGCGGAACTGCTGGCGCTTCGCCTCCTCGTTGTCCTCGCGCTTCTGGCTCGCATCGGCGACCGCCGACACGTACTCGCGCGGCACGACAACGACGCCGTCGACATCGGCGACGACCACATCGCCCGGGTTCACGAGCGCGTTCGCCACGACGACCGGCACGTTGACCGAGCCGAGCGTCGCCTTGACGGTGCCCTTCGCGTTGATGGCGCGCGAGAAGACGGGGAAGCCCATCTCCTCGAGGTCGGCGACATCGCGCACGCCGCCGTCGATGACGAGGCCCTTGCAGCCGCGGGCGGTGAGCGAGGTCGCGAGCAGGTCGCCGAAGAAGCCGTCCTCGCTCTCGGTGGTGCAGCCGGCGACGACGACGTCGCCCTCCTGCACCTGCTCGGCGACGACGTGGAACATCCAGTTGTCGCCGGGCTGCAGCAGTACGGTCACCGCGGGGCCGCAGAGCTTCGCGCCGTGGTAGACGGGGCGGATGTAGGGGCGCATGAGGCCGACGCGGCCCATCGCCTCGTGGATGGTCGCGACGCCGAACTTCGACAGACGCGCGACCTCGGCGGGGTCGGGCCGCTCGATCGCGGTCCGGACGATACCCAGGTTGTTGGTGCGCATGGAGATCCTCTCTCGATCTTCGGCGGTGTCAGAGACCGCGGGCGGTCAGGGCGCGGTCGAGGCGCGGGTAGATACGGCGGGCGTTGCCCTCGAAGATCTGCGCACGCGCCTCGTCGCTCAGGTTCGGCGTCGCGTCGACGTAGCGCTTGGTGTCGTCGAAGTAGTGCCCGGTGCGGGGGTCGACATCGCGCACGGCGCCGATCATCTCGCTCGCGAACAGGATGTTGTCGGTCGGGATGACGTCGGTGAGCAGGTCGATGCCCGGCTGGTGGTAGACGCAGGTGTCGAAGTAGACGTTGTTCAGCAGGTGCTCTTCGAGCTCGGGCTTGCCGAGCGCCATGGCGAGGCCGCGGAAGCGCCCCCAGTGGTAGGGCACCGCGCCGCCGCCGTGCGGGATGACGAGCTTCAGGTCGGGGAAGTCGCGGAAGAGGTCGCCCTTGAGCAGCTGCATGAACGCCGTGGTGTCGGCGCCGAGGTAGTGGTCTCCGGTGGTGTGGAAGACGTCGGGGCGGCAGGTGGTGCTCACGTGCACCATGGCAGGGATCTCGTACTCGACGAGCTTCTCGTAGATCGGGTACCACGAGCGGTCGGTGATGGCGGGCGCCGACCACTTGCCGCCCGAGGGGTCGGGATTGATGTTGACGGTCACCGCGCCGAGCTCCTCGACCGCGCGGGTAAGCTCGTCGAGCGTGGTCTTCTGGTCGACGCCGGGCGACTGGGGCAGCATGGCGCCCATGAGGAAGCGGTCGGGGAACAGCTCGCTGACGCGGGCGACGAGGTCGTTGCAGATGCGCGCCCAGGTCTCGCTGACCGCGAAGTCGCCGATGTGGTGCGCCATGAACGAGGCGCGGGGGCTGAACACCGTGATGTCGCTGCCGCGGTCGTTCATGAGGCGCAGCTGGTTCGCCTCGATCGTCTCGCGGATGTCGTCATCGGAGATATGCAGCGTCTTCGGGTCCGGCGCCTCGCCCGTCCCATCGGCGAACGCGATCTGCAGATCGCGCCAGGCGCCGAGCTGTGCGGGAGCGGTCGTGTAATGGCCGTGAATATCGATGATCAACGCGGGACGTCCTTATCACTGAGTGGCTGATGACCTCCAGGTTAGGTCGCTTCATGCATATAGTCGAATAGATACTCAGGGATCCCTGTATAGATACAATCTATGCATGGCGCTTTCGGATCTGAACCACCTGCGCACCTTCGTCGCGCTCTACGAGCTGCGCAGCGTGACGGCCGTCGCCGACCTGCTGCACGTCACGCAGCCGACCGTCAGCTACACGCTGCGGCGCCTGCGCGAGCAGTTCGACGACGCGCTCTTCCAGCGCGAGGGGCACGCGATGGTGCCGACCGGCAAGGCGACCCAGCTCTTCGGGCCGCTGCACGAGGCCCTGGCCCAGATCGACACCACCGTCGACGAGGCGGACGCCTTCGACCCCTCCGAGTTCAGCGGCGAGCTGAAGCTCGGGCTCACCTCGATCGGCGAGCAGACCTTCCTCCCCCCGATCATGACGGCCCTCGCCCGCGCCGGTTCGTTCCCGCACCTGCAGGTCTCCCGCCTCGACTCCGATCAGGTGGAGGACGGGCTGACCCGCGGCACCGTCGACCTCGCGATGACCGTATCGATGATCGCGAGCCCTCGCCTCTGGCGCAGCCATGTGCGCGCGGTCGAGTACGTGGCGCTCACCTCGGGCGAGCACCCGCTGCCCGAGACCGGCCCCGACATGTTCGAGGGGCGCCGCTTCATGCGGGTGTCGGCCCGCGGCGGCCACATCTTCCCCCTGCAGGCGCTCACCGACCACGGCCTCATGCCGCGGGTCGCGCTCACCGTCGAGGAGTACGCGACCGTGCCGGCCGTGCTCGAGGCGACGAACCTCGTCGTGCTCGTGCCGCGCCACGTCGCCGAAGTGTTCATCGGCTGGTACCCCGGGCTGCGGCTCGCCGAGCTCCCCTGGCCCGCGCACAGCACGCCCGTGTCGCTGTACACGCGCAGCGACGCGGGCCTGTCGCCGGCGCAGCGCTGGTTCCGCGCCCTCGTGCTGCAGGCGGTCGCCGCGCGCTGAGGCCCGGCGCCCGGGCGACCCTCGGGGCTATTGGCGCTTCGTGCGGTTCCAGCTCGCCTTCGCCGGCGCGAAGGGGCTGCGCACGTGGATCGACCACGACGAGTGCGGGTGGATCGACAGGATGCAGCGCTCGTACCAGGCGCGCGCCTCGTCGGACAGCTTCGGCACGACCGCGTCCTTGTCGACGTCGTCCTCGGGCCGCGGGCGCAGCGCCTTCCACACGAGCTGCACCTCGGGGGCTCCGGTCGGAATCCCGTCGAGGTCGAGCACGGCGCGATCCCACGCCAGATTCAGCCGCGGGTCGCGCTTGTAGACCCAGGCGCGCGGGGCGCCGTCTTCGACGTTGATGCGCAGCACCCAGACGTCGCGCCCGATATCGCGCACGAGCACCGGCTGCACCTCGTCTTCGGCCGTCACCTCGGCGAAGGGTACGAGCCGCTCGTCGCGCACGGCCCACGCGTCGACGCCCTCGGGCAGGCTCTCGATGAGCGCCGGGAGGTCGGCGAGCACGACGCTCGCATCGATGTTGCGGCGTTCGCGGATGGGTTCGCCGAGCCAGCGGTCGAGCGCCGCACCGCCCGAGAGCCACCAGCGCACGGGCGACGCCCCGAAGAGGCTCCCGACCGCTTCGGGCGTCAATGCGTCCCACGGCAGATCGAAGGTCGGTGCGGCATCAGTCATGGGTCCAGGCTACCGCGCGGCGGTGATCCCTGCGGTGCCCGTCGATGCCCGCCGCCGAGCGCAGCACAGGGTCGCAATCTGGGGTTCCCGGGACAGGGATCCCCCAACTTGCGACCCTTTGTCGCCTGCAGCACGGGTTCGGGCCCGTGCTGCAGGCGGTCGATGCGTCAGCGCGTCAGCGAGCGCAGGCGGCGCAGCGCGACCGACAGCGTCGCGAGCCCGGTCTCCTCGCCAGCGTGCACGGCTTCGCTCGCCTCGCCGAGGGCGCGGCGACCGGCCTCGCCCGACTGCTCGACCCAGGCCTCGACGCGCGCCTCGGGATCGCCCGACTCGGTCTTCTCCATGACGGCCGAGGCGAGCTCGATCATCACGGCGTAGAGGTCATCGCGCATGGCCGCACGGGCCATCGAACCCCAGCGGTCGTCCTGCGGCAGCGCGGTCACACGGGTGAGCGTGTCATCGAAGTGCACGCGCTCCGAGAGCACGTAGTAGACCTTCGCGAGCTCCTCGAGATCCCAACCGCGCACGCGCGAGCGCTCGATGATGTCGAGCAGCGGCATCGCCTCGAGCAGGCCGGCGCCGAGACGTGCGAGGCCCTGCGGCACGGCCGCCGCCTCGAACTCCGTCGCGCGGGCCTCGAAGCGGGCGAGCTCCTCGCCGCGCATCAGCTCGCCCATGCGACCCGTGAAGCGCTGCACCGACTCGCTGAACAGCTCGATCTCCTCGCCGATGCTCACGCCCTCGGGGCGGTGCTGCACGAACCAGCGCGTCGCGCGGTCGAGCAGGCGGCGGAAGGTGAGGTAGAGATCGGTCTGCACGGCTGAGGGCACGACGTTGTCGGTCGCCTCGACGTCGACGACGAAGCCGCGCAGGTCGAAGATCTCGCGTGCCGCGACATAGGCCCGGGCGATCTGCTCGCTCGACGCGCCGGTCTCATCGGCGGCGCGGTAGGCGAAGGTGATGCCGCCGCGGTTGACCATCGAGTTCACGACCGAGTTCACGATGATCTCGGTGCGCAGCGGGTGGCCCGAGAGGTCGGCCTCGTACTGCTCACGAATGGGCCCCGGGAAGTATTCGGAGAGCGTGTGCGCGTCGAACCAGGGGTCGCTCGAGAGCTCGGTCTCCCCGAGGTCGCGCTTGAGCGCGAGCTTCGAGTAGGCGAGCAGCACCGCGAACTCGGGGCGCGTGAGCCCCCGGCCTTCTTCGATGCGGCGCGCCACCTCGGCCGGGTTCGGCAGGTACTCGAGCTCGCGGTCGAGCTCGTCGCGCCCCTCGAGCCACTCGATGAGACGCTCGTGCGACGGCAGCATCTCGACCGCATTCGACCGGGAGTTGCCGAGCAGCACGTTCTGCTCGTAGTTGTCGCGCAGCACCTGCACGCCGACCTCGTCGGTCATGGAGTGCAGCAGCTCATTGCGCGCCTCGCGCTCGAGCCGACCGTCGCGCTCGACGGCGCCGAGCAGGATCTTGATGTTCACCTCGCGATCGGAGGTGCCGACGCCCGCGGAGTTGTCGATCGCGTCGGTGTTGATCGAGACGCCGGAGAGCGCGGCCTCGATGCGCCCGCGCTGGCTGGCGCCGAGGTTGCCGCCCTCGCCGACGACGCGCACCCGCAGCTCGTTGCCGTTCACGCGTACCGGGTCGTTCGCGCGGTCGCCGATCTGGCCGTTCGTCTCCTCGCTCGACTTGATGTAAGTGCCGATGGCACCGTTCCACAGCAGGTCGACCGGCGCGAGCAGCACGGCCTTCTTCAGCTCGAGCGGGGTCAGAGTCTTCACCGACGGGTCGATGCCGAGCGCCTCGATGATCTCGGGGGTGAGCTCGACCGACTTCGCCGAGAGCGGGAACACGCCGCCGCCCTGCGACATGACCGAACGGTCGAAGTCGTCCCACGACGAGCCGGGCAGGTTGAAGAGGCGCTGGCGCTCGACGAAGGTCGACGCCGCATCGGGGTTCGGGTCGACGAACACGTGCCGGTGGTCGAACGCCGCCACGAGGCGGATGTGCTCGGAACGCAGCATGCCGTTGCCGAACACGTCGCCCGACATATCGCCGACGCCGACGACCGTGAAGTCCTCGGCCTGCGTGTTGTGCCCGAGCTCGCGGAAGTGGCGCTTGACCGACTCCCAGGCACCGCGGGCGGTGATGCCCATGCCCTTGTGGTCGTAGCCCGCCGAACCGCCCGACGCGAAGGCGTCGCCGAGCCAGAAGCCGTACTCCTCTGAGATCGCGTTGGCGATGTCCGAGAACGAGGCGGTGCCCTTGTCTGCGGCGACCACGAGGTACGGGTCGTCGCCGTCGTGGCGCACGACGTCGACTGGAGGGATCACCTCGGCGCCGTCGCGGTTATCGGTGATGTCGAGCATCGCGCGGATGAAGGTGCGATAGGCGGCCTTGCCGCCCTCGAGCCAGGCTGCGCGGTCGCTCGGCGCCGGCAGGCGCTTCGCGACGAAGCCGCCCTTCGAACCGGTGGGAACGATGACGGCGTTCTTCACCATCTGCGCCTTGACGAGGCCGAGCACCTCGGTGCGGAAGTCCTCGCGCCGGTCGCTCCAGCGGAGGCCGCCGCGGGCGACCGCTCCGAAGCGCATGTGCACGCCTTCGACCTCGGGCGAGTACACCCAGATCTCGGCCATCGGGTGCGGCTTCGGCAGGCCGGGCACGCGGGCGCAGTCGAGCTTCATCGACACCCACGGCTTCGCCGAGCCGTCGGCCGCCTTCTGGTAGAAGTTGGTGCGCCACGTCGCCTCAATGACGCCGATCATGGAGCGCAGAATGCGGTCGTGGTCGAGGCTCGAGACAGCGTCGAGGCCGCTGCGCAGCGCGGCGGTCTGCTCGGCGACGCGCGCGTCGCGGTCGTTCGATTCGGTCGGGTCGAAGCGCAGCTCGAAGAGGCGCACGAGCCCCTTGGCGAGTTCGGGGTTCGCGGTGAGCGCCTGTTCGATGTACTCCACCGAGAACGCCGAGCCGATCTGGCCGAGGTACATGCTGATGGCGCGCAAGATGACGATGCGCCGCGAGTCGAGCCCCGCGAACAGCACGAGGGTGTTGAGCCGGTCGCTCTCGGCCTCGCCCGTCCAGGAGGCCGCGAAGGCGTCCTCGAACGTCGCGCCCCATGCGGGGTCGCTCCACGACTCGACGTCGGGCGCGGTGAGCCCGAAGTCGGAGATGTAGCGGATACCCCCGTCGGCGCGCGTGATCGTGTACGGGTGCTCATCGACGACGTCGACGCCGAGGTCGGTGAGGATCGGCAGCACCTGGGTGAGCGGGTACTGGCGGTGCGAGGCGACCGTCAGCACGCGTCGGCCCGGGTCGTCGGTCTCGGGCTCGTAGAGGCGCACCGCGAAGTCGCGCTCCTCGAGACTCTCGAGCAGGGCGATGTCGCCGAGCGCCTCCTCGGGGGTGATGGCCTCCTTGTAGGCGCCGGGGAAGGCGTCGCCGTACTCGCCGAGCAGCTGCGCCGCCTCCTCCTCGCCCACGGTCTGGTGCAGGGCGTCGACGAGGCCCTCCTCCCAGCCGCGGATGGCGCGCTCGAGCTCGGCCTGCAGCGCGGTCTCGTCGACCTCGGGAATCGACGCGCCCTTCGGCAGCCGCACGACGAAGTGCAGCTGCGCGAGCGGGGAGTCGCCGACGCGGGTCGTATGATCGACGAACTCGGCGCCGAAGGTCGAACGCAGCAGCGCCTCGACGCGCAGACGCACGGAGGTGTTGTAGCGATCCCTGGGCAGGAAGACGAGGGCCGAGACGAAGCGGCCGAACTCGTCGCTGCGCAGGAAAAGGCGGGCACGGCGGCGCTCGCGCAGGCGGCTCACCTCGGTCGCGACCTCGAGCAGGTGCTCGGCCGAATCCTGGAACAGCTCGTCGCGCGGGAACTGCTCGAGCACCTGCAGCAGGTCCTTGCCCGAGTGCGAGGTCGGCGAGAAGCCCGACGCCTCCTGCACCGCGCGCACCTTGTTCGCGACGATCGGGAGCGTCAGCACCGATGCGGCGTAGGCGGTCGAGGTGAACATGCCGAGGAAGCGGCGTTCGCCGGTGACGTTGCCCTCCGCGTCGAAGGTGCGCAGGCCGATGTAGTCGAGGTAGACGTCGCGGTGCACCGTGGCGCGCGAGTTCGCCTTGGTGATGGTCAGGAGGCGCGGCTCGCGGGCGGTGCGCTCGGCCTCGGGGGTCAGATGGGCGACGGTCTCGGTCGACTTGCGCAGAATGCCGAGACCCGACTGCGGCAGCGAGCGCAGCACCTCCAGGCCGTTCTCATCGGTCTCGAGCACGTGCTCGCGGTAGCCGAGGAAGGTGAAGTTGTCGTCGGCCAGCCAGCTCAGGAAGTCGATCGTCGGCGCGACCGTCGCGGGGTCGGCCGTCGCCGGGGCGCCCGTACGCAGGTCGGTGATGATGTCGAGGCAGGCGCGGCGCATGGCCTGCCAGTCGCCGACGGCGGCGTGCACATCGCCGAGGGCGCCGTCCAGGCGCTCGGTGAGCTCGACGCGGCCCTCTTCGGTCGGGATACGGTCGACTTCGAGATGGATCCACGATTCGAGCTCGCCGCCGTGCGCGTCGGTCTCGAGCAGGGTGCCGTCGTCGTCGCGGCGCACCGAGACGACGGGGTGCAGCAGCGCGTGCACCGAGAGGCCCTGCTGGGCGACGGTCATGGCGACCGAGTCGACGAGGAACGGCGAGTCGGCGGTGCAGATGTTGACGATCGTGCGGCGCGAGGTCCAGCCGTGCTCGGCGAGGGTCGGCGTGAACACCGAGACGAGGGTCTCGCCGGGTGCGCGCTTCGAGGCGAGCTCGTGCATCGAGCCGGCCGCGCCGACGATGTCGCGGGGCTCGCGTGCATCGAGGTCGGCATCGCCCAGCTTCTTCAGCAGTCGCTCAAGCACGGGTCTCAGGGTCGGGTCGACCGTCTCCAACGCTTCTTGAATGGTGGCAAATGCGGCGTCGCGACCCATGAACCTCTACGTCCTGTTCTGAACTCAATGCAGGCCCGATCAGGACCCGATCACCATCCTAGCTCTGCGCCGCATTCCCGAACCGGTACCCTGAATCGTGAAAAAAGCCAGATCTTGGGAGTAGGAGAATTCATGTCGAAGATTGCGCTCGTGCGCCAGCCCAGCCCGTTGCTCGACAACGGCATCGTCGATCACATCGAGAAGGTGACGGTCGATCTGGAGCGCGCCCGTGATCAGTGGCAGGGCTACGTCGCGGCGCTGCAGCAGCACGGCTGGAAGACCGTCGAGGTCGAAGCCGCCGACGACTGCCCCGACTCGGTGTTCATCGAGGACACGGTCGTGATGTTCAAGAACGTCGCCGTGATCTCGCGCCCCGGCGCCGACAGCCGCAAGCCCGAGACCGCCGGCACCCGGCGCGCGCTCGAGGCGCTCGGCTGCCCGGTGGTCGAGATCCAGGCGCCCGGCACGCTCGACGGCGGCGACGTGCTGAAGATCGGCGACACCGTCTACGTCGGCCGCGGCGGCCGCACGAACGCCGAGGGCGTCGCGCAACTGCGCCGCATCCTCGCACCGCTGGGCGGCAACGTCGTCGCGGTGCCCGTCACGAAGGTGCTGCACCTCAAGACCGCGGTGACGGCGCTGCCCGACGGCACCGTCATCGGCTACCCCGACTTCGTCGACAACCCGGCGGTCTTCAGCCGCTTCGTCGCGGTGCCCGAGCCCCACGGCACCGCCGTCGTCTGCCTGAGCGACTCCGAGCTGCTCATCTCGGCCTCGGCGCCGCAGACGGCCGAGATGCTGCGCGGCTTCGGCTACGCGGTCACCGAAGTCGAGATCTCGGAGTACGAGAAGCTCGAGGGCTGCCCCACTTGCCTGTCGGTGAGAGTGCGAGCACTCGACTGACGCACCGCGTCGGGCGAGCACTCGCAGTGCCGCACACGGCGGCAGCCCACGGAGCGCAGCGAGGGGTGGCGAGCACTCGACTGACGCACCGCGTCACTTCAGTCGGATCTGAGAGCTCGTTCGGACGAAACTGCGAGGGAACGTCCGAACGAGCTCTCACATCCGAATGAACTCACCGGCACGGCGCTGACGAGCTACATCTCGAGCGGCGCGGCGGTGGGGTCGGGCAGGAGGCCCGAGGAGAGCTCGGCGCCGCCCGCCGGGTGCTCCGACCATTCGACGAGATCCCACCCGCGGCGGAAGTCGCCTTCGACCACGACGAAGCCCGTGTTCGGCATCGACCGGTGCTCGACGACCGCGACATCGGCGCCCTGGGCGCGCAACGCCGCCCATGCGCGGATCGCGGCGCCGTGCGACACCACCACCGCCGACTCCGTGCCCGTGGCGACGAGCTGCTCGATCGCCGCATCGTACCGCGCGAAGAACTCGGCCCCGCTCTCGCCGCCGGGCATGCGCCGCGCGGTGTCGCCCCGCACCCATCCGAAGATCGTCGAGATGTAGGTGCCGATGGCTTCGTGCTCGCCGAGCATCTCGAGGTCGCCGGCGCGCACCTCGCTGAGGCCGTCGAGCACACCGAGCTCGAGCGCCCGAGCCTCGGCGAGCGGCGCCGCGGTGAGCGAAGTGCGCACGAGCGGCGACACCGCGACCGTGTCGATGCCGCGGGCGGCGAACGCGGCAGGGATCGCCGCCGCCTGCCGCAGCCCGAGCTCGGTCAGGCCGGGCCCGGGGGCGGCGGTATCGAGCAGACCGGCGACGTTCGAGGGGTTTGTCCGTGTCGGACCAGGACGAGACGCATGCCTCCATCCTGGCCCAGCGGTGCCGCGGGTTCCAGTTCGCCGGCGACCCGGACAGTTCGCCCGCGGGGGCGCCCGGCGCTACACCGCGCGCAGCACGACCGCGCTGCCCTGGCCGCCGCCGCCGCAGATACCGGCGGCACCGAGCGAGCCCGGGCCCGCAGCGGCGAGCTGGCGCGCGAGAGTGCCGACGATGCGGGCGCCCGACGCCCCGATCGGATGGCCGAGGGCGATGGCCCCGCCGTGCGGATTCACGGTGGCCGAGTCGAGCCCGAGCTCGCGCGTCGACTGGATGCCGACCGCGGCGAAGGCCTCGTTGATCTCGACGGCCACGAGATCGGCGGCCGAGGCGCCGCCCGCTACCCTGCCGAGCGCGGCCGCGATGGCGCGCGACGGCTGCGAGTGGAGCTGCGTATCGGGGCCGGCGACGAGCGCGGTCGCCTCGATGCGCGCGAGCGGCGCGAGGCCGAGGCGGGAGGCCGCCTGCTCGCTCACGATCACGAGCGCCGCGGCGCCGTCGGTGATCTGGGAGGCGTTGCCCGCGGTGATGGTTCCGCCCTGCGCGAATGCCGGGCGCAGGGCTGCGAGCGACTCTGTGCTCGTGCTCTCGCGCACGCCGTCGTCGGCCGAGACCACGGTCTCGCCCCGGCGCGACGCGACCGTGAACGGCGCGATCTCGCCGGCGAAGAATGCGGCTGAGGCCGCTGCGCGCTGGTGCGAGGCGGCCGCGAACGCGTCCTGCTCCTCGCGCGTCAGCTCGAGCGGGCCATTGCCCTGCTCGGTGAGCTCGCCCATCGCGACCCGGTCGAACGCGTCGGAGAGGCCGTCGTGATCGACGGTATCAACGAGGGCCGCCGATCCGTACTTGACCCCGGCGCGCATCGGCACGATGTGGGGCGCGAGCGACATGGACTCCTGCCCGACCGCCACGACGATGTCGGCCTCGCCGGCGTTCACGAGCCGGGCCGCATGTGCCACGGCTTCCATGCCCGAGAGGCAGACCGCGTTCAGGGTCAGCGCGGGCACGGTGAACGGGATCCCTGCACCGACCGCGGTCTGGCGCGCCGGGTTCTGCCCGGCTCCCGCCTGCAGCACCTGACCCGCAATCACGGCGTCGACCTGCGCGGGCGAGACGCCCGCACGCTCGAGCGCAGCGGCGACCGCACCGGCTCCCAGCACCGTCGCCGGCTGCGCGGCCAGCTGGCCGGTGAATCGGGCGAACGGGGTGCGGGCGTAGCCTGCGATGAGCGCGGTCATGGCGGAGTCTCCATCTGTTCGGTGCGGTGCTCTCATCATGCCGGATCGCGAATCACCGCGGGAGCCCATCATGCACATTCCGCAGCGCCGGGGCCGTGCACCGGGTCGGACGGTGCGCGCTCGTTAGGGTGGTGGGGTGAGTTCCCCAGCAACAGACGCCCGCCTCCGCCGTCGCCGCCGCGCCCGCAGGCTCGCCACGACGCTCCTGGTGACAGCCATCGTCGTCGCCGGGGCGGGATACGCGGTCGCCGCGGCCCGAGCGCCGATCCCTGCACCCGAGGTCGCGCCCGCCGCCGATATCGCCCAACCGGTCATCGCCGACGCTGCTGCCGCGCAGGCCGCGGTCGACGCGCAGACGCTGCCGACCGCCATCGGATTCGCGGAGAGCGACGCGGTCTGGGCGAACGACGACACCGCATACCCGCTCGGCAGCATCACCAAGCTCATCACGATCCTCGTGTGCATGGACGCCAAGCCCCTCGAGCCCGGAGCCGAGGGCGACACCTACGTGTGGACGGAGGAGGACGCGGCGCGCACCGACTCCTACCTCGCGGTCGACGGGGTGGCGTACTCGATCCCTGTCGGCACCGAGCTCACGCAGCGCGACATGCTCAAGTTCATCTTCCTGCCCTCGGCCAACGACTACGCCCACGCGTACGCGCTGTGGACCTTCGGCACGAACGAGGCGTATCTCGAAGCGCTCGCCGCGTGGACGGCGGAGCACGGCCTCGAGTCGATCTCGCTGATCGAACCGACCGGTATGGAGGCGGAGGACGTCGCGAGCGCCGCCGACCTCGTACGCGTGGCGCGACTCGCCCTCGCGAACCCGACGATCGCCGAGTTCAACGGCATGAAGTACGCCGACATGCCCTGGGGCGTCGGCATCATCGAGAACTCGAACCCGCTGCTCGGCGTCGTGCCGGGCGTCATCGGCACGAAGACCGGCACGCTCAACTCCTTCGGCCGCAACCTCATCGTGTCGCAGCAGGTCGACGCCCTCGGTCGCCCCATCACCAACATCTCGGTGACGCTCGGCCGCCAGTCGAACGAGGAGCGCGCGGCTTCGGGCGCGGAGATGCTCGAGGCGATGGCGCCGCTGCCGCAGGAGGTGCCGCTGCTCGCCGAGGGCACGACCGTCGGCGAGGCGACCCTCATCGACGGCTCGACGGTGCCGCTCATCACCGCGGGGTCGGCGAGCGCCGTCATGCTGCCGGGCGAGGAGGCGACCTTCGAGGTCGTGCTCGGCGTCGCGCAGACGGCGAGCGAGGCCGGCAGCGAGATCGGCACCGTGCGCGTCGCGACGCCCACCGGGGTGCAGGAGGTGCCGGTCGTGACGGGCGGCGCGATCAGCGAGCCCGACTTCTGGTGGCGCCTCACGCACCCGGGCATCGTCTTCGGGTAGCGCGCCCCGAAACCCCTGGCGGCGAGGAAACGGCTCAGCGGTCGAGCCCCAGCAAGGGAACATCGAGGTCGAAGGCGAGCACGATCGCTCGAGCGAGTTCTGCCTCCTGGCGCTCGGTGAGCAGCCCGATCGACCGGCCGAGCGCATGGGCCGGCACCGTCATGACGTTGTCTATAGATACGGCGCTCACGCGATCAAGGCCGTTCTCGGGCCCGACCAGCACTTCGCTGCTCAGCCCCTTCACCGTCGAGGTGATAGGGGCGATGGTGACCTTGGTCATCGCCTGCCGCGCGATCTCCCGAGTGAGGATCACCGCGGGCCGTGTCTTATCGAGCCGCACGAGGCAGATCTCGCGCACGATCAATCCTCGATGCGAATATTCGAGGCGGTCCAATCCACGAGCCCGTCGAGATCATCTGCTGCGCCATGGCGCTGCAAGAGCTCGACATCGCGCTCGGCCAGCATGCGCCGCATCTCTCGCTCGATCGCAGAGGACACGAGCGCGGCACGACTCGATGCGCGACCCTCGGCGACGGCATTGTCGAGAAATTCGACCATGCGCTCCGGGAGGCGAACGGCGATCTGGGTGCTCATGATCTCATGATACATCCCATTTTGGGATGCAAGCGCGATCTACTTCCTCGGCGCTACGGCTAGGGGCTCGAGGGGCGAGAAATCGTACGTTTCGACAGGGATCGCCGCGAAGACTCGCCCTTCGGCAACCACTCAGGGGGCTGGCTGCGCCCCGACGCGGTCGGCGACGATCAGCCTGAGCGCCGCCAGCGACAACTCGATCGACTCGAGGTCGATGCGCTCGTCATTGCCGTGCACGCCCTCGCGGTAGCGCTCGTACGTCCAGCCCGGGCCGAGCAGCCCGAAGCCGTAGGCAGGGATGCCGAGCTCGCGAATGACGCGGTTGTCTGAGCCGCCCGCCGCCATGATCGGCACGACCGGCGCGCCCGATACCGCGGTCACCGCGCGCTCGATCGCGCCGTAGAGCGGGGTGTCGGCAGGCGAGGCCGTCGCCGCCCAGCCGCGCAGGTGCTGGATCTCGATGCGCTCGGCATGCGAGCCGAGCACCGCCGCAAGCAGGGAGTCGACCTCGGCGTCGCCGGTGCCTGGGAGGGTGCGGATGTCGAGGTCGATGGTGCCGACGGCGGGGATCACGTTGTGCACGCGCCCCGCGCGCACGACGGTCGGCGACAGCGTGGTGCGTGAGACCGCGTGCGCGTAGCCGGCGATGCCGCCGAGCTGCGGCAGCGCGGCGTCGAGTCGCACCGGGTCGAGCAGCTTTTCGGCGAGGTCGGGGTCGGCGATGCGGGCGGCGACGAACGATGCCCAGAGCGGGCCGAGCTCGGCTGCGGGCTGCACCTCGGCGAGCCGCTGCAGTACTTCGCCCACCTTGTAGGCGGCGCCGGCGGCGCCGTACGGGGTCGAGGCGTGCCCGGGCCTGCCGCGGATGACGAGGCGGCGGCCGGCCGATCCCTTCTCCGCCACCTCGATGGCGACGTGCTCGCCCATGCGCATGCCTCCCGACTCCGAGATCGCCTCGGTGACGCGCACGACGTCGGGGTGCTCGCGCACGAGCCAGTGGATGCCGTGCTCGCTGCCGGCCTCCTCGTCGGCCACGGCGAGCAGCACGAGGTCGCCGCGGGGCGGCTCTGCGGCGAGCGCGGCGTCTCGCACCACCGTCGCGAAGGCGGCCGTGAGGTAGAGCATGTCGACGGCGCCGCGGCCCCACACCTCGCCGTCGATGAGGTCGCCGCCGAAGGGGTTGCGGCTCCAGCCCTCGGGGTCGACGGGCACGACGTCGAGGTGGCCGAGCAGGCCGAGCGCGGGGGCATCGGGGTCGGTGCCGTGCACGCGGGCGATCAGCGAGGCCCGGCCGGGAGCGGCCTCGAAGACCTGCACGTCGACCCGTTCGGTCGCGGCGGCCTCGGCGAGGAACCGCTGGAGCACGCGGACGTTGCGGATCTCCTGCCCCGAGTCGAGCGCGCCGTCGTTGACGCAGGCCTCGCGGATCATCGCGCGCAGCAGCTCGACGGTGTCGGGCAGGCCCGCGCTCATCTCGTCCGGTCCGATGGTGCTCATTGCTGCCAGCCTACCCGCCCGAGCCGGAGTCATTCCGGTCGGGTCGGTCGGGCGCGGGCGCCACGACGACGCGGAGCTCCCGTCATGAGGCGCACGATGAGCGCGGTCGCGGCGCCCCGATACGGCGGGTAGACGAGTCGCAGCGTGTCGGGCTTCAACGGCTTGTCGAGCACGGACTTCAGGTGGCTGAACGCGGTGAACGAGCGCTCGCCGTGATAGCCGCCGATGCCGCTCGGGCCGACGCCGCCGAACGGCAGGTTCGGGGCGCTCAAGTGCGCCGCCGGCACGCCGAAGGCGAGCGCGCCCGAAGAGGTCTGCTCGAGGAAGGCGCGACGCACCCGGCGGTCGTCCGTGAAGACGTACGCCGAGAGCGGTTTCGGGCGGCGCCTGATGAACGCTCGAGCGTCGTCGGCGGATCGCACGTGGACGATCGGGAGGATCGGGCCGAAGATCTCCTCCTGCATGAGCGGGGACTCCGGGTCGGTGCCGTCGATGACGGTGGGGGCGGCGTAGCGCCGCTCGGCCGCGACCCCGCCTCCGAAGGCGGGCTGCTGGCCCTGCAGCAGGCGGGCGAGGCGCTCGGCATGACCGGTGGTGATGATGCGCCCGTAGTCCTCGCTCAACTCGGGGTCTGCACCGTACATCTCGTGCACCGCGCGCTCGAGATGCGGCAGCAGGGCGCGCGCCGTCTCCGGCGTCGCGAGCAGGTAGTCGGGGGCGACGCAGGTCTGCCCGGCGTTGAGCAGCTTGCCCCACATGATGCGGCGCGCTGCGGCGGCGAGATCGACGGTGCCGTCGACGTAGACCGGAGACTTGCCGCCGAGCTCGAGCGTCACGGGGGTGAGCGTGCGCGCGGCAGCCTGCGCGACGAGGGTGCCGACGCGTTCGGAGCCGGTGAAGAACACGTGGTCGAAACGCTGCTCGAGCAGCCTCCCGGTCGTCTCGGCGCCGCCCTGGGCGACGGCCACGGCACGGGGGTCGAGGTAGCGCGGCACCAGCCGGGCGAGCGTCTCGGCCGTCGCCGCCGCGATCTCGCTCGGCTTGAGCACCGCGGCGTTGCCGGCGGCGATCGCGCCGACGAGCGGGCCGAGCATGAGCTGCAACGGGTAGTTCCAGGGGCCGATGACGAGCACGACGCCGAGCGGTTCGGCGACGACGCGGCCCGAGGCCGGGGCGAGCACCAGCGGCAGGGAGACGCGGCGCGGCCGGGCCCACCGCCGCAGATGCTTCTCGGCGTGCGCGATCTCGCCGAGCACGATGCCGGTCTCGGTGATGGCGGCTTCTGCCGCGTGCTTGCCGAGGTCGTTGCGCAGCGCCGCCTCGATCTCGGAGCGGTTCTCGAGCAGCAGGCGGCGGATCGCGCGCAGCTGCCGGCGTCGCCACCGGAGGGGCCGGGTCACCCCCGCGTCGAAGGCGTGGCGGAGCTGCGCCGTGTCGCTCGGGGCATGCACGACTTCCGTTCCGTCGATGCCGGCGTCTGCGCTTTCGGTGCTCATGAGGCCTCCTGGTGACACGAGCGCCGCTGTGCCGACCGGTGCATGCGAGGGCACTTGATCCGGCCTCGGCGCCCACCTACACTCTATGCGCAGTGGCGGTCGTTTCAGGCCCGCCGCTGCGACTCGCGAGGAGGCGATGGTGCTCAGGCGATCTCGGCGGGATGCGCTTCTCTGGGAGGCCTGGAGCACGGCGACCGCCGACGAGGAGCCGCCGTTCGCGGTGCTCGATCTGGAGGCGCTGCGCACCAACGCTGCGAGCATGGTCTACCGCGCATCGGGCAAGCCCATCCGCCTCGCGACGAAGTCGCTGCGCGTGCGCGGCGCGATCGAACGGGTGCTGCGGATGCCGGGGTATGCGGGCGCGCTCGCATTCACCCTGCCCGAAGCGCTGTGGCTGGCCACCGATTGCGCCGATGTCGTCGTCGGCTACCCGAGCGTCGACCGTGCGGCGATCGCTCGGCTCGCCGCGGACGAGCGGGCGGCCGCGCGTGTCACGCTCATGATCGACGATTCCGCGCAGCTCGACCTCATCGATGCGATCGCCCCGCCCGCGAAGCGGCCCCCGATCCGCATCTGCCTGGAGCTGGACGCCTCCTGGCCAGGCCCTCCCCCGCTCGGGCGGCTGGGGGTGCTCCGTTCGCCGCTCGGCACCCCCGACGAGGTGCGGGCGCTCGCCGAGGTCGTGGCCCGTCGCCCCGGGTTCCGCCTCGTCGGGCTCATGGCCTACGAGGCGCAGATCGCCGGCGTCGCAGACGGTGTCCCGCATCGCGGGGCCATGAACGCCGCGATCGCCGCGATCAAGCGACGGTCCCGGGCCGAGATCGCGGAACGGCGGACGCAGACGGTGGCGGCGGTCTCGGCGGTCGCCCCGCTCGAGTTCGTGAACGGCGGGGGTACGGGATCCCTGGAGAGCACTGCCGCCGATGCGTCGGTGACCGAGGTCGCCGCGGGCAGCGGTCTGTTCGCCGGCCACTACTTCGACGGCTACGCGGGTTTCAGCCCGAGACCCGCGACCGGGTTCGCCCTCAGTGTTGTGCGCAAGCCGCGCCCCGACTGCGTCACGGTGCTCGGCGGCGGCTGGGTCGCCTCGGGCCCGCCCGGCACCGACCGGCTGCCTCTCGTCGCGCACCCCGCGGGGCTGCGCATGGCGGCGCGTGAGATGGCGGGCGAGGTGCAGACCCCGCTCATCGGCGAGGCCGCGCGGCGGCTCGGCATCGGCGACCGCGTCTGGCTGCGCCACGCGAAGTCGGGGGAGCTCAGCGAGCACGTGAACGAATTCGTGTGCGTCGAGGAGGGCCGCATCGTCGAGCGCCTGCCGACGTACCGCGGCGAGGGGAAGGCATTCCTATGAGGCGGAGCAGGTCAGCCGGGTCCGAGACAGTCTGGCGCAACTGGGGGCGCACGGTCGAAGCCCGCCCGCTGTCGGTCGTCGCGCCCGCCTCCGCCGACGAGGTGAGCACCCTCGTGCGCATCGCGGCCGCTGCGGGCCATCGGGTCAAGGCGGTGGGCGCCGGGCACAGCTTCACCGGGATCGCGCAGCCCGAAGAGGTGCAGATGACGCTCGACCGCATGACCGGTCTGGTGCGCGTCGATGCCGCTGCGCGCACGGTCACGCTGCGCGCGGGGACCAGGTTGCACGCGATTCCGGAGCTGCTCGCACCGTACGCGCTCGCCATGGAGAACGTCGGGGACATCGATGCGCAGTCGATCGCCGGTGCGATCTCGACGGGCACGCACGGCACCGGCCGCGGGTTCCGCGGCATCGCGGCGCAGGTGCGGGGCGCCGTGCTCGTGACGGCCGACGGCGAGCTGCTGCGCGTCGACGCGGATCACCGACCCGAGCTGCTGCCCGCCGTCGCGCTCGGACTCGGCGCTCTCGGCGTGCTCGTCGAGGTCACCCTGCAATGCGTGGAAGCCTTCGACCTCGCGGCCGTCGAGACGGCGGAGCCGCTGCACGATGTGCTCGGCACGCTCGACGAGCGCGTCGCCACGACCGACCACTTCGAGTTCTACTGGTTCCCGCACACCGACCGCGCGCTGACGAAGAGCAACACGAGAGTCGCGGCCGGAGCGAGCCGCGCCCCGCTCTCGTCGACCCGGCGCTGGTTCGACGAGTCGTTCATGGCCAACGGCGTGTTCGGGGCCACGACGGCATTCAGCCGCGCTGTCCCCGCAGCCGTGCCCGTGCTGAACCGGGCCGCCGCGGTGCTGTCGGGAGAGCGCGCATTCTCGGACGTCTCGTCGAAGGTGTTCACGACGCGGCGCTCCGTGCGGTTCGTCGAGATGGAGTACGCCATCTCCGCCGAGCACGTCGTCGAGGCCTTCGCCGAGGTGCGGGCCGCCATCGACCGGGCCGGATGGCGCATCTCGTTCCCGATCGAGGTGCGCTTCGCGGCGGAGGACGAGCTGTGGCTGTCGACCGCGTACCGCCGGCGCTCGGCCTACATCGCCGTGCATCGCACGGCCGGCGAGGATTTCGCGCCGTACTTCCACGAGGTCGAGCGCATCATGCGGCGCTACGACGGCCGCCCCCACTGGGGCAAGATGCACTGGCGCGAGGCCGGCGACCTCGCCGAGGCCTACCCCCGTTTCACGGACTTCACCGCCCTCCGCGAGCATCTCGACCCGCAGGGCGTGTTCCTCAACCCGTATCTGCGCCGCGTGCTCGGGGCCTGAGGCCCGCACGCCGAAACAGACGAGCCTAGTTCTTCGGGGTCTCTTCGCCGGTGAGCGCCTTGCGCAGCGCAGAGGCGTTGAGGATGTCGCCCTCGAGGAACCGAATCTCGTTCTCGTCGCCGCCCTGGTCGCGCAGCGACTCGATCCGCGAGAAGGAATCTTGGATCTCGGCCTCGAGGCCGGACGTCACGATGTCTTGCACGGACTGGGGCAGCCGAAGGAAACTCTCTGAAGCCATGCCTCGACGATACGTCACCGAAGGGCCTCACGGGAACCGACACGACGAACTTTCCGACTCCGGTGCCGGGATCCGAGCCGAGTGCAGCCGCACCAGACCTGGATGCGAGGACGGCCCGGATCCGCGGGATGATGCGGATCCGGGCCGTCGAGAGAAGCTGCTACAGCCCCTTGCCCGTCGGCGAGACGAGAATCTTGACCGCCGTCTCGTTGTGGTTGATGAGCGTGTCGAAGCCCTTATCGACCAGGTCCTCCAGACCGATTCGGTCCGTGATGAAGGGCTTCAGATCGATCTTGCCGGACTCGACGAGGGCGATCGTGTCGGGGTGCGAGTTCACGTACCCGATCGTGCCTCGCACGTCGATCTCCTTCATGACGAGCTTGTGCATGTCGAAGGTGGCGGGCTTGCCCCAGATCGAGATGACCACAATGACGCCCGTCGGTCGCACGGCATCCATGAGCGTGTCGAACACGACCTGCACCGAGGTCGCCTCGAACGCGACGTGCGCCCCCTTGCCATCGGTCAGCTTCTTCACTTCTTCGACGACGTCGACCTCGGCCGGATTCAGCGCGACATCGGCGACCCCCGAGTCGAGAGCCTTCTGGCGGCGCAGCGGCGACAGCTCCGAGACGATGACCCGCACGCCGATGGCGTGCAGCACCGCGGCCGTGAGCAGGCCGATGGGGCCCGCACCCCCTACGACCGCGGTCTGGCCCGCGACAACGCCCGATCGCTTGACCGCGTGATACGCGACCGAGAGCGGCTCGATGAGGGCGGCCTCGTCGAGCGCGACCGACGGATCGACCTTGTGCACCCAGCGGCGCTTGACCACGATGTTCTCGGAGAGGCCGCCGCCGCGCCCCGCGAGTCCGATGAAGTTCATGTCGGGCGAGAGGTGGTAGTCGTTCGACTCGGGGCCGGTGTTCACGTCGTCACGGATGATGTAGGGCTCCACGACGACATGGTCGCCGACGGCCAGGTCGGCGACGCCCTCCCCGATCTCCGAGACGACGCCCGAGAACTCATGGCCGAGGGTCACCGGCGCGTCCTCACCCGAGATCGGGTGCGGGTGGCCATGGGCGGGCACGAAGATGGGGCCTTCGAGGTACTCGTGCAGGTCGGTGCCGCAGATGCCGGTCCAGGCGACATCGATGCGCACGGTGCCGGGTTCGAGCGCCTGCGGTTCGATGTCTTCGATGCGGATATCGCCGCGGTCGTAGTAGCGCGCTGCCTTCATACTGATCAATCCCTCGATTCACGGGAGCAACTGATCGGAAGCCGTCGGGCCTCGTGGGCCCGGCACCAGCAGGTCAGTCGCCGGATGGGTGTTCCACTCGATCGCCGGCGGGGCCGCCCGCGGTCGATGGCTCCAGCCTACGCCCGCATTCGGGCCCGAGGCCGGGTTTCTCCAGGGATCGCACAGGCTTCGACGAGGGCGCAGAAAGCCCCCACGGCGACCGAGCGAAAAGCTCGGCGCCGCAGGGGCGACCTCCGCGATGCGGTTGGCGGGTGCTCTAGAAGTCCCAATCCTCGTCTTCGGTGGCCTCGGCCTTGCCGATGACGTACGACGAGCCCGAACCCGAGAAGAAGTCGTGGTTCTCATCCGCGTTCGGCGAGAGCGACGAGAGAATCGACGGGTTCACGTCGGTCGACTCCTTCGGGAACATCGGCTCGTAGCCGAGGTTCATGAGAGCCTTGTTCGCGTTGTAGTGGAGGAACTTCTTCACATCCTCGGTGAGGCCGAGCGGATCGTAGAGATCCTGCGTGTACTTCACCTCGTTCTCGTACAGGTCGTACAGCAGCGAGAAGGTGTAGTCCTTGAGCTCCTGCTGGCGCTCCTCGCTCTCCTTCGCAAGCGCGATCTGGTACTTGTACCCGATGTAGTACCCGTGCACGGCCTCGTCGCGGATGATGAGGCGGATGAGGTCGGCGGTGTTCGTGAGCTTCGCGTGGGCCGACCAGTACATCGGCGCGTAGAAGCCCGAGTAGAAGAGGAACGATTCGAGCAGCGTCGAGGCGATCTTGCGCTTCAGCGGGTCGTCGCCCTCGTAGTAGTCGACGATGATCTGGGCCTTCTTCTGCAGGTTCGGGTTCTCGACCGACCAGCGGAAGGCGTCGTCGATCTCCTGCGTCGAGCAGAGGGTCGAGAAGATCGACGAGTAGCTCTTGGCGTGCACCGACTCCATGAACGCGATGTTCGTGTACACCGCTTCCTCGTGCGGGGTGATGGCGTCGGGGATCAGTGAGACTGCACCGACGGTGCCCTGGATGGTGTCGAGCAGCGTCAGGCCGGTGAAGACGCGCATCGTCATCAGCTTCTCGTCGTCGGTCAGCGTCGCCCACGACTGCACGTCGTTCGACAGCGGCACCTTCTCGGGCAGCCAGAAGTTGTTGACGAGTCGGTTCCAGACCTCGAGATCCTTGTCGTCCTCGATGCGGTTCCAGTTGATCGCGCGCACCGCGTGGCCCAGCTTGTAGTTCATCTCACTCTTTCTTCAGTCGCAATCCGCAGTCGAACCAATTACAGCATGCAGCTGACGCACTCCGTCATGTCCGTGCCCTCGAGCGCGAGCTGGCGCAGGCGGATGTAGTAGATCGTCTTGATGCCCTTGCGCCACGCGTAGATCTGCGCCTTGTTGATGTCGCGCGTCGTCGCCGTGTCCTTGAAGAACAGCGTGAGCGAGAGGCCCTGGTCGACGTGCTGCGTCGCCGCGGCGTAGGTGTCGATGATCTTCTCGGGGCCGATCTCGTAGGCGTCCTCGTAGTACTCGAGGTTGTCGTTCGTCATAAAGGGCGCCGGGTAGTAGACGCGGCCCAGCTTGCCCTCCTTGCGGATCTCGACCTTCGACGCGATCGGGTGGATCGACGACGTCGAGTTGTTGATGTACGAGATCGAACCGGTGGGGGGCACCGCCTGCAGGTTCTGGTTGTAGATGCCGTGCTCGATGACGCTCGCCTTGAGCTCGTGCCAGTCGGCCTGCGTCGGGATCGCGATGCCCGACTGCGCGAACAGCTCGCGGGTGCGCTCGGTCGCGGGCTCCCACGCGCTCTCGGTGTACTTGTCGAAGAACTCGCCCGTCGCGTACTTCGAATCGGCGAAGCCCTCGAAGGTCGTGCCGCGCTCGATCGCGATGCGGTTCGACGCCTTCAGCGCGTGGAACAGGATCGTGTAGAAGTAGATGTTCGTGAAATCGACGCCCTCTTCCGAACCGTAGTGCACGTGCTCGCGGGCGAGGTAGCCGTGCAGGTTCATCTGGCCGAGGCCGATGGCGTGCGACTTGTCGTTGCCGTCTTCGATCGACCGCACCGACGAGATGTGGCTCATATCGCTGACGGCGGTGAGCGAGCGGATCGCGAGCTCGACCGACTGGCCGAAGTCGTCGCCGTCCATCATCTTCGCGATGTTCATCGAACCGAGGTTGCACGAGATGTCCTTGCCGATCTCGTTGTAGCTCAGATCCTCGTTGTAGGTGGTCGGGGTGTTGACCTGGAGGATCTCGGAGCAGAGGTTCGACATGTTGATGCGGCCCTTGATCGGGTTCGCCTGGTTCACCGTGTCCTCGAACACGATGTAGGGGTAGCCCGACTCGAACTGCAGCTCGGCGACGGTCTGGAAGAACTGGCGCGCGCTGATCTTCGTCTTGGTGATGCGCGCATCGTCGACCATCTCGTAATACTTCTCGCTCACGGAGATGTCGCCGAAGGGCACGCCGTAGACGCGCTCGACGTCGTAGGGCGAGAAGAGGTACATGTCCTCGTTCTTCTTCGCGAGCTCGAAGGTGATGTCGGGTACGACGACGCCGAGCGACAGGGTCTTGATGCGGATCTTCTCGTCGGCGTTCTCGCGCTTGGTGTCGAGGAAGCGCATGATGTCGGGGTGGTGCGCGTTGAGGTACACGGCGCCGGCGCCCTGGCGCGCACCGAGCTGGTTCGCGTAGCTGAAGCTGTCTTCGAGCAGCTTCATGACGGGGATGATGCCCGACGACTGGTTCTCGATCTTCTTGATCGGGGCGCCCTGCTCGCGGATGTTCGAGAGCGAGAGCGCGACGCCGCCGCCGCGCTTCGAGAGCTGCAGCGAGGAGTTGATGCCGCGCGAGATCGACTCCATGTTGTCCTCGATACGCAGCAGGAAGCAGGAGACGAGCTCGCCGCGCTGCGCCTTGCCGAGGTTCAGGAAGGTCGGGGTGGCCGGCTGGAAACGGCCCGAGATCATCTCCCGCATGTAGCCGCGTGCGAGCTCCTCGTCGCCCTGGGCGAGACCGAGGGCGACCATGACGACGCGGTCTTCGAAGCGCTCGAGGTAGCGCTTGCCGTCGAACGTCTTGAGCGCGTACGAGGTGAAGAACTTGAAGGCGCCGAGGAAGGCCGGGAAGCGGAACTTCAGGGCGTACGCCTCATCGGTCAGCGTCTCGACGAACGACATCGAGTACTGGTCGAGCAGCGGCTTCTCGTAGTAGTCGTTGTCGATGAGGTAGCGCATGCGCTCCTCGAAGTTGTGGAAGAACACCATGTTCTGGTTGACGTGCTGCAGGAAGTACTGACGGGCCGCCTCGCGGTCCTTGTCGAACTGGATGCGACCATCGGCGTCGTACAGGTTCAGCATCGCGTTCAGCGAGTGGTAGTCCATCTCGCTGATCTTCGACGACTCGAGCCCCGGCTCCATCACTGCTGTTTCCAAAACTTCTCCAATCCTTCTTCGACGGCTGCGACGTCGTCGGGTGTTCCAAAGAGTTCGAACTTGTAGAGGAAGGGCACCTGGCACTTTCGCGCGATGATGGCCCCCGCGAGCCCGTAGGCCTCGCCGAAGTTCGTATTGCCCGCGGCCATCACGCCCCGGAGCAGCGAGCGGTTGCGCTCGTCGTTCAAGAACTTGATGACCTGCTTGGGAACGGCCCGCGTATCCGGGCCTCCTCCGTACGTCGGGACGAGGAGGACATAGGGCTCGGTGACGACTAGCGGCTCCTCACGCGCGTACAGCGGGATGCGGAGCGCCGGTCGTCCCAGCTTCTCGACGAAACGGCGGGTGTTGCCGGAGACGCTGGAAAAATACACCAGGTCGGGCATGGTCCCTGCCGCTCGATTAATCTGCGAGGCGGCTTGCGAGCTCCGAGATCTTGTCGGGGCGGAAGCCCGACCAGTGCTCATCCTCGGTGACCACCACGGGGGCCTGCAGGTAGCCGAGACCCTTCACCGTCTCCAACGCCGTCTCGTCCTGCGAGAGGTCGAGCACGTTGTATTCGATGCCCTTGCTGTCGAGCGCCCGGTAGGTCGCAGTGCACTGCACGCACGACGGCTTCGTGTATACCGTAATGGCCATTTCACGCCCTTCGTTGAAAATCTGCGTTGCCCGCTTCGGGCACTACATATAGTGAACCACACCTCGACTGACCACAACATGATGTAGTTACATCAATGTAGTTTTCCACGGGAACTCCACCGGCGCAAGGCCCTTGTTGGGGAGAACTTTCGGCGCGGTTCCGCCCATCGAGGCGAGTTATCCACAACCCGGGAGAGCGGAAAGATATTTCTCCACCGACCGCTCCCGGCGTGTCGCGGCGGACCCCGTTCTAGAGCGCGATCGGCCACAGCAGCTCCTCCCCCTCGGGCTGGAACCAGCGCAGCACGAGCATCGCGTCGGGCGCGAGTGCGGCCCCGTCGGCCTCGGGCCCGCGCACCCGGGCGCGCACCCGCTCGCCGGGCAGCACCGTGCGGGGCAGCGACAGGCCGAGCATGCCGCCGCCCGCGAGCGAGAAGCGCACCGAGTAGAGCGGGCCGCGGCCGCGGTGCTCGACCTCGATCACGCCGTCACCGGGTCGCAGCACCCGCCACGGCACCGCGGTCGCGCTGGGCGCCGGGCGGCGCAGCAGCGGTGCCGGCAGGTGCTGCGCGGGGATGCGGAACGGGTTCATGCGGGCAGGGTAACCGGCCCCTCGGACATGCGGAGGCGGCCCCGCTCGCGATCGTCTCGCGCGCGGGGCCGCTCGGCCGCCGAGCGGCCCTCCGGTGCTTCCGTCCGGGTCAGAGCACCTTGCTCAGGAACTCCTGGAGACGGGGTGTCTGCGGGTTGCCGAATACCTGCTCGGGCTCGCCCTCCTCGCACACGACGCCGTCGGCGAGGAAGACGACCTTGTCGCACACCTCGCGGGCGAAGCCCATCTCGTGGGTGACGAGCACCATGGTGATGCCGGTCTTCGCGAGCTCGCGGATCACCTCGAGCACCTCGCCGACCATCTCGGGGTCGAGCGCCGAGGTGGCCTCGTCGAACAGCAGGATCGCGGGCTCCATCGCGAGCGCGCGGGCGATGGCGACGCGCTGCTTCTGGCCGCCCGAGAGCTGCGACGGCCGCGCATCGGCCTTCTCCTCCAGCCCGACGCGGCGCAGCAGCGCGAGCGCCTGTTTCCGCGCCTCCTCCTTGCCCCGCTTCCCGGTCTCGACCGGTGCGAGCATGACGTTCTCGATGACCGACATGTTCGGGAAGAGGTTGAAGTGCTGGAACACCATGCCGACGCTGCGCCGCACCTCGTTGATGTCGACCTTCGCATCCATGATGTCGAAGCCATTCACCACGACGGTGCCGGAGGTCGGCTCCTCGAGCTTGTTCAGACAGCGCAGAATGGTCGACTTGCCGGAGCCCGATGGGCCGATGAGCGAGACGATCTCGCCCGGCGCCACTTCGAGGTCGATGCCCTGCAGCACCTCGACCGGGCCGAACGACTTGCGCAGCCCGCTCACGGTGATACCGGCTCCGCTGACGACGACGGGCACCGTGCCCGACGTGAGCTTCTCAGTCACTTGTTCACCTTCTTATCCACGATGTTGGCCACCCAGGTCAGCAGGGTGATCACCACGAAGTACATGATGCCGACGATGATCAGCATCTCGGTCGTGCGGTAGTTGGCCGCGTAGATCTGCTGCGCCTGGTACAGCAGCTCGGCGAAGCCGATGGTGAGCAGCAGCGACGAGTCCTTCAGCGTAATGACGAACTGGTTGATGATCGCCGGCGTCGAGATCTTCACCGCCTGCGGCACCACCACCCGTTGCATCGACTTGCCCCAGCCGAGGCCGAGCGAGCGGGCCGCCTCCATCTGGCCCGGGTCGACGGCCTGCAGCCCACCGCGCACGATCTCGGTGAGGTATGCGCCCGCGTTCAGGGCGAGCGTCGCGACACCGGCCCAGAAGATGTCGCCCTTCATGCCGGTGAGCTGCGGCAGACCGAAGTAGAAGAGGAACGCCCACACGAGCACGGGGGTGCCGCGGAAGATCGCGACGAAGGTCGAGGCGATCCCTCGCAGGATGCGCGAGCTCGAGATCTTCATGAAACCGAACGCGAGGCCGAGCGCCAGGGCGATGACGAAGGAGGTCACCGTGATGCGCACGGTGTTCCAGAGGCCCTGTCCGAGAGCGGGCATCGAGTCGACGAGCAGTTGGAAGAAGCTGGACTTCTCGGTCGGGGCGGCCGTTCCGCTCGCCGAGGTGTCCTCGCCGAGGTACTGCGCGAGAATCTGATCGTAGGTGCCATCCGCTTTGAGGCGCGCGAGGCCGTTGTCGAATGCTTCGAGCAGGTCGGCGTTCTGCCCCTTCGCGACGGCGAAGCCGTACTGGCCGCCAGGGATCTTATCCGTGACCACCTTCAGCCCGTTGCCCTGCGCGATGCCGTACTTCAGCACCGGGTAGTCATCGAACACCGCCGCGGCCGAACCGTTCTTCACCGACTCGATGAGGCTCGTCGACTGATCGAGCGCCTTCACCGTGAAGCCGTACTTCTCCGACAGCTTCTTCGCCTCCGACTCGCCCTCCGAGCCGCCCTTGGCGACGACCGTCTGGCCCTGCAGATCCTCGTAGCCCGTGATGTCGCTGTCATCGGCGACGGCCATCTGGATGCCCGAATCGAAATACGGGTCCGAGAAATCGAACGTCTGCTTGCGCTCATCCGTGATCGACATGCCCGCGATCACGCCATCGGCCTGACCCGATGTCACCGCCGACACCGCCGCCTGGAATCCCAGCGACTGGATATCGACCGTGAAGTTCTCCTCCTCCGCGATGCGATTGAGCAGGTCCATGTCGATGCCGACGAGCTCGCCGCCCTCGCGGAACTCGAACGGGGCGAACGTCGTATCCGTCGCGATGGTGAACTGTTTGCCGCCGAGATCGAGGGCCTCGGGCGCTTCGCTCTGCGCGGCGTCCGAGCCTCCGGCATCGCCGAGGTACTGCGCGAGGATCTCGTCGTAGGTACCGTCGGCCTTGAGCTCTGCGAGCCCCTCGTCGAATGCTTCGAGCAGGTCGGCGTTCTGCCCCTTCGCGACGGCGAAGCCGTACTGGCCGCCAGGGATCTTATCCGTGACCACCTTCAGCCCGTTGCCCTGCGCGATGCCGTACTTCAGCACCGGGTAGTCATCGAACACCGCCGCGGCCGAACCGTTCTTCACCGACTCGATGAGGCTCGTCGACTGATCGAGCGCCTTCACCGTGAAGCCGTACTTCTCCGACAGCTTCTTCGCCTCCGACTCGCCCTCCGAGCCGCCCTTGGCGACGACCGTCTGGCCCTGCAGATCCTCGTAGCCCGTGATGTCGCTGTCATCGGCGACGGCCATCTGGATGCCCGAATCGAAATACGGGTCCGAGAAATCGAACGTCTGCTTGCGCTCATCCGTGATCGACATGCCCGCGATCACGCCATCGGCCTGACCCGATGTCACCGCCGACACCGCCGCCTGGAACCCGAGCGACTGGATATCGACCGTGAAGTTCTCCTCCTCCGCGATGCGATTGAGCAGGTCCATGTCGATGCCGACGAGCTCGCCGCCCTCGCGGAACTCGAACGGCGCGAACGTCGTGTCCGTCGCGATGACGAACTTCTTGCCGCCGAGATCGGCGGCCTTCGCGGGGCCGGGCGCGACCGCCCGGTCTGGTACTGCCGCGACCGCGGCACTGGGCGGCGTCTGCGGCACGGCCTGCGCCGCGCCTCCTGCGACGAGCAGGAAGAGCCCGGTGAGGGCCGCCCCGATCGCCAGTCTGAGGCCGAATGATTGTGTCCTCTGGTGCACTGGGTGCTCCTCCTTCACTGGAGGCTCCGCGGTTTGCGAAGCGCACGCCACCCAGGCTACGCACATCTGCGGGTCCGTGCGGGGACGATTCCCGGTACTGGCCCCGATCCGATGCGAAATCGCAATCTGCGGCGGCCCTGCGAATGGCGGGCTACACGTGGTGGTACGGCCGCCCGGCCGCGATCTCCTGCGCGCGGTAGAGCTGCTCGGCGAGGATGAGCCGAACGAGCTGGTGCGGGAACACGAGCAGCGACAGACTCCACACGAAGTCGGCCCGCTCGCGCACGCGGTCGTCGACCCCGTAGGCGCCGCCGATCGCGACCGTGACGGGCCTACCGCGGTCGAAGGCCGAGCGCAGTCTCGCGGCGAGCGCCGGCGAGTCGACGCCCAGGCCGCGCTCGTCGAGCAGCACGAGGAAGTCGTCGCGCCCGACCTTCGCGAGGATGCGCTCCGACTCCTCGGCGCGTGCGGCCTCTCCCTCGCGCGCCGAGTGCGGCAGCAGCTGCCAGCTCGCGTCGAACGGCTTGCGCAGCCGCTTCTCGTAGCGGTCGATGCCGTCGACGACCCAACTCTCGTGCTTCTTGCCGACTGCCAGGATGCGGACGCTCATACGAGAGAACATACCCGCAGCTCAGAGAGCCGCGGCGCTGGCGTCGCGGCGAAGGCCAGAAATGGCCTTCGCTCCCAGCTCCAGCGCGCGTGCTTCTTTCCCACGGCGAGGATGCGGACGCTCATACGACGCACCCTACCGGGGCCGAGACGGCCCCGCCCCCTCCCTCACGCGGCGCGCACGCTGTCCAGGTGCTCGGCGATGCGCCCGATCGCCTCGGTGAGCACCGGCACGCCGGGCAGCGTCACGAAGCGCAGGTGGTCGGCGGTCGGCAGGTTGAATCCGCGCCCGTTCGTCACGAGCACCCGCGTCGCCCGCAGCATGTCGATGACGAAGGCCTGGTCGTCTTCGATCGGGTACTGCTCGGGGTCGAGCTTCGGGAAGAGGTACATCGCCCCGCCCGGCAGCTCGCAACTGACGCCCGGGATGCCGGTGAGCAGTCGGTGCGCGGCGTCGCGCTGCTCGCGCAGACGCCCGCCGGGGGCGCACAGCTCGGCGATGCCCGACCAGTTCGATTCGGCGGCGAGCGCGACGGGGATCGCGTATTGAGCTGGCACGTTCGCGCACATGCGCATGTTGGCGAGCAGCGTCAGCCCCTCGAGGAAGTCGCGGGCGCGCGCCCGGTCGCCGGAGATGGCGGCCCAGCCGGAGCGGTAGCCGGCGACGCGCTGCGCCTTCGACAGGCCGCTGAATGTGATGCAGAGCGTGTGCGAGACGTGCAGTGCGGCGTGCTCGAGCACGGCGTCGTCGTAGAGGATGTGCTCGTAGATCTCGTCGGCCATGAGCACGAGGCCGTGGCGCTCGGCGAGGGCAGCGAAGCCGCGCACGAGTTCGGGCGAATAGACGGCGCCCGTCGGGTTGTTCGGGTTGATGAGCACGATGCCCTTGGTGCGGGTGGTGATGAGCGCCTCGATGGCGTCGAGGTCGGGCATCCACCTGTTCGCCTCGTCGCACGGGTAGTGCACGGCGAGGCCGCCCGCGAGGGTCACCTGCGCCGTCCACAGCGGATAATCGGGGGCGGGAACGAGCACTTCGTCGCCGTCGTCGACGAGCGCCTGGACGACCAGCGAGATGAGCTCGCTCACGCCGTTGCCGATGAAGACGTCGTCGGGGCCGATACCCGCGATGCCCTCGTCGGCGTAGTAGCGGGCGACGGCCTCGCGCGCCGGAAGGATGCCGAGGGAGCTGCTGTACCCCTGCGCGACGGGGAGCGCTTCGCGCAGCGCCTCGACGATCTCGGGGGGCGCCTCGAAGCCGAAGGGGGCGGGGTTGCCGATGTTGAGGCGGAGGATCTCGTGCCCCTCGCGCTCGAGGCGCTCGGCCTCCTGCAGGATCGGTCCGCGTACGTCGTAGCGGACCCCGGCGAGCTTCGAGGACTGGTTGATGGGCTTCACGAGAAGATTATTCCACGCGCGAAGCGATGATTTCTGCAGGAACTGCGACGAGGCTGCGGAAGACCGCACGATCCCGCAACTTTCTGCGGTGCGCGGCTGCTCCCTCGCGGTCAGTGCACTTGGCGCGCGTAGAGCTCGGCGTAGGCCCCGCCGAGCGCGAGCAGTTCGTCGTGCGTGCCCGCTTCGCGGATGCGCCCGGCGTCGACGACGTAGATGCGGTCGGCGTCGACGACCGTCGACAGCCGATGCGCGATGGCGACCGTCGTACGCCCGCTGCGGGCGTCGTCGAGGGCGCGCTGCACGATCTGCTCGTTCACGGTGTCGAGCGCGCTGGTGGCTTCGTCGAGCACGAGCACGCGCGGGTTCTTGAGCAGTACGCGGGCGATGGCGATGCGCTGCTTCTCGCCGCCGGAGAGACGGTAGCCGCGCTCGCCCACGATCGTGTCGTAGCCGTCGGCGAACGATTCGATGGTGTCGTGGATGTTCGCGAGACGGGCCGCGGCGACGATGTCGTCGTGGCTCGCGCCGGGCTTCGCGTACCGCAGGTTCTCGGCGATGCTCGCGTGGAAGAGGTAGGGCTCCTGTGTGACGACCCCGATGCGGTCCATGAGCGACTCCTGCCGCAGTTCGCGCACGTCGTCTCCCCCGTACCGCACCGAGCCGCCGCTCGCATCGTAGAGGCGCGGGATCAGCGAGCCGATGGTGGTCTTGCCCGAACCCGAGGCGCCGACGAATGCCACGAACTCACCGGGTTTCACGTGGAACGACACCCGGTCGAGGGTCGGGCGGTCGTCGGGGCCGGCATCCGGGTAGCGGAACACGACGTCGTCGAACTCGATGCGGCCGGCCCGGCCCGGCTCGTCCGACGGCTCGTGCGCCTCCGGGGCGTCGACGATCGCGGGGTCGAGGTCGAGGTATTCGAAGATGCGGGCGAAGAGCGCCCGCGAGGTCTGCAGGTCGAGGGCGACGCGCATGAGCGCCATGAGCGGGAAGAGCAGGCGCGACTGCACGGTCGTGAAGGCGACGATGGTGCCGGCGGTGATGCCCGGGTCGAAGCCCTGCCCCATCGCCCGCGAAATGAGCAGCCCCGACACGAGGTAGACGATCGCGGGCACCGCGGAGAGGAAGATCTGCACGAGCGCGAAGAACACCTGCCCGCTCATCGTCTGCCGCACCTGCAGTTCGATCTGGTTGCGGTTCTCGGCCGCGTAGCGCTCGGTCTCGGTGCGCTGCTGCGAGAAGGTCTTCGCGAGCAGCACGCCCGACACCGACAGCGTCTCCTGCGTGATGGCTGTCATCTCGGAGAGCGACTCCTGCGTCTTGCCCGCGATCTTCGCGCGCACCTGGCCGACGCGGCGCTGCGCGAACACGAGCACCGGCATGAGCACGAGCGCGACGAGGGTGAGCTGCCAGCTCAGCAGCACCATCGCGATGCCGGCGGCGATGACCGTGACGGTGTTGCCGAGCACGCTCGACACCGTGTTCGTGAGCACGTTCGCGACGCCGCCGACGTCGTTCTGCAGCCGCGACTGGATGACGCCGGTCTTCGTGCGGGTGAAGAAGCCGAGCTCCATGGACTGCAGGTGGGTGAAGAGGCGCACGCGCAGGTCGCCCATGACGCTGTTGCCGACGCGCGCCGTGAGCAGGGTCTGCACGATGCCGAATCCCGACGAGACCACGAAGATCGCGACCATCGCCCCGACGAGCCAGCCGAGCAGCGGCAGGTCGGGGCCGCCCTGCGGGAAGAGCCCGTCGTCGAAGACGCGCTCGGTCAGGAGCGGGGGCAGGATGCCGAGGCCGGCGGAGACGAGCACGAGCACGACGATGGCGGCGAGCTGCCCGCGGTAGGGGCGGAAGAGCGCGGCGATGCGCGACCCGAGCTCGGGGATGACGGGGGCCGCGCTGTTGATCTCGCGCTGCTTCGAGGCGTCGCCCGCCGATACGCGGCCGCCCCGCCCGCCTCCGCCGCCACCGCTCATACTCATGACTCGGAGAATACGCGGGACGGGCGGCATTGCGGGCGTTGTTCGCTGGCGGCATTGCTCGGCAGGGGCATGCTTCGCACGGCATTGTCCGCCGGGGCGCGGTCTCCAGGGATCGCCGCCGCCCGCGTCCTGGCAGAATGAGGAGCAGTACTCGTGGCACGAGCGGAGGCGCGCATGTCGGAAACCCAGGAGCAAGAGCAGGGCCACGCCCGCGTTCGCGAGGCCGCCGCGGCGCGCGGCCTCGACGTCGAGATCGTTGCGCGCCCCGAGGCGCGGTCGCTGCACGAGGCCGCCGAGATCCTCGGTCTCGAGGATTCGGACATCGTGAAGACCCTCGTCGTGAAGCGCTCGGACGGCACCTACCTCTTCGCCCTCGTACCGGGCGGCCGGTCGATCTCGTGGCCGAAACTGCGGGCGGTCGTGGGCGTGAACAAGCTGCGCATGCCCGACCCCGATCTCGCCCTCGAGGCGACGGGGTACGAGCGCGGCACGATCACGCCGATCGGCAGCACGACCGACTGGCCGGTCTTCGCCGATTCCTCGATCGTCGGCCGCCGCATCGCGATGGGCGCGGGCGCCCACGGCTTCAGCCTCTTCGTCGAGGCCGATATGCTCATCGAGGCATATGCGGCGACGGTCGCCGATATCTCGACCCCGGAGGCCTGATCCGGGCTCAGGCGCCGAGCAGTTCGCGGCCGAGCACGTCGTCGGTGCACAGAGTGTCGCCGACGCGGAATCTGCGTCTGCCGCTCACCGCGAGCCCCGCCTTGAGGTAGA
Source organism: Leucobacter sp. gxy201 (assembly GCF_051043335.1). Lineage (NCBI taxonomy): Bacteria > Bacillati > Actinomycetota > Actinomycetes > Micrococcales > Microbacteriaceae > Leucobacter > Leucobacter sp. gxy201. The sequence goes on from NZ_JAMXWS010000002.1 coordinate 471,526, forward strand.
ACGCCCGTGCCCGGGCGTTCTCGTCGTTCACGCCGAGCCAGAATGCGGCGCAGCCGTCGGCGCGCGCGGTCTCGAGAGCCAGGTCGAAGAGACTCCGGGCGACGCCCGCCCCGCGGCTCTCGGGATCGACGTAGAGCTTCGAGAGGTACGCCGTGCGCTGCCCGGCCCACTGCTCCGGGTTCTCGTCGTGCAGGCCGTGGAGGCAGACTGCATAGCCGACCAGGGCCCGGTCGGGGCCTTCCGCGACGAGCACGTGGCTGTTGGGGTCCGCGAGCCAGGCCGCGAACTGGCGTTCGGAGAGCCCCTCGGCGATGAACGCCTGCACGTGCTCCGCGGGCATCCATTCCGGGCACGCGTCGGGGAAGGTGCGCGCGGCGAAGGCGGCGAGCGCGGCGGCGCTCGCCGTGCCGACCTCGGCCTCGCGCGGCACGACCGCCCGTGCTCCTGCTGCGGTGCTCTGCTGGGATGCTTCTGCATGCATGAGATCACGCTACCGCGCCGGCGCCCGCCCCGCTCCCCCTCGCCCGCCGGCAGCGGCCGCCGAGCTACTTCTGGGACCCTGCGAGCAGCGCCTGCACGAAGTACCGTTGGAAGGCGAAGAACACGATGAGGGGCACGATCATCGACAGGAACGCCCCGGCCGACAGCACGTCGATATTCGACCCGAACTGGCGCAGCTGCGACTGGATCGCGACCGTCAACGGCTGGGAGTCGGAGTTCGTGAAGATCAATGCCACGAGCATGTCGTTCCAGGTCCACAGGAACTGGAAGATGGCGAGCGACGCGATAGCGGGCAGCGCGAGCGGGAGCATGACCTGGAAGAAGATGCGCCAATCCTTCGCGCCGTCGATACGGGCGGCCTCGATCAGCTCCGCCGGCACCTGCGCGAAGAAGTTGCGGAGGAGGAAGATCGCGAAGGGGAGCCCGAACGCGGTATGGAACAGGATGACCCCGAGCACGCTCCCGAAGATCCCGAGCGCCCCGAACAGGCGCGCGAGCGGGATGAGCGCAACCTGCAGCGGTACGGCGAGGAGCACGATCACCGCGATGAGGAGCCAGTCCCGGCCGGGGAACTGCAGCCAAGCGAACGCATACGCCGCGAGTGCGCCGAGCACGACGACGAGCAGGGTGGTCGGCACCGCGATGACGATGGTGTTCCAGAACGATCCTGTGATCGTCGGGTTCGCGAGCAGGCCCGCGTAGTTCTCGATCGTGAGCTCTGCGGGCCTGGTGAGCACGGTCCACCAGCCGCTGGACGCGTTGTCACCGGAGCTGCGCAGCGAGGTCAGCAGCAGCCCGACAGTGGGTACGAGCCAGAACACGGCCACCACGAGCAGCACGGCGTGCACCGCCCCGCGGCTGAAGAAGCCGAGCACGCGCTGCGCGGCGCTGCGAGGCGGGCGTACGCTCCCGGTGGCGGCCTGCGTCGTCATCTGCTTCGTTCCTCCCTGAATCGGCGCACGTTCATGATCATCGATGGCAGCACGAGAACGAGCAGCAGGATCGCCAGGGCGGAGCCGAGGCCCTGATTGCTCCCGCCGCCGAACGAGACGGTCCACATCTCGACCGCGATCACGTTGGCGGCCGGCTTCGATGCTCCGGGAGGGATGACATAGACGAGATCGAAGATCTTCAGCACGTTGATGATCAGCGTGACCAGCACCACGATCAGCACGGGGGCCAGCAGCGGCGCCGTGATGCGCCGGAACACCTGCCACTCGTTCGCGCCATCGGTGCGTGCAGCTTCCTGGAGCGAGCGGTCGATCGAGGACAGCCCGGACGCGATCATCACCATCGCGAATCCGGCCCAGATCCAGATGTACGCGAGGATCACGACGACGTTGATGAACGTCGCGCTCAGCCACGATACGCCCTGCGCTCCGCCGTCGAAGTTCGCGGCCGGCAGCGCTACGCGGTAGTGCTCGCCGGGCTCGAGCCCCATGATCGTAAAGGCGCCGCCCGCCCCTGTGGTGGCATACCCGCGAATGGCGCCATCGGGGTCGACCGCGTCGACGCGCACCCCCTCGAGCCCCTTCTTGCCCGCTTCGAGCTCGCCGTTCGTTCCTCCGCCGCCGCGGATCACATCGAGGAACACGGTTCCGGTGATCTCGTCGTCCGAAGCCGTGGCGGCGGGCAGCCCGTCGACCAGCCCGTCGGGGAGGTCCCCCTGTTTGATTCCGGTGAGCGGGAAGTTCTGCACGCTCCCGGGAATCACGGCGTCGCTCGACACGATGATCCCGTCGTCCGCCTCGATCCCTGCGTCGCCCCTCGGCTTCGCCCCGGGGTAGCTGGACTGCTCACCGAATGCGCTCTGCACTCCGACGATCGCCGCGTTGACGACGCCGAGCTGCGGGCTCTCCTGGAACATCCCGCGGAAGATCACACCCGCGGCGAGCATGGAGATGGCCATGGGCATGAATACGATGAGTCGGAACGCGACCTTCCATCCGATCCTGTCGACCAGCACCGCGAAGATGAGCCCCAGCACTGTGACGGCGAGCGGCGCCACGATCACCCAGATGACGTTGTTGCGAATCGCGGTGAACGTGGTGTCGTTCGTGAACATCGTGACGTAGTTCTGCCACCCCACGAAACTCGTGCCGCCCTTGTCGAACAGCGACCGGACGACCGTGTAGACGATCGGATAGACGACGAACGCTCCGAGCACCACGAGTGCGGGCCCGAGGAAGGAGGCGATGATCAATGCGCGACGCGCACGGCCGGAGCCGCGGGGGCGGAGCCCGCGACCCCGGAGGTGCACCGGGACGGTGTGCGTTCGTGTCATGGCTCGGCGGTCAGTAGGCCGCAGCAGCCGCCGCCTCGAGCCGCTGCATCGTGCCGTCGATATCGCTCGGGTTCTGGTAGAAAGCGATCATCTCCTGCCAGAAGCCCTGCCCGGGCGTGCCGCCGAAGGCGCTCGGCGTGAGGTCGGACATATCGAAGCGGAACACCTCGGCGCCGGTGAGCGCTTCGGCGATCTGACGCGACACGTCATCCGGATACAGCGAGGTGTCGACCGCCTGATTCGGCGAGGTCAGGCCGCCGTTGGGCACCCAGATCTCCGCCGCTTCCGGAGAAGCCAGATACTCCATCAGTGCGGAGGTGGCCTCGTCGTCCGTGAACTGCACGGCGACGTCTCCGCCGCCCATCACCGCCGGTGCGGAGCCGTTCACCGCCGGGAAATCGTAGAACAGGGCATTCTCTCCCACGGTGGAACTGCCGTCATCCGCGATGTTGCCGGCGACGAAATCGCCCTCGTAGACGGTGCCGGCCTCGGGGTCGGCGCCGAATACTTCCGTGACGCTCGTGGGGAAGTCGCGCTGGTCACCGCCCGGCTGCACGAGATCGGTGCCCCAGAGCGAGGCCAGCACCTCGAGCGCTTCCTTGACCGAGGGGTCCGTCCACGGAATCTCGTGGCGGGTCAGCTGATCGTACTTCTCGGGGCCGGCAGTGCGCAGATACACGTTCTCGAACCAGTCGGTCAGCGGCCACCCGACGTCGGCCCCGATCGAGATCCCGGAGTATCCGGCGTCGCTGACCAGACCCAGCTGGGTGAGGAAATCGTCCCAGTCCTCCGGCTCGGAAGCTCCTGCCTCGTCGTAGATATCGGCGTTGTACCACATCGTCGACTTGTTCGCGCCCTTGAACCAGACGCCGTACAGTTCATCATCCACACTGCCCAGATCGAGCCACGACTGCGCGTAGTTCTTCTCCACCGCCGACTTCACGGAGTCTCCCAGCGGCTGGATGTCTCCGTTCTCCGCCAGCGACTGCATCAGGGCCGGCTGCCCCAGGACGGCGACGTTCGGCGGCGTTCCGCCCTCGAGCTGACCCTGGATATAGGTGGGTCCGTTGTCACCGAAGCTGGTGTAATCGACCTTCGCACCGGTGGCATCCTCGAACGCCCCGAGGACCGCCTCGAAGTTCTTCTGCTCGGCACCCGACCAGGCGGCCGCGATCGTGAGCGTCTCGCCCGAGAAGTCGCCATCGACCGCGACATCGTCGCCGCTCGTTCCGCCCGAGCACCCCGTCAGCACGAGCGCCGCCGTTGCGGCGAGGGCGACCGATGTCACCCCGATGCTTCTCAGGGATCGGGCACGGCGTGGAATAGGTTGCGTGGACATGGCACTCCTTCACTCTCCTCGGTCGAAGACTCGTGGTCGACGAGCATCATGGAGAAGCAGTGCTGCTGGTGGAGAGCAACCCTGCTTCCGCATTTCACACTATCCAAGCCGCTGGCGGTACTCAATCGTCCGCCGAGAGCGTCACCCCACCGTTATCTGCGCGGCCGCGGTCGGGGCCTTCTCCGTGCCGGCCGGAGCGCGATAGACAGTGCTACGCCCAGCGTTCCTTGGGTGAGCGCCCCGAGGATCATGACCGCGATCACCGACGACCATGCCCCGCTCGACGCGGCGACCCACCCGGCGGAGAGAGAGCCGATGCCGCCGAGGAAGTACCCGACGACTTGCGTCAGGGCGGAGACGCGGGCGACCTGTACGTGGTCTTCGCCGATTGACGACAGCAGCGCGAGGGCAAAGGGGAACCCGCTCATCCCGATCCCGAGGAGCACTGCCCAGGCTTCCGGTGCCGCAGTCGGGGCGCTGAGGAGCCCGGTTGCGCCGGCTACGGCGCATGCGGTCGTGATCGTGATGCCCAGCACTCGGGTGGCATGCCGTGCAGCTGCGGGGACGGCGAGGGCGGTGGACGGGATTCCTACGGCCATCACGATTCCCAGCATGACCCCGGCACGCCTGTCGTCGATACCGCCGTCTGCGGCGATGAGCGGCAACCAGCCGATGATGGTGTAGCTGAGCACCGTCTGCAGCGCGAAGAATCCGAGCATGGGGAACGTGCCCCGTGGCCATCCGAGATTCGCGCCGGAAGCGGCGGCACGATCTCGAGTCGGCGAGCCGGAGCGCTTGAGGGGTAAGGCGAGTGCCGATTGCGACTGGGATCTGGTGAGGGAGATCCACAGCACCCCCGCCGCCAGGGAGGGCAGTGCCCAGATCGCGAGGCCGACCGTCGGGAGCCCGAAGATTCTGGCCATCGGCAGAGCGATGGCCGCGGCTACGGCTGCACCGAGGGCCATTGCGCTCGTGTATCCGGTCGTCGCGCGATGCGTGCGCCCTGCACACCATTCCCTGACGAGTGCCGGGAGGATGATATTGACCGCGGAGATGCCCGCGGCCGCACAGATAGTGCCTGCGACGATCGCGATTTCGTGCGGCACCGCACGGACGGCGAGCCCCAGAGTCAGCAGGGAGAGCGCCGCGGTCATAGTGGTCCGGATGCCCCACCGCCCGAGCAGAGGGAGCACCGCGAGCCCCGCGATCGCGAAGACGAATACCGGGGCGCTCGTGACGACCGTTGCTGAGAGGGGGGAGAGCGCGCCGTCGGCCTGGAGCTCGCCCAGGAGCGGGCTGGCCCCGGTGATGCCCAAGCGCAGGTTGAAGCCGAGGCAGAGCAGTACGAGCGTCGGCGCCGACTGAGACGCGAGCAGAGATGAACGGGAAGGCATGAAGATTCCGACAGACATTAGATGTTTGGATGTTTGATCGTTTGATAGTATCTGCCCATGACCCTTCCCGCAATTCCGCGCATGAACTTGAGCGACGGGGCTGCCGCCGCAATCCGGGCCGAGATACTCTCCGGGCGTTGGCCCGTCGGGAATGCGATCCCGGCGGAACCGGAGCTCGTTTCTCAGCTCGGAGTTTCGCGCGGCACACTACGCGAGGCGCTGCGGTCGCTGCAGTACGCCGGATTGCTCGAGATCCGCCGAGGCGACGGCACCTATGTGAGGTCCCGAAGCGAGGTCGGCACCGCCCTGGCACATGCGCAGCCGTCATTGCGAGACGTGCTGGAAGCGCGCGCTACGATCGAGCCCCAGCTCGCTCGACTCGCTGCCGAGCGAGCCAGTGCCGCCCAGATCGCACAGATTCGCGCGGCGCTCGAAGCCAGGAACGCCGCCGACGGCACCAGATGGGCCCGAGCCGATGCAGCATTCCACCGCGCGGTGGCCGAGGCGGCTTGCAGCCCGGTTCTGGAACAGGTCTATCTGGCTCTGCTGCCGCTGCTCGAAGAGTCGACGGATCTCGCGGCAAAGCGTCAGGGCTTCCGCAAGGACGACCCTCGGGGCCACCAGGAGCTGCTCGATGCGATCGAACGCAGAGACCCCCGGACCGCTTTCGAGAGTGCACAAGAGAATCTCACGGCCACTGAGGCCTGGTCGACGACCGCCGATGCCGTGTAGCTCGTCCGAGGGCTGAGCCCGCCCTCGCCGGCATGCGGACGTTTCCGGCGGCGCCGATCCTCGACCGAGAGCTCGGAGACCGTCCGTCCGAGGCGGGTTACCGGCCCGAATCCTCGATCGCCTGCTCGAGGCGTTCGAGCTTGCCGTCGAGCTCGCCCGCGAAGCCCGGGCGGATGTCGGCCTTCATCACGAGCGATACGCGCGAGCCGAAGGGCATCACGGCCTCGGTCGCGCGCTTGGCGACGCCGAAGACCTCGTCCCACTCGCCCTCGATCTCGGTGAACATCGACGAGGTGCGGTAGGGCAGGCCGGAGGCCCGCACGACGCGGATCGCGGCGGCGACGGCCGCGGAGACGGAACCGTCGGCCTCGGGCGCCTGCCCGGATGCGCCGACACCGCTCGGGGCGACGGAGAATGCGAGAATCATGAGCCCTCCTGCAGTTGCACGGTGACCGGCCCCGTGCGCGGGGGCCGCTTCGAGAAGAACACGGTGACGATCGCGCCGAGTACGATGACCGCGAGGGGCAGCAGCATCGACTGCGCCATCGCGTCGGCGAAGCCCGGGCGCAACGGTTCGGGCAGGGCCCCGGCGGCCGCGTCGCCGAAGCCGCCGGCCCCTGCGCCCGCGGCGCCGAGCTCCGCGGCGATGCGCGACGCCATGAGCACCGCGATGCCCGCGGAGCCCAGCACCGACCCGATCTGTCGGCTCGTGTTGTAGACGCCCGAACCGGCGCCGGCGAGCTCCATCTTGAGGTTGAACGTCGTGAGGTTCGCGAGCGGACCCCACATGAACGCGTTGCCGACGCCGAGCAGGGCGCTCGGGATCAGCAGCAGCACGATCGACGCGTCGGGCTTCAGCAGTACGTAGTATCCGGCGAGGCCGAGCGCCACGAGCACCAGGCCGAGGATCGGGAGCCGGCGCGGGTCGCCGCGGTCGAGCAGCTTGCCGACGGGCTGCGCGAGCGCGATCGAGAGCACGGCCATCGGCACCATCATGAGCGCCGACTGGGTCGGGGTCTGCCCGAGCACGAGCTGCAGGTAGAACATGAGCGGGAGCGACATGCTGGTGACCGAGAAGCCGACCAGCACGATGGCGATGGAGCCGACCGAGAAGTTGCGATCCCTGAAGATCTGCAACGGCACGAGCGGCTCGCCCTTCTGCACCCGCTGCCAGAGCACGAAGACGACGAGCACGACGATACCGGCGATGATGAGGCCCCACACCGAGATGGGCCCTCGGATGGTGCCCCAGTCGTAGCTCTCGCCCTCCTGGATGCCGAACACGAGCATGAACATGCCGATGCCCGAGAGCACGACGCCCACGAGGTCGAAGCGGTGCGCGCTCGTCTCGAGCACCGGCACGTAGCGCAGCGCGAGCACGAAGGCGATGACGCCGACGGGCACGTTGACGAAGAAGATCCACTCCCAGCCGAGACCGTCGACGAGGAATCCGCCGAGGATCGGGCCGATGAGCGTCGCCACCCCTGCCGTGACGCCCCAGATCGCCATCGCCGCGCCGCGTTCGCGCGGGCCGAAGATGCGCGTGATGACCGTCATCGTCTGCGGCGTCATGATCGCCGCCCCCAGACCCTGGAAGACGCGGGCGATCACCAGCACCTCGATGGTCGCGGCGAACCCGCAGGCGAGCGACGACAGCGTGAAGACGGCGAGGCCCAGCAGGTAGATGCGGCGCGGGCCGAAGCGGTCGCCCAGCCGGCCCGTGATGAGCAGGGGCACGGCGTAGGCGAGCAGGTAGGCGCTCGTCGCCCACAGCGTCGCGACCATGGTCGTGTCGAGCCCCCGCATGATGGACGGGTTCGCGACCGACACGATCGTGGTGTCGACGAGGATCATGAAGAACCCGAGCACCATCGACCACAGGGCCGGCCACGGGCGGATCTCGGGGCGGGCCTGCGAGGCTCCGGGCTGTGCGTTCACTCGTATCAGCCTAGCGTTCGCGAGCGGATTCGGCCCTATCGCGCTGCTCCTCAGTATTGTCTACGCTGAACAGGTGGACGCACCGGTACCCGACGCTCAGACCCGCCTCCCGCCGCCCGGCGGGTGGCGCACGTTCGCCCACGCGCTCGGCAACACCGCCGTCGCCGGCCTGGTCACGAACTTCCTCTGGTTCGCGGTCGTGTTCTGGGTGTACCTCGAGACGCGCAGCATCCTCGCCACCGGCATTCTCGGCGGGGCGTATATGCTCGCGCTGGCGGTGTGCTCGATGTGGTTCGGTTCGCTCGTCGACCGCACCCGCAAGCTGCGGGTGATGCGGCTGTCGGCCTGGTGCTCGCTCGTCGCGTTCACGATCGGGTGCACCATGTTCTTCCTCGTGCCCGCCGACGCGCTGCTCGCGCTCGACGGCCCGTGGTTCTGGGTGTTCACGCTCGTCGTGCTCGCCGGGTGCGTCGTCGAGCTGCTGCGCAGCCTGGCGCTCTCGACGCTCGTCACGCTGCTCGTGCCCGTCGAACGGCACGCGAACGCGAACGGTCTCGTCGGCACCGTGCAGGGGCTCGCGTTCATCGTCACGAGCGTGTTCAGCGGCATCTCGATCGGGCTGCTCGGCATGGGGCCGACGATGCTGATCGCGACCGCCCTGACCGCGCTGCCGCTGGCGCACCTCTACCTGCTGCGCATCGAGGAGGCGGAGACCGTGCCCGAACCGGGGAGCGGCGCCGTCGACTTCCGCGGCGGCATGGCCGCGATGCGCGCGGTGCCCGGGCTCTTCGGCCTCATCCTCTTCTCGATGTTCAACAACCTCGTCAGCGGCGTGCACATGGCGCTGCTCGACCCGTACGGCCTCACCCTGTTCTCGGTCGAGATGTGGGGCATCGTGTTCGGCATCGCCGGCACCGGCTTCATCTCGGGCGGCGCGCTCGTCGCCCGGTTCGGGCTCGGATCGAACCCGGTGCGCACCATGCTCGTCGCCGTCGGCGTGCTCGGCGTCGTCGGTTCGGTGCTGGCGCTGCGCGACTGGGCGTGGCTGTTCATCGCCGGCATCTGGGCGTTCATGCTGCTGATGCCGGCGATCGAGGCCGCCGAGCAGACGGTGATCCAGCGGGTCGTGCCGTTCGAGAAGCAGGGCCGGGTCTTCGGCCTCGCGATGACCTTCGAAGCAGCGGCGGCCCCGCTCACCTCGTTCCTCATCGCGCCCGTCGCCGAGTTCTGGATCGTGCCGTACATCGAGAGCGCGGCGGGCCGCGACCGCTGGGAGTGGCTCCTCGGCGACGGTGCGGGAAGAGGCATCGCCTTCATCTTCTTCTGGGCGGGCCTCGTCGTACTCGCCGCAGCCGTCGCGGCCTTCGCGACCCGCACCTACCAGGTGCTGGTGCGCAGCTTCGCCGGGTCGGGGGGGGGGGGGGGGGGGGGGGGGGGGGGGGGGGGGGGCGCCGGCCCCCCCCCCCCCCCCCCC